>CAJGCV010000043.1 GCA_904501915.1 uncultured Akkermansia sp. | reverse complement strand
GGCTACCCTGCGTGGCAAGGGCTACCTCTCCATCGGTGGCTGCTCCATGGGTATCGCCGGTTCCATCGTTGACCAGAACTTCTGGGAAAGCTACATGGGCATGCGTGTGCAGGCTGTCGACATGACCGAAGTGCGCCGCCGCATGGAGCTGGGCATCTACGACAAGGCCGAGTTCGACCTGGCTATGGAGTGGGCCAAGAAGTACGTGAAGATTGGTCCGGACCGCAACCGCCCCGACCTCGTTCTTTCCCCCGAGGAGAAGGAGCGCACCCTGCGCGAATCCATCCTCATGACCATCATCTTCCGCGACATGATGCACGGCAACCCCTACCTCAAGACCATTGACCGCGAGGAAGAGGGCCTGGGCTTCAATGCTATCTGCGGTGGCTTCCAGGGCCAGCGCCACTGGACGGACTTCTACCCGAACGGCGACATGGCTGAGTCCATCCTGAACAGCACCTTCGACTGGAACGGCCCGCGTGAGGCTATTCCCTTCGCCACGGAAAACGATGCCATGAATGGCGTGTGCATGCTCCTGCTGCACCAGCTCACCGGCCGCGCTGCCTGCTTCTCCGACATCCGCACCTACTGGAGCCCCGCCGCTGTGAAGCGCGTGACCGGCTACACCATGGAAGGCCTTGCCAAGGACGGCATCATGCACCTCATCAACTCCGGTTCCACCGCGCTGGACGGCAACATGCACTCCACCGCTGAGGATGGTACCCCCATCATGAAGAAGACCGGCGAGACCACCCAGGCCGACATCGAGGCTATGATGGGTGCTTCCGAGTGGTGCCCGGCCAACCGCGAATACTTCCGCGGCGGCGGCTACTCCCTCCACTTCGTGTCCAAGGGCAATGTGCCTGTGACCATGATCCGCATGAACCTCGTGAAGGGGCAGGGTCCCGTGCTCACCATCGTGGAAGGCTGGACCTGCGACCTGCCGCAGGAGGTGAACGACAAGCTCGACCAGCGCACCGACCCGGGTTGGCCCACCACCTGGTTTGCCCCCCGTCTCACCGGTAAGGGCGGCTTCAAGGATGTGTACACCGTCATGGCCAACATGGGTGCCAACCACGGCGCCTGGACCTACGGCCACATCGGTGCCGATATCATCACCCTGGCTTCCATGCTCCGCATCCCCGTATACGCCCACAACGTGCCCGAGGATAAGGTGTATCGTCCGGCAGCCTGGGACCTCTTCGGTACCGCTTGCCCCGAAAGCGCCGACTTCCGCGCCTGCGCCAACTTCGGCCCCATCTACGGTAAGTATTAATCTCATTTACCAAGGCAAGCTGCCGGGGGTAACCCCGGCAGCTTGTTCGCTTTTTCCTGATATGGCATACGTACTTTGCTTAGATTGCGGCGCGACCAACGTACGCGCCATTCTCGTAGATGATAAGGGGCAGCTGGTGGCTAAATCCAGCCAGCCCAACTCCACCGATGCTGGTGCAGAGAACCCGGATTTCCACGTGTGGAATGCCGACCGCATTCTGAACCAGCTGGCCGCCTGCGCCCGCGAAATTCTGCCGCAGATTGACGCTTCGCAGGTGAAGGGCGTGACCATCACCACCTTTGGTGTGGATGGTGCGCTGGTGAATGAGGCTGGCGAGCTGCTCTACCCCGTCATTTCCTGGAAATGCCCGCGCACCGCAGAGGTGATGAAGCGTGTGGCTGAGTATATGCCCCAGGCCATGCTCAACAAGATTTCCGGTGTGGGTGAGTTTGCCTTCAACACCATCTATAAACTCATCTGGCTCAAGGAAAACCGTCCGGAACTCCTGGAGCAGGCCCACGCCTGGCTCTTCATCTCCAACATCCTGGCCCACCGCCTCACCGGCGTGATGGCAACCGACCGCACCATGGCCGGCACTTCCCAGATGACGGATCTGGTCACCGGTGACTGGAGCTCGGAGATTCTCGCCACCTTGGGGATTAAGAAGGAACTCTTCCCGCCCATGGTGAATGCCGGCGATGTTATCGGCACGCTTACCCCCGATGCCTGCGAGCTGCTGGGCCTGCCGAACGCCGTGCCGGTCATTTCCACCGGGCACGACACCCAGTTCGCCCTTTTTGGCAGCGGAGTGCAGGAAAACCAGCCGTTCCTTTCCAGCGGCACCTGGGAAATCCTGATGCTGCGCACCGCCAAGGCCAGCCTGGAAACAGAGGACTACGCTGCTGGTGCCACCGTGGAATACGACAGCAAGGCCGGTCTGCTTAACCCCGGTCTGCAGTGGATTGCCAGCGGCATCATTGAGTGGGTGAAAGCCACCTGCTACAACGGCGAGAGCTTCGATACCATGGATGCCGAGGCAGAAAAGATTGCCCCCGGCTGCGATGGCGTGAAACTCATCCCCGATTTCCTGCCAAGCGATGCCGTGCCCGGCAGCATTCAGGGGCTGGTGCTGGGTCGCACCCGCGCCCACATCTACCGCGCGGCCATGGAGGCTCTTACCCTGCGCCTCAAGCAGCGTCTGCAGAAGCTTGAGAAGGTGGGTGGCTTCAAGTCCACCGACCTGCTGCTCGTGGGCGGCGGCGCCCGCAACAAGGTGTGGACCCAGATGCGTGCCGACATCCTCGGACTGCCCATCCGCATCTCCAACGTTTCCGAAAGCACGGTGCTCGGTGCGTCCATGTACGCCTTTGCCGGGGCAGGGGTATTCGATTCCCCCGAAGCCTGCCGCGATGCCTTCGGCATCACCTACACCACCATCACCCCCGGCCCGCAGGCTTCCGCCTACGCCGAATTATTTCATTAATCACTAATCATTAATCATTGTATTATGGCTAATCCCGAACTCTACATCAAACCCGCTCTGCCGGACCGCATCTTCCCCTGGGAGAACTACGACCCGCAGACCCGCGAAGAAATCGATGCTTTCTTCAACAGCCCCGAAATCCGCGTAATCAAGGAGCGCATGGTCGACATGGGCCGCCGCCTCTGGCAGCGCGAATACGTGGACGGCAACGGTGGTAACCTCTCCGTGCGCGTGGCCAAGGACCTCGTGCTCTGCTCCCCCACGCTTTGCTCCAAGGGCTTCATGACCGTGGAGGACATCTGCATGGTAGACATGAACGCCGGCCAGCTCTGCGGCTACCGCCCCGCCACCAGCGAGGTGAAGACCCACATCGCCATGATGAAGGAAGTGGGCGTGAACGCCTGCATCCACGCGCATCCCCCGTGCTGCAATGCCTTCCTCTTTGCCGGTATGGTGCCCCCGAACGGCATTAACCCCGAGGCTGATATCTTCCTGGGCCAGATTCCGCTGGCTCCTTACGGCACCCCCGGCTCCCCCGAGACCGCCGAGGCCGTGGCCAAGGCCTGCCACCAGAGCACCGTGGTATTCATGGAGAACCATGGCGTCATCACCGGCGCCCGCCACATCGAGGAAGCCGAGTGGTTCATGGAGAACGCCGATGCCTACTGCAAGATGGTGCTCTTCGCCGACATGCACGGCGGCAAGCTCAACCAGGTGAATGAAGCCGGCATCGCCGACTTCCTGGCCATCCGCAAGAATATCGGCTACGCCGTACCCGAAGGCCAGCCCCTGTACAACTTCCGTGAGTACAACGGCTACACCATGGGTATCGCCGGTGAGAAAAAGGACTAAGCGTCTCCTTCCTCCATCTCTTCTTTCACCGCCGCATCGGTCTCTGCACCGCTGCGGCGGATTTTATTGGAGCCCGAGGGCTCCGAGGACGTAAAAAACAGCGTCTGTGCAGGATTTCTAGGTGGATAAGCGCCCCTATTCAAGAAAGTTATAATCCAGTGAAGCCTTTTGTAGCGCTTTCTCCGTTTCCCATAATTCATTAACCCCGTACCGAGAAATGTTCATGCGAACCGAGGTGCCGAAGGCTACTCCAGATTGAAAATCCTTCTCCAGTCTGGGTTGGATTTTCCGGAGCATCAGGAATTCCTGCTGGGTTTTCCAGGGGTAATGGGCGTTCGGATTGCTGCTTATATCCTGCAATTGAGAATAAATCGCTGATTCTTTGCCCTCATTGCGGTCGATTTCCTTAACAGCGTTCTCCCTGAGTTTGTTTAGCCTTTTTTTAAGGCTGTAGAATTCTTCCATGACTGTTGAGGAAGAACGGTTCTCCTTTTCAAGACCTTTGATTTTTTCCAGAAGCATCCCTGCTTTTTTCAGGAAGTCCTGCTCTATGACCGCGTATTGCTGCTGGCTGGCTTCTAATTGCTGCTGGAGTTGGTATAGCCCGAGTTTCTGGCAGATTTCGCGGTAGTATTCTTCTGAGACATCAATGCTGGTTTCCTGCCTGGCGGGTTCCTGCGTGGCTTCTTGTGGAGAGGAGATGTTCGTGCCGGCATAGAAGGCAATCCCCATGCCAAGGACTAGCAGCAGACCTCCCTTGAGCCAGGAAGTGCGGCGGCGGCGGGTTACAACTGCGGGCAATTGCCCAGCCTGGAGCCAGTCGCACCACTCCCGTGCAGACTGGCAACGCGCCGCCGCATCCAGCGCCAGATTCTGCATGATGCTTTGCTCCATCACGGTTCTGCCCGGGGGGAGTGGCTGCAAATCATCCTGCACCAGGCGCTGCTGGGCAGCTTCGGGCTGTGTACTGGTGAGCAGCTCATACCAGGTGGCTGCCAGGGAGTATAAATCCGTCCACGGGCCGATTTTTCCCTTGCCGCTTACCTGTTCGGGGGAGGCGTACACGGGTGAGAATTCGCCCTGCGTGGTGGTGTCCACCTTGGTGGCGCGGTTCAGCGCAGAGCCGAAATCCACCAGCATCGGGTTGCCATCGGCATCAAACATGATGTTGCCGGGCTTGATATCGCGGTGGATAATCTGCCGGCTGTGCAGGTACTCCAGCGCCGAAAGAAGAGACAATAACCACCGGTCCGATTCTTCTGCGGACACGGCATGCCCCGCTGCAATCTTATCCCGTAGCGAGCCTCCCTCCAGCCAGGGCATTACATAAAACATACTCCCCGCCGCCCGGAAAATATCATACACCGGCACCACATGCGCATGGTGCAGGCCGGAGAGCGTCCGGGCTTCCTCGAATACATCGTTAAGCGCGGCTTCATACAGTGGGCGTAATGATTCTGAATGAGGACGTACCTGTCCGGTGGCGGTATCCCGGTGGCAAAGGGCTGTCGGGAAGCACTCTTTGATGGCAACCCGGCGGTTCATGCGGGTGTCCCATGCCTGGTAAAGAACACCGAAGCCCCCTTGCGCCGTGGCCTGTTCCAGTTTATACTGCCCCAGCAGGGTTCCGCAGGGTAGTGCGTTATCAGTCATCTCTGGTATGCCGGGCATCAATTCCGTTAGCGTCAGTTCCCGAGGTGTGGCACTTCATCTGCCAGAAATTCTGCCAGAGTCTTTCCCTGGGCAAAGGCCCGTTTTTCCAGCGCGGCGCGCGTGGCGGCATCGAGACTCAGCGTTATCTTGGTCTCTTCCTCCACCTGCACGCGCCCGGGGAGAACCAGCGGCAGCTCCTTCACCATCTCGCGGATGATATGTACCTTTGCCGCCGGTATCAGCTTCTTGGCCATCCAGTTCCGCACGGTTGCTTCGGAAACATAGCAACGCTCTGCCAGCCAGGCGTAACTGTAATTGTTTGCCTTCAGCCAGATTTTGATGCTTTTCTTCAATTCGGACTGGTCTTGCGTCTCCACGTTGCAAAAATAGCATTTTCGAGACACGTTGGCAAGCGGATTGTTAATTTTCTTGGACAAATACCTGTTATTAACGGAATTGAAGTTGACAAGCTAGCAGTTTTGCTACATATTAGTGTTTAGAAAATATCCATATGGACACTAAAATCATCTTTACCTGTCCTGTCTGCGGCAGTCACGAGCTGATGCAGATTCAGCAGGCTGTGCACCGTGCGCCCATTGGCCTGACTCGCAGGAAGGATGGGGAGTGGTTGTATGAGTCCGAGGGAAGTGTGCAGGAGTTGAAAGGCAGAACCCTGGGGTTTCGCTGTGGTCGGTGTCGTTACCCGGATGTACCTAATCACGAGGATTCCGATGGCTTTTACTGGCAGACGCTGAACCATGTGGTCTCAGCCGGGGTGCTGCGCGACGCATCGTCTCCTTCTGCGCCGGTTAACGTTACATGCATCATTTGCCAGCCGGATGGCAAAACCCGTAGAATTACGCAGGCTCTGCCGCATTGCGGGACACTCACGGTGAGCGAGCGACAGACCATTCTGGCTGCCCACGGCGCTCCGGAAGGGGCGGTGCTGTTGGTCGAGGGTGAATAAATTTCCAAAGTTAAGGACAAATATGAAAAAGTATTACTACTCAATTGACAACGGAGTAACCTGGGAAGGTCCGTTTTCTCAGCAGGAACTGGAAAGTTTCCGTGGCATGGGGATGATAGATGCCAACACCATGCTTAAGGAAGAATCTGCTCCGGCAGGTGGATTCTCGTCGGCTCCGCCTCCTTCACCTGGTGGACAACCACAGGTAGGAACACCTGTGGATGAAGGATACATGGTATCAAAGAATGGTGTGACCAGTGGACCGTACAGCCTGGCTACCATCCGGACGATGCTGTCCAGCGGAGCACTGCTGCCGCAGGATATGGCGTGGAAAGCCGGTATGGCGAACTGGACGCCCATCAGCACATTGCTCCCGCCGGAGTCATCACAGGTCAAGTTGCCCTCACTTAAAGGATTTTCTATCGGGAATTTCTTCTCTGCTGTGTTCAGGCACCATACCGAAGATGAGTTGATGGATTGTTTTATAGCCGGCACCAGCAAGGGAACACCACCTCTCGCTTCAGTACCCACGCATTTCCCGACTCCCTGGGTGTTTGCCCGCCTGGTGTTGTTCTCCCTCATAATGTACTTTGGGTTCACCTATGCATTGCAACGCTTTGAAAATCCGTTTCTTCTGCCAGGCTTGATGTTTGTTGGCAGTTTTGGTATCCCTTTCAGCATCTTTGTATTGTTTTACGAACTGAATGTGCGCCGGGATGTATCATTTTATTCCGGTTGTAAAGCTCTGGTGGGCGGTGGCCTTCTTTCCATAATCTTGGCTCTGATATTTCATTCATTTTTCCCAACCCTGAAGGAGGCGTACTGGGCAGGCCTCACGGAGGAACCTGCTAAGCTTCTCGTGGCTATTTTGCTGGCAGGCAAGCTTCGCAATGGGCGCATCCTGACCGGGTTGGTGGTGGGGGCCGCTGTCGGTGCTGGCTTCGCTGCATTTGAGAGTGCAGGCTATTGCTTTCTTGCATTTTTAACAAAAGGCGCCAAAATGGATATAGTGGCTGAATTGCGGGCGGTTATGACACCGTTTGGTCATGTTGTATGGACGGCGATTACGGCAGGGGCCTATTGGATGGTGCTGGATAACAAGATATGCAACCATCTGCGTGAGAAAACAGATACTTATATAGATTTCAGTATTCTGATAGATAAACGCTTCCTGTTTGTTGCCTTGATTCCTGTAGGCCTGCACATGTTCTGGAATAGCACCCTTCTGGCAGATTATGGACTCCTGAAACACCTTGCCTTGGGGGTTGTTGCGTGGTTTGTTGTGCTGCGACTCGTGCTGGCAGGGCTTAACCAGATTAAACGCGAAAAATCTTCCCTTTAATACACTATGAATTATCTCTATATTTTTGATTGTGTTACCGGGCGGCATCGTCACGTCACCCAGCCATCAGTGAGCATCGGGAATGCCCCGGATGCCGGAGTCCAACTGAGCATGAAACCAGGCATCGCTGCCATCCTGATGGTGAAGAATGATACGTGCGTATACTACCCGAAACAGGAGTACATGCGCGATGGCGCAGCCACCATGTCCTCGTTTGAACTAGAAAACGGACGCGGCTACCTGATTGGGGTGAACGGGGGCCTGTTTCACCTCTATTACTCTTCTACACTGCCTGACCAACAGATTCAGGTGTGTGGTAAATACAACAACAAAGCCTGGTATTACTACTATGCCGGCATGACCAATTGGCAGGGGCCGTTCACTCCGGCTGAGCTATCAGACAAGGCGAAGAACCTGCCGCCGACTGCGCTGGTGACCATGCATGGCCTGCCGGGCGGTGCATGTGCACTTCAGGCGTTCAGCAGGGTTTCCTGGCAGGAAAACGCCATGCCGAATCCTGCCGTGGTAGTGCCTCCGCCTGCGCCTGTGATGCCTGCCCAGGTTGCCATGCCCGCAGCACCTCAGGTAATGCCACAGAGTCCGCAGCCGGTGGTCGCTCCAACGGTACATGCAGCACCTGCCGTTGAGCCGGAGGAGCTGGTTTCCATGGTGGATGACCAGCAGGGCACTCATCTTTGCCCTTCGTGCTGGTTGCGATTTAATACGGGCGATGTGATGAGTATAGCCTCGCATCCATCGCTTATGGGCGATGCAGTTCTTGGCCCGGATGCGATGAAGCGCTTCCATGCCAAGCGGTTTAACACCAAGGGGCAGGCTATCGATGAGAAGGGTATGCCTTGTACTCAGCTGGCCTGCCCGCATTGCCGCCACAAGTTGCCGCCGCGTTTCCTGGAGATAGAAACCCTGATTTTCTCCATTATCGGGGCACCGGCATCCGGTAAATCCTATTATCTGGCTTCCTTTATTCATGAGATGGCATATGTGGGAAGTAAGGGATTCAATCTCGCCTGGCGCGATGCTGACCCCACTGGCAATGCCCAGCTCAATGAGGTGAGCACCCGTTTGTTCTCCTCTGCCACCCCGCAGCAGGCCTACCTGACCAAGACTGACCTGGAGGGTGCGCTGTATGAGGAATTCCACCGCCGTGGGCGTATGGTCAAATTGCCGAAGCCCTTTGTATATAATCTCTCTGTTCCCAACAGCACCTTGCCGCCTGTATCCGTGGTGTTTTATGATAATGCCGGTGAACATTTCGAGCCGGGCCGCAGCAGCGATGATTCTCCTGGTGCCATGCATGTTTCTGTGGCGTCCGGCATCATCTTCCTCTTCGACCCGACCACCAGCAAATCATTCCGCCGGATTATCACGCAGCATGACGACCCTCAGTTGAAAACAGAGGCTCACCGTATTGACCAGCAGACGCAAATCATGGCAGAGACGGAAGCCCGCATTGCCGAACTGCTGAATCACCGTGCTGGCGAGCTGTTGGATACGCCTTTCTCGGTGCTGATTGGTAAGTGCGATTTGTGGGAGAGTTACCTCAGCACACCGGAAGGCGGTGGCGAACCCTTGTTGCCTGTATCCGAGAATGGGAAAATCATTCAGGCCAATGTGAAGGCGAATTCGGATCGCCTCCGTGCGCTCATGATGTCGCTTGAACCATCCATCTGCACTACCGCAGAGAGTATTTCCAGCAATGTGCGCTACTTTGCCGTATCGCAGCTGGGGGCTCCGCCCATTACATTCGAAGATGCTGCAAGTGGTGTTACCCGCATCGGTCCCGATCCTGCGCGCATCGCGCCGCGGCATATGTGCGACCCGACACTGTGGATGCTCAGTGAGCTGATGCCTGGTTACGTTGAATCCGTCTAATGCGCCGCAGCATGTTACAACTCATCTACACGAGTGCCCCGAAACTGTTGGAATCCGGGAAGAGCGGGTTCGGTACAGTAGCGCAGTCTCGCCAGCTGCCGCAGGTATTAAAAGGCCAGCTGGAGCGTATCAGTGCGTTCGACCGGGACGCCAGGGTGGATAGTTATCTGCTATACAGCACGCATCAATTCGGGCAGAATCGCTACCATATATTCAGCCGGATTGGCAACAGTGGTACAGATTATACCCTGCGAACCAATCACACGGCACACCACTGGGTGGTGACCGAGGCAGATATTCAGACCACCGGATGGATAAGTTCCACCCCGGCAGCTTTGATGTTTGCATTGCGGCATTGCTGGCAGAACAGCTGGAATCAGGCACCACAGTGGATAGAGGCAGAATCGCCCCTGCCTGCGGTAGCCACCATGAATGGAAACTCCTGGTCCCGCTTCACGGGTAACAGCGCAACGGCTCATTGGCTGGCAATGCCCGAGTTTGCAGATGGTGCCTACCTCGTCTGTGCGGAGGCGCGGAGCGATGATGACCTGTTGAGCCTCCTGCATGAGGCCATGCTGGAACGTGCAGACAAAGGCTGGGGCATGGGATATGCCACAGCGATGACTAGTACAATAAGCCGTAATTTGTGCCCGTTTGTGTGCGTTGGCGAAGCTCAGTATGCAGCGGGCATATTGCCTGGCATCCATGCCAGGGTGCTGCACGTAGCCCCTATGCTGGAGGCTCCGGAGCGACCTGCGGTGGTGGAACCGTCGCTTGTCACGAATCCCGGACCAGCAGACCTCCCGCATCTGGAGCCGGCCTATACATCCCCCGCCGTTTCGATTCCTGCGCCTCCAGCGGTGAATGAAACGGTGAGTAACAATGGTGGTCACCAGCATTACATTCCGGCAATGCTGGTGGTTGGCGCTATGATTCTCGCATTTGTCCTCTGGCCCGGAGAGAAGGAACCAGCGCCGACTCCCGTTCCGAAAGAACAAAGTAATCCCAAGGAAAAGGCGGACGCTCCGAAACCGCAGGAGGATAAACCGATGCAACGGCCGGAGGAATCAGAACAAAAAGGCAATAAACCAGCTGGGAAACTGTCTCCTGAGACAACGACTCCGGACCCGAAGAATCCTGAGGTGCAGGCATCTGATTCAGACAAGGAAGCAGAACAGGGAATCAGCTTGGAACCGAATCAGTTCATGCTCCGGCTGGACGGGCGCTCGGGTTGGGAAACCAGGGTGACATTCAAGGAGGATAAAGAAGCATTTTCCATTAATATCTCCGGCGTGGTGGTGTCGCGGGAGGAATTCTACGCTTGCAAGGAAGATTTGAAGGAGAAATGCATCTATTTTGAAGGAACGGAAATCACAACGGAGCTGGCGTTAACCGCTGTGGATTTCTCTGAGCCTCTGCCGGAAGCTGCTGCAGCCTGCCTTCAGCAATACAGACAAGCTGAACGGGAAGCAGCCGCAGCGCAGCATATGTGGGAGGAACTGAAAACTCATGCCGGAGCGGCCGAATTCCAGAACAAGGAGCAATACCTGAAAGCCATTCAAGAAGCCGGAAAAGCCAGTAATGCTGAACGCGTTAAAGCGCTGGAAGAGCAACTGAAGAAACATGCCAGGCGGTTTGAGTTCCTGGACTGCGAAAAGAAATGCGAGCAATGCAAGGCTGAATGGGAGAACACGTTAAAGAACGAAACGGATAACATCCAATCACTTTATAAGAAGTATACAGTTGTTATTTTCGACTATCAGATTAAAGGTATCAAGGCGGAAATCAGCCGCTACGATATTAAATACATACCCCCTGCGCAGAAAAAATGAAACCAACCGACCAACTATACTCTCAGCTTCGTTCGGCTCTCATCCGCCGGAATGAGAATGAAGCCATCGATATTCTGACCCAGATTATTCAGGCTGACCCGGCAGATAAGGATGCCGTCAGGCAACTCGAAGCACTGAGTTCCAAAAAGACTAAGGCCGCAGCACCCGTGGTGGCTCGCGCAGAGGTGCCGCTGTCGGTGGCTGCTCAGGCTGTTTCCCCCTTGACCAGGGAGCTGTATGTTCAGTTCCGCACAGCCAGCCTTGCTCACGATGATGAAGCTGCTTTTGCGGTGATGGCAGAAATCATCCGCCGTGACCCTGCTGATATGAATGCAACTCAGCAGCACGAGGAAATTGGCCAGCGCCTGGCTGCTAAGTTAGCCACAGAATTGCCAGCAGTGCTGGAATCCCGGAATGCCACCCTGATTGCGAAGGTGGTGCAGCGCATGAAAGAGTATGCCTCAGAGGATTATTTGCTCGGCCTGCCGGAATATGAAGAGGCCTGCGCTGTCTATAAGAACCACTCGCAGAAAACGGCTCAGGCTGCAATTGCCTCCCAGTTTGAGAACCTCGACGCTCTGGAAGAACCGGCTGAGCGGCATCAGACTGCCACGGAAATCGAACGGTACGCGGCTGAGCACGAGGTGCGCCTGAGTGCAGAGCAACGTAAAAAACTTGCCTCTGCGCATGAAGATTGGGAGTTACACCAGGTGAATGAGAGAGAACTGGCTGTGTACAAGACTCTGAATAACCAACTCTCGACCATTAAAACCAAGTTGGAGGCGGGAACTCCTCCCCGTGCATTTATCAAGCCGCTCGACGATATCCGTGCTCAGGCAGCAGGCTTGCAATCAGAGAAAAAGTCTGGCTTGTTGATTCAGGAGGTGGATACACTCCGAAAGTCTTGTATTGCCCAGGATAAAAAAATCCGCTCTCGCTTCGTGCGTAAGACGGTGTGTTGGCTGTTCCTTCTCGGATTATCGGCTTCGGCCGGTACTCTCGGCTGGTATGTTTTTGATACGGTTGAGGAGCGCACTGACGCATTGAAAAACGTTGTTCGAAGCCAGCAGATTGCAGAGATGGTGGATGAACTTCAACGTAACCGTTACCTGGAGTATCTTTACCGCCCCATCAGTCTGGAGTATAAACGCGCCCACGCGACTGTAGCAGCCCTGGTGCAGGAGTATGAGGCTGATGTGGAAAAATTGCGCCAGTTTGAAGAATGGCTGGAGGCCAGGTATAATGACATCACTCTGGATACCCTGGAGGAAAACGTCAGGTACATTCGTTCTTTTGATAAGTTGCGGAGCAATATGGAGACCCGGTTCTCCTACTCCGAAGCTCAATCGCTCAAGGACCGGGAACAGAAATTGCTCCATAAAATCAACGATGAATTGAAATCTCAGGTTATCAATTCCCTTGAGGATGATATGGGTAAAAGCGAAACGCTGGATTTGGAGCAATTGGCTGCAAAATACAAACTTTACCAGAAATATCTGAAGGTGATAGATTTCTCTCGTGAGGAGAAGTCTGCGCTGGAAGACTCGTTCCAGGATGCCGTTGAGCGAACTTTGTTGCGCCGGGAGGCAGATGTGGATGAAATGATTCGCCTGGCCAGACGTTACCGCACGCGTTTGAATATTCCTGATTCCCTCATGAACCGGTTGACCGGATTAAAAGAGGAGAAAATCCGCTTTGAGAATCTGCCAAAGCAGTTGAGCAATTGCCGCACGCTTGCTGAGTATCTGCAGGCGGTGTCCACATGCAAGAGCTCCATCAGCATGATTCCCCATGCCTGCTCCCTGGAGACGCTCAATCATAACAAGGATAATCTCTCGGGCATGGCTATGCGTATGCTGTTGAACGCGGAATACGAGGAAGCTCTGAATTATTCTGATAATGAGCTGTTGACTGTCATCAAGCGGGTCAATGCGGCTTATTCCGGCAAAGCGTCACTGTTTGAGGGAAAGTTAGATGAAGGGGCGTTGAACGCCATCATCGATAAGATGACCCTGCCGGAGTCATCCCCCATGTGGTCTGATTATTTCTCTCAGATAACATCCGGTGACACAATCTACATTGGTAAACTTCTGGATGATAAATCGCAACGTGGTGTACGGGAAGTGACCTTGAGCGGAGACCTTGCGGATTCCACCGTCCCCGTGGATGAACACTATGAAGTGCGCGAACTGGCGTTGTCAAAACTGCGCAGCAGTATGGGATTCAACAGATCCGCTCTTCAGGAGTGTACCGTCTTGCCTACAACCCTCATGCGCAATCTGGCTGTTTCCAATAATATGGAACATGCCCCGGTAGCTAAGGCCTATCTCTTCTCGCTGGTTGTTGATATGTTGCAGTGTAAGAATGATTTGGAATCTGGCGTCCAGTTCTCTGATTCCCTGAAGACCACTTTGCAATTGTTCAAACAGTTGAAACGAGATCTGGAAGACAGAAACTTCCTGCTTGGCTCCAGCTGCTGGCTGCGGCGTCGCCCTAAAGAGGTTGATGATCTCGTCATCAAGTTCTTTGAGCAGATCCGTAACTTCGACTATGACACTGAGGTTACGAATACCTTGAAGAATATCGTGAATGCCAAGGTGCAGCTTGCCGGTTATTTTGATAAGGATGGCCAGTTCGTTTCCATTGGAAATAAGGAAGACAAAGAGCTTTACATCATCGAAAAGGATAAATTCGCCCGTTTCCATGGCGGCAATGGTGCTCCCTTTGCTCCCTTGTTCACAATTTCTGTCGATTGAAAAACCTCTGGCACGCCGGTTCCGTCCTGTGTAACGGAACCGCGGGCAAGGGGGTGATAAATCCGCGGGGCGTTATCTTTGCCGCACTTAGTATACTGATGTGCTCGCAGAATGACAAACTGAAAGTAGCCGCATTGGTTGCGCTCATTATCAGTGTCATTCTGATTTTTATATAACCAGCCTGCTCGTTATGCGAAAAAGCTTCCGGGGGTACATCCCCCCGGAAGCTTTCTGCTGTACGACCGATATGATATGCTCACTGCGGGCAAGTCCGAATCCTCCATAACGGAGCAGAGAAGTTGACAGGGTATCTGGCGAGAAGAGATAGAAGAATTGTACCTGTCATTGTCGCAGTTTCGTTAATGTTTTGCAAACTCAGCTCATCAACATGAGCAGGCCGTAGAGGACTCCGGCGAAGAGGAGGAGGAAGGCCGTGAGGTAGCCGAGAAACTGGAGGAATGAATAAAACATGAGGGGGGAAGAATTATGAATGGGCATTGTGGACGCGGAGGATTTCCTGCGCAATGGCGGTGAACAGGCCGCGTTCGTTATGCAGGTCCAGCCAGGCATACTGGCCGTTCACGTTGAATTCGAGAAAATGGAGGGTACCGGCTGCATCGCGCAGGAAATCGAGCCGGGAGAAGGAGAGACCGGTGCGGCGCATCATGCGGCAGATGGAGTCGCTCTGCTCAGGTGTCAGCTCGCAGGGCGTCCAGGTGTCGGCCTTGTTGAAGGTGTCGATGCGGCAGTCGGTGCTGCCGCCGCGGGGCATTTCGTAGGCGAAGAGTTTGCCGTTCACGTAGACGACGGTGACATCGTGTGTGGCGTGGCTGAGGCATTGCTGCAGGAACCAGGGGTAGGCGGTATCCAGCCGGGCGGGGTCGACTTTGTTGACCATGAGAATCTGGCCGTTGCCCATGGGTTCCGCTCCGTTGGTCTTGCAGACGACTTCTCCGGCCAGCTGTAACGAGGCGCGGTGCAGCATCTGCCAGGCGGGTACAGGAAAATATTCTGCCGCCAGGCGCATCTGGCGCATTTTGTGCCAGGTGCCGTGTGGGGAGGGGTGGATAAGCGCGCATTTGCCGCTGTGCACGGCTAAATCCTTGATGCCGCTCCAGATGAGCATCACTTCGTTGCGAAGCCATGCCTCCGGGCTGCCTTCTGCCGGCACATCGATGCGGGGTGGGTCGAACATGACCTTACGGTCGTACACCGCGCCGACCTCGCACTCCCGGCAGGTGCGCCCGGTGGGGTCGCTCAGTTCGTATCCGGTGGCACTGATGCTCCAGCTGTAGTCCCGCCACAGGTCAATATTGAAACGGAATACCTCTGCGAATGGGGTGAGGTGTGGCATGAGGAGGTCGGTGGTGCCATCCTGACTGTTGGTGAGAATCAGAATCATGGTTGTTTCCGGGAGGTGCTGAATGTAAAAGGGCAGCTTTGTCCGTTGGGGGACTTCGCTGCCCTGTGTTGTGTGTGTGATGCCAGATCAGGCAAGGTACCAGTCGTCGATGACTAGCTGGTGACCTAAGACGCTCTGGGAGCCGCGAAGGGTCTGCCCTGCCTCAAACTCACCTTCGTTGATACCCTCTGTGGCGGTTTGCTGTTCCCAGTTGTAGATGGGGGCTGCGGCTGCCTCTGGCGCAACGGCTTTTTCCTGAACATCGGCCACCATGAAGGGACTCAGCGTGGCAATGGTAAGAGATGTAATGGTCATAGTTCTATATTTGGTGATTAGGTTACCCCGATTTTTGTCTCATTAGAGAGATGTTTATGTATTCGGGCTGGTTTCAATGTAGCAACAAAGATATAAAAGTCAATAAAAAATTCAAAAATAGGCTGATAAAAATAGCGAAAAAGAGATATTGTATATCAAGGGCTGAATAATGGGTGAAGCATGCGGGCAGGAAGAAGGGAAGTGCCGATGCTGCGCAATCTGCGCACAAAAAAGAACCGGGCCATTCCGCAAGGAATGACCCGGTTGAGTAAAAGGATTTGGTGAGGAATCCGGCGATTAGCGGATGGTCTTCACGGTGACAGCTTCCTTACCCACGCGGCTGCGGAGGTAGTGGAGCTTGGCGCGGCGAACCTTACCGCGGGTCACAACCTCAATCTTGGCAATCTTGGGGGTGTGGATGGGGAAGGAGCGTTCCACGCCTTCGCCGTAGGCAATCTTACGAACGGTGAAAGCCTCGTTGATGCCGGCGCCACGCTTGGCAATAACGATGCCCTGGAAGATCTGCACGCGTTCCTTGCCACCTTCAATCACGCGGCAGTGCACCTTCACGGTGTCGCCAACGTTGAAGGGCGTCACGTCGTCCTTCATCTGCTCTTTTCCGATAGTGTCGAGAATGTTCATCTTGTCTCCTTCTTGTAATTAGTAAATGTTCAGTGAGCCTCCCGGCTCGGGTGGGTGCGACAGTCTACACGATTTTT
>CAJGCV010000042.1 GCA_904501915.1 uncultured Akkermansia sp. | reverse complement strand
GATGATATTGGGCAGCCAGAGCACAATGTAAGGTGTGATGCCGCTGGATTTACGCGATAATTCGCAGAATACCAGAGCCATGAAATAGACGGCCGCCACAAGAATGCCGATGGCAAAGCCAGTAGAGGTATCCTTGCGGCGCGCGGTGATAGCCAGCGGAACGCCAATGAGAGAGAATACCAGACAGGCGCAGGCGAAGGAGGCGCGCTGCACACCTTCTGTCTCAAACGCAAGCTTTGACTTCTTGTTGCGCAGCCCGCCGTTGTAATAGCTGGCATCTTTGCGAACTTCTGCCCACAGCTGCTTGGCACAGGGGAATGCCGGTTTCACGGATGCGTTGTCTTCGAATACGCCCAGCTTCTGCATGTCGAGCTGCAGGGTAATGGCAGAATGGCTCAGCACGTAGCTGATTTCTGCGTTGGTATACCGGTTCGGTTTGAGCTTGCGCTGGTTTTTGAGCGGAATGTGCACACGCAGGGGCATGACACCAATGGCCGGCATATCGGTGAGACCACCATCTGAGCGCTCGATACGGGCATTCTTAAGGGTGAGCGTCAGGAGACGTGTCTTCAGGTCGAATTCGCCGATTTCTGCGCTTTCGGCATGAATGGCGTCGAAATCGGAGCCCATGGTAGCACCTTTGGCAAGCGGGTAAACATGCAGCCCTTTCAGGACATCGCCGTCTCGCTGTTCAATGTAAAGCTGCACTTTGTCCAGCTTGGTCATGCTGCTGCTGGATTTGAGCAGGTTGCGCGGGTTGTCCATGGCTGCTTTCATGACCAGGTCACTCATGGCGTTTTTACCGCGGGGCGCTATTTCGATGTTGATGTAGTAGCACAAACCGGAAAGCACCAGCCCCATGCCGATGGCCGGAGCACTCAGGCGCCAGAGGCTCAACCCAGCCATGCGCATGGAGGTGAGCTCATTATCGGCAGCAAGGCGTCCGTATACCAGCAGCACGGCAGTGAGGAACCCCCACGGTACAGAGAATGTGAGGGAGAACGGAATCACCTGCAGCATGAAGTCAAACACAATGCTGGGCGGAGCGCCGCTTTCTACCAGCAGCTCGTGGAGCTGCTTGAACAGCTGCCCCAGCAAAAGAAGCATGGTGAGAGAGAGCACACCCAGAAATGTTACCGAGATGAGTTGCTTGAGAATGTAGCGATCAATAGTTTTCATTGCAACGACCACTATACTAGCATATCTGGTGATTCTTGCAAACAGGAAAATGATATTTCTCTACATTTTTTGCGCCGTGAGTTGCATGCGGCGTTGTCAGTAGTGTTGTTTCAGCTTGCCATGGCTGTGTAAGCATAGTAATATACGTGCATGACCTTGCTTGAAATCCTCAGAGCCATATTTGAGATTCTGGTTCTCTGGGCCTTGTTCTACCAGCTGTACCGTGCGGTGAAAGATTCCCGCGCGGCGGCTATTCTTGCCGGTCTCATTGCAACAGTGATTCTCGGGTATATTCTTCTGGAAATCACACACGCCGTGGTGCTCAAACAGCTTGCCGGTCTGATTATCGGTCCGGGTACGATTCTGGTCATTCTCTTTCAGCCGGAATTGCGCACAGCACTGGCGCGCCTGGGTTCGAACAGAATTATTTCCCGATTGATTGGTACGCGGCAGGAAAATGAAGATTTTGTGACTCTGGTGCGTGAGTCTGTTGCATACCTGGTATCCAAACGTTACGGGGCGCTTATTGCCATCTGCCGTTCCAACAAATTGCAGGAGTATGCCAAATCCGGTACGTTGCTGGATGCTCAGTACACCCGCGAATTGATTGGTACAATCTTCATGCCCAAAACGCTGCTGCACGATGGCGCGGTGATTGTGAACAATGAACGAATTGTGGCAGCCGCGGCTATTCTGCCTGTCTCCAACCGAGAGCTGAAAGACCGTAGTATGGGGCTCCGCCACCGCGCCGGTATTGGTCTTGCAGAGGCTTCTGATGCTGTGGTTATCATTGTGTCTGAAGAAACGGGGTCAGTTTCCCTTGCTGTAGGTAATATGGTGCAGCGGGATATCAACCTGGATTTATTGTCTGAACGCTTAACCTATCTTCTTAATTCTCATGCGAACGAGGACCAGATTTCAGAAGTTGCTGGCCACTAACTGGCAGGCCAAGCTTATATGCCTGGCTGCTGCGGTGGTGGTGTGGTTGATGGTGAATCACCTGCTGGTGCGAGATGCCAGCCCGGAGTGGAATATTGATGATATCCGCTTGTCGATGCCGGAGTAAATGCTGCCATGAATGCTTATTTTGTAGCGGGAACTGATGTATCGGTGGGCAAGACGCATGTCATCTGCGCCTTGCTGCGGGATGTGATGCAGAAGGGTGTTACTGCCATGGGCTGCAAGCCGGTTTCCTGTGGTGACCGCAAGGAACTCCGCGCTATGCGAGAGGCTGTGGGAAGACCGAATTTACCTCTGGATTCCATTAATCCTCTTTATCTTCGTACCATGGCAGACCCACGCGTGGGGGCTGAATTCGAGCATCGCGAGGTGTCTCTGGATGCATTGGCCGGGCATTGCCATTCGCTTGCCGGTGAATATGAATTGCTGCTGGTAGAAGGCTGCGGTGGCTGGGAGACGCCTCTTTGCCCGGGAAAAACCATGGCTGCCCTGGCAGAGAAACTGGGATTACCTGTACTCCTGGTGGTGAGTAACCGGCAGGGGGCGGTGAACCACGCGATTTCGGCTGTGCGGGCCATTCGCGCGTGTGGTCTGGAATGCCGCGGCATTATTCTGAACCAGCAGAGTGAGGAGTGGGATACTGCTGCTGTGACCAACTGCAGCATGCTGGAGGAATATACCGGAGTGCCAGTGCTGGCCGAATTGATATATGGCGAAGATGTGCTGGATGCCTCAAGCCTGCTGAGCTGATTTTTTTTGAGGATAGGAGGCTTATCAGAAGTTCCCGGAACATAAAAACCCGGTTCGTTGAAGAACCGGGTTTTTTGTAAATCCTGTGCGGCTGACTTAGCCCTTCAGAGCGGAGGAAGCCTTGAAGCTTACCACCGTGCTGGCGGGGATGGTCATGGTCTCGCCGGTGCGGGGATTGCGACCAGTACGGGCAGGGCGGGTCTTGGTCTCGAAAGTGCCGAAGCCGACAAGCTGCACCTTCTCGGTTGCCACGGCCTTGGAGATGGCGGCAAGCGTAGCGTTCAGAGCATCGGCTGCGCATTTCTTGGTGGCGTCCGGACCCAGTTCCTTCTGGATAGCGTCGATAAGTTGAGTTTTGTTCATAACGTGCAAGAGGTTGAAGTAACGGGTGGAATATATCATCCTAAAATCCTCAACGCAAGCAATAAATACGTTTCTTTCAAAAAAATGAGTCAGTTTGGCATGGGTATGCCGAATTCGGTTGCTTTTTTATAGCTGAGGAGCTGAGCATCCTTTATATCAATCACGTACGGCGTGGCATGCTTGAACCAGGCGCCAGTATTGAGAATCCGGCGGGGGCCGAACTGCCAGTTGCCGAAACGGTGCAGATGCCCGAAGATGACAATCTCTGCAGCCGGGAAAAAGCGCCGGGCGAAGTATTCGCAACGTCGCGCGCAGGTTAACCAGCTCCACACAATGCCCAGCGGGCGCTGCGGCGGCCAGAAGCAGTGCATGAATCCCCGCAGCAGCGGATTCCGTATGCCTTCGCGTCGCAGAATGGGCGGAGTGAGCTGGCACATGGCGCGTGAAAGCTCCAGTCTGCTTTCCAGGTGGGTGTCTGCATCCGCGTAGCGGGAGATGAGTTCCCTGCAGGCTTGTTTGTTGCGGAGGTATTCCCAGCTCCAGGGGGCTACTTCCTTGTAGAGCGCGTGCCCATGCATGGCAATGACTCTGCCGCCCCAGAATCTGGCGAGCAGGGCGGGGGTGTCCGGGTCATGGTTGCCGGATATTTCGACCAGTTGCACGCCTGCGTCCCGGCAGAGGCGTCTCAGTTCTTCCCGCGCTGCCATGCCGCGCTCCTGCCAGTCGCATTTGCGGGTTTCTGCCAGGTCACCCACTACAACCAGAATGCTGATGCCGCGCAACAATGGGGCAAGCTCGCTGACTGCGGGTGCTTCGCAGCGCTCGTGCCCCAGGTGCAGGTCGGAGATGAAACGGACAAGTGCGCCGGGCGGCGGCTCTATGTCGATGATGCAGCCCATGGGGGAATTACAGATTGCGCTGGCGGACTGCTTCGTACAGGCAGACGCCTGTGGCCACAGATACGTTCAGACACGGCACTTTGCCAGCCATGGGAATGCGTACCAGGAAATCGCAGTTCTCTTCAGTAAGCCGGCGCATGCCGTCGCCTTCTGCACCCATGACCAGGGCAATGCCGCCCTTGAAATCTATATCGTAGAGCGAGCGGTCACCGTGGTCAGACGTGCCCACAAACCAGATGCCGGCATCTTTCATTTGTTTCATGGTGCGTGCCAGGTTAGTCACCTGAACGAAAGGTACATTTTCTGCTGCACCAACAGAGACACGGAGCACGGTTTCTGTAATCCCCACGGATTTGTCTTTCGGTGCAATGACGGCAGCCACCCCGGCGCCATCTGCAGTGCGCAGAATGGCACCCAGATTGTGCGGGTCCTGCACGCAGTCGAGCACCAGGTACAATCCTTGCGGCTGATCTGCCAGAATGTCCTGCAAGTCTCCTTCCGGCCGTGGCTTCACCACAATGGTGGCGGCTGGTTTTTTCTCAAATCTGGCTTCTGTCTTGGCTGTGTGTTTGTTAGCGCGTGCGGTGCGGTCGTTGAATTTCATGCGGGATTTTGAGTTAAGAGGTTAAGGGTTTCTCCGGCCATCATGAAGCCGAAGGTGCCGGTAATGTGGGTGGCAGAACCAAAGCCGCTGGCGCAGCCGATGCCGCCTTTCTGGTGTGCCTCGCGTTCGCAGCTTACGGTGCCGTCGCACTTCGGGAAACGCGGGCGTTCGGGGGAGTAGACGCAACGGATGCCGGTTTCCGGGCATTTGTCCTGCAGGGGAAGTCCGTATTCTTTGCGCAGGGTTTTGCGCAGCTGGGAGAGCATGTTGTCCCCTCCGCTGCGGGCAAGGTCTGCCACGGCAATGCAGCTGGCATCTATGCGGCCGCCTGCGCCGCCGCATGTGACGAGCGGCACGTTGCGCTTGTAACACTCGGCTATGAGATGAGCTTTCGGTCGCATGCTGTCAATGGCATCGATGACCACATCCGGCTGGGTATCGAAGAGTCGTTCCGGTCTGGAAACGGTGTAAAAGGCCATGACTTCTTCTACCTGAATGGCGGGATTGATGGCGCGCAGCCGCTCTCCCATGGCTTCTACCTTGGTTCTGCCGTAGTTGCCGTCCAGCGCGTGTATCTGGCGGTTGGTGTTGGTGATGCAGAGGTCATCCATGTCCAGCAGGATGATGGTGCCTACTCCACTGCGGGCAAGGGCTTCGGCTGCCCATGAGCCTACTCCCCCGATACCGACTACTGCCACACGTGCCTTGCTGAGCCGTTCTGCCGGGGCTGTTCCATACAGGCGGGCTATGCCGCCAAATCGTTCCACATCCATCATTTTTCGTCGTATATGCGGGTAATGCGTTCCATCCGGGTTGCTCTGCCGCTCTGCGTGTCTATCTCTACAATGACGCCGTTCACCATGGCTGGGAAGCCGGCTATCGGGAAACGGTTGGGCAGGTTGGTGATAAGCCCCATGAGTACGCAGTCTGCGTCGCGTCCGATAACGCCATTCAGACTGCCGCACATGCCGGCATCGGTCAGGTAAGCCGTGCCGCCCGGTAAGATGCGGTCATCTGCTGTCTGCACGTGTGTGTGCGTGCCGACTACGGCGCTTGCAACACCATCCATGCGGTATCCCATGGCTATTTTCTCGCTGGTGGTTTCTCCGTGGAAATCCACCAGTATGGCCTGTGCTCCGGCTTCGCGGAGCCGTTGTGCTTCGTCGTACCCTTGTGTGAACGGGTTTTCTGCCCCGGGGCGCATGAAGGTGCGCCCCTGCAGACACAGCACACCCAGTTTTCCTGCCGGGGTGTCAATGATGCAGCTGCCGAAGCCGGGGGTTCCGGGCTGCAGGTTGAAGGGGCGCAGGACGGTGGGTGCTTCCGGAAGCCAGGGAATCAGGTCAGATTGATCCCATACGTGGTCTCCCAGGGTGATGACGTCCACCCCGTTTTCCTGGAACTCCCGCGCCAGGCGTGGGATGATGCCTTTGCCGCCTGCTGCGTTTTCTCCGTTGACGATGACTGCATCCACCCCGTACTCGGCCCGGAGTTCAGGCAGAGCTTTATACAGGGCGCAGCGTCCTGGTTCGCCCACTACGTCTCCCAGAAAGAGGATGACCATCAGTGCTTGGAGTTGGGGCCGCAGGGTACTACTGTGACCGGAATACTGGCGGCACGTACCAGCTTTTCTGCGGTGTTGCCCAGCAGAATGGAGGTGAGC
Source organism: uncultured Akkermansia sp. (assembly GCA_904501915.1). Taxonomy (GTDB): domain Bacteria; phylum Verrucomicrobiota; class Verrucomicrobiia; order Verrucomicrobiales; family Akkermansiaceae; genus Akkermansia. Next base: position 10,102 of record CAJGCV010000042.1, on the reverse strand, counting down.
AGGGAATGATGGCGGTTGCCGATTACCAGCTGGGTGATGTTGTGGCGGTTGCAGAACTGGTGTACACAGTCCACAATGTCATCACTTTCTTCTGCCTTGGCGTAAACCGGGATGCCCCATTTCTTGCTGATGTGTTCGCCCAGCTGTTTGGCGCGGGCATCTGCAATGGCAAGTACCGCCTGGCTGGCATCCATGCGCTGGTAATCTACATTGGGCAGGTTGCCGGGTATATCTCCCGCACCCATGCTGCTACCGCCGGAAAGACTCCCTGCTGCATCTATGATGCAGGGCTCCACTGCGTGCAGCAGGTACATCTTGCCGCCGGTCTTGCACACCATTTCGGCGGCAAAGTCCAGCACAGCCTGCCCTTCTTCTGAAAAATCGGTTGCTGCTAAGATTCTGACCATGCCGTCATACTATCACCTTTCGCTACAATAGCCAAGAATAATCTTCTCTGTGCGGTGCATAAATGGTTCCGTGTGGGGTGAAAAAGCAAGCCTTTGCGATAATTTTCTGCGCTTCTGCATTAGTTGCTTGACGCGAAAGCTGTTTTTGTGGTACGATAGCCGCGTAGAATCACGCGTTTTTACCCATTTTTTAAGATATGAAACCCGCAACATTCAACTGCACCGTACTGCGCGACGGCCACCAGTCTCTGGCAGCCACCCGCATGTCCACCGAGCAGATGCTCGAAATCGCCCCTATCCTGGACACCATGGGCTTCTCCGCTCTGGAAACCTGGGGTGGCGCTTCCATCGACTCCGGTCTCCGCTTCCTCGGCGAGCACCCGTTCGATCGTCTGGATACCCTTAAGAAGCTGGCTCCTAAGACCCCGCACATGATGCTGCTGCGCGGTCAGAACCTGGTGGGCTACACTCACTACGCTGATGACGTGGTGGAAGCCTTCGTGAAGCTGAGTGCCAAGCACGGCATGAACATCTTCCGTATCTTCGACTGCCTGAACGACCCGCAGAACATGCGCACCTCCATCAAGGCTGCCAAGGAAGCCGGTGCCCAGGCACACGGCACTATCTGCTACACCACTTCCCCGGTGCACAACCTCGAGTACTTCGCCAACCTGGCCAAGGAAATCGCCGACATGGGCGCAGATGCCATCGTCATCAAGGATATGGCTGGTCTGATTCCCCCGGCTGAGACCGCAGCCCTGACCGAAGCCATCAAGAAGGCCTGTAACCTGCCCGTGTGGATTCACACCCACGAGACCGCCGGTCTGGGTGCTGCCACCTACGTGGCCGGCATCAACGCCGGTGCAGACGCCGTGGACGTGTCCATTGCTCCCTTCGCCAACGGTACCGGCCAGCCGGACTGCATGCGCATGCTCGCCCTCATGAACGGCTACGAGCGCGCTCCCAAGCTGGAGGACGAGGCTGACTTCAAGAAGAAGCTCTCCGACATCTCCGCCATGCTGCAGCCGGTGTACGACAGCCTTTCCCGCTTCACCAGCCACGCCAACGAAATCGTGAACAGCGACACGCTGCGCTACCAGGTACCCGGCGGCATGCTTTCCAACTTCCGCAGCCAGCTCAAGGAAATGAACATGACCGACAAGTTCGAGGAAGTGTTCGCCGAAATTCCCGTGGTGCGCGAGGCTCTGGGTTGGATTCCGCTGGTAACCCCCACCTCTCAGATTGTGGGTGTGCAGGCTATGATGAACGTGAAGTTCGGCCGTTGGAAGAACATCACCCCGCAGTGCGCCGACGTGGCTCTGGGCTACTATGGCCGCACTCCCGCCCCCGTGGATCCCGAGCTGCAGGCCATGTGCGCCAAGAAGATGGGCAAGGAACCCATCACCTGCCGCCCCGCCGACCTCATCAAGCCCGGCATGCAGGACCTGCGCGACAAGCTCGCCGCCAAGGGTATGCCCGCTACAGACGAGAACTGCGTCATCTACTGCATGTTCCCGCAGCAGCTTGAGGACTACTACGCTGGCAAGAAGCCCGAGCCGCCCACCACTCCCAAGCAGGAGAACTTCGGCGCTCCCGCCGCCCTCTCCACCGTGGGTGTGGCTGCCGCCATTTCCGGCCGCAACATGAAGCTCAATATCATGGGCCGCGAGTACGACGTCACCATCGAGGAGAAGTAATAGACTCTGGTGTAACCTCTTTCGACGCTGCGCTTCCCACGTCCGGAAACGCAGCGTCTTTTTTAAATAGACATATGATGATGAAATCCGCACTGATACTTGCCGCGGGTCTGCTTTGCAGCCCGATGCTCCAGGCAATTCAGACGCCTGTTGATGCTCCTTTTGCCCGCCCGGTGGAGGAGACTGCAAGGATGATAGATGATTGCCTTGCTGCGATGAACGATGTGCTGACCACCTACGAGAGTATCCAGGATACGCAGTCCGCTGATGCCGCAGCTGAAAAACTCAAACCGCTTCATATCCGCATGCAGCAGGCTGTGGATAAGGTGAACTCCATTGGCGAGGCCGATGCAGCCACGCAGAATTTGTTCATGACCAGGCTGCTGCCCATGATATTCGTGAATGGAGCCCGCACTCAGACTGCCCTGGGGCGCATTCGCGAGAATGATTATTACGGCAGTGAGAAGCTGCGCCATTTCATGGAGGTAGAGCTTCAGCCCCAGGGCTGAGGCCGCCGGAAACGCTTTTATTCACCGACCGGGTACAGGGTATCCGGTCGGTTTTCGTTATACCAGCAGGCTCCCTGCGGTGTTTCGCGGCGGTAGAGCTCGTGGAACGTGTAATCGTGATAGTACAGGTTGCTCTTAGCGGTGAAGAGGAAGGGTTTATCCGAGGGCAGGACCATAATGACCCGGATATTGCAGACGGTGTCGGCTTTTCCTCCTGGAAACTGGATTTCCTTACCCCTGCCTCAGGCATGGCGCCCCTTATTGACCAGCATGTCTTCGGGCATTACGATGATAATGAGAGACTCCCATTCACTATTGTGCCCTTGAAATGAAAAATTGGGTGAATTTACTGTGAAAATGGCGAAAAGACGGATTGTTGTGAAAAATGTTCCATTTGTAATAGCTTTACAGTAGGCCTATTGTGAATTAAACGGAAAAATCCGCAGTAACACTGCGGATTTTTCCATGATATTACTGCGGATTTTTCTGTTTTTGCTTGACGGATAGGCGCGGCTAAGGCAAAATGAGGGTGCCATGATGGAGAAACACACCTATTATCCAAGAACCGCCGCTGCGAAAGTAGCCTATCTATCGGCGCATTATCCCTGTGTGCTGGTGTTGGGGGCTAGACAGGTGGGAAAATCCACCATGTTGCAGGAATTATGCCCACCCGGGATGAATTATGTGACTCTGGATGACTACAAGCTGGCGGACCAGGCCAGGCGTGACCCTATAGGGTTCTTGCAGGAATACCGGGAACCTTTGTTCATCGATGAGGTGCAGTATGCTCCGGAATTGTTGCGTGCTATCAAGATGAAGGTGGATTCCGGGAAACGGAACGGAATGTACTGGTTAACCGGCTCCCAGCAATTTCATTTGATGAAGGGCGTGACGGAAACGCTCGTGGGACGAGTGGGAATAGTGGATTTACACAGCATGTCGCAGCGTGAGGTACTGGGGGCAGGGGAAATAGCTCCGGTTTTCGCCCCTGAATCTTCTGCCGCTTATGCAACGGGAGGAAAAGTGTGCGATATTCACGAGTTGTACGAGCGCATCTGGCGCGGCGGCTATCCGGCTTTGAGGCGTGATCCGGAGCTGGAACCCGAAGGCTTTTTTGATTCCTACGTGCGCACCTTTCTGGAACGTGACGTGAGAGAGCTCTCTCAAGTAGGAAACCGCGCTGCTTTCGTCAAGTTCATGCAGTCGGCAGCCCTGCGCACCGGACAGCAACTGGTATATGCAGATCTGGCCCGTGATGCGGAAGTGGCCCCCAACACAGTCAAGGCATGGGTTTCCATTTTGGAGACGACGGGGATTGTGGCTTTGTTACAACCATATTCCGCGAATGCTATCAAGCGTCTGACGAAGACGCCCAAACTGTATTTTATGGACACCGGACTGTGCGCCTGGCTGGCGGGGTGGACAAGCGCAAAAGCACTCATGAAGGGGCCTATGGCCGGGGCTATTCTGGAAACCTGGGTGTATGGGCAGCTGATCAGGAGCTTCAACCACAATGGGAGACGGCCTCAGCTTTATTTCTTCCGGGATGCCAAGGGAACAGCCGAGGTGGATTTCCTGCTGGTGCAGGATGGTGGAATTTATCCCATGGAAGTGAAGAAGAGCAGTAGCCCGGATGCTGCCGATTTGCGCCACGCTCGCAAAATCCCGACCGGCCTGCTGGAGCTCAGGCCCGGTATCGTGTTTTGCACGGCTGAGCAGCCATATACTCTGGCCGATGGCATCAGGGCTTTCCCGATATCCTTGTTATAAAATTAATAATGTCGCGATTGGGGAGCAGGGGCCGTAACAGCTAAAGCCGACCAAGATGAGACTTCTTACGATAAACAGGAATCTGGAGTTCAGGGGGAGGTAGGAGTAGCATTCAGCTTTGTCCCTGATATTCCTACTTGAACCCAGCCGCAATGACCATCTGCAATGCATAGTGGTTCACGGCGTAGTTATTGCCATCATCGGCAGTTATTCGAAATTTTCTAATAACTGAATCTTCTTCAGGTCATGAGCAATTCGCGGGCGTGGGCTTCGGCTGTGGGGCCGCTGGTGCCGAGCATGCGGACAAGCTCTACCACGCGGGCGTCGGTGTCGACTTCTTCCAGGCGCGAGACGGTGCGCCCTTCCGCGTTCTGGCTCTTGGAAATGAGGTAGTGGTGGTCGGCCAGGGCGGCCACCTGCGGGAAGTGGGTGATGGCGATGACCTGGTGCTCGCGCCCCAGTTCGCGCATTTTCATGCCCACCGCGCGGGCAATCTCGCCGCCCACGTTGGCATCAATTTCGTCGAAAATGAGCAGTGGTGTATCATCCTGCCGGACCAGAGCACTCTTGAGCGCCAGCATCACGCGGGCTAGCTCGCCGCTGGAGGCTATGAGCCTCAATGCTTTCTGTGGTTCGCCCGGGTTGGGGCCGAAAAGGAACTCGACTTCTTCCATCCCCTGCGGGCCGGGTTCGGTCAGAGCGGTGAGCCGGGCGGTGAAGAGCGATTGGCGGAAGCCCAGGTGCCGCGCGTGAGTCAGGAAATCCTGCTCCAGTCTCGGTGCGGCTGCTGCGCGGGCGGCGGAAAGCGCCTTGCCTGCCTCCACGACACAGGCGTAGCAGCGCTGCTCTTCGGCCTGCAGTTCCTCGAGCCTCTGCTCGCGGTTGCCGATGGTATCGAGCTTGGCGCGGCAGGTTTCCAGATGCTCCGCTATGGCTTCGAAATCGGCGCCGTATTTACGCTTCAGGTTATCCAGCAGGGCAATGCGGTTTTCAAGTTCGGCCAGCTCGGCGGGGTCGCATTCCAGCGTTTCTACGTAATCCTGCAGGTTGGCTGCCAGATCCTCTGCGGTGTCGATGAGGGTTTCCAGACTTTCCAGCCAGGGGGCACATGAGGCATCGAGCCGCTCCAGGTCGCGGCCGCTGCGCACCAGCTGGTGCAGGGTGCTCAGCAGCGAACCATCCTCGCCATCCACCAGGTGGGCCATGGGCAGGGCGGTGTCGCGCAGGCGGTTGGCATTGCGGGCGCGCTGCCAGCGGGCCTCCAGCCCCTCCACCTCCTCAGCGGTGAAGGCGGCGGTTTCGATTTCCTCGACCTGGTGGCGCAGGAAATCCAGCTCGCGTTCATTCGCCATTTCGCTTTCCTGCAAGGTGCGGTAGGCGGTTCGGGCATCGAGCCAGGCGCGGTAGGCGGCGTGGTAGGCTGCCAGAGCAGGGGCATCCTCGGCAAAGGCATCGAGCAGGCAGAGCTGGCGTTCCTGTGAGGTGAGGGAGCGGTGCTCTTCCGGGTGGTGCATGTCCACCAGCCCGGCACCGATGCGTTTGAGCAGCTGCAGGGTGACGGGGCTGCTGTTGATGAACTGGCGGTTGCCGGTGGCAGTGACCACGCGGCGGATGATGAGCAGGCCATCCTCGCAGGGCGGCACGCCGCTTTCCTCCAGCTGCGCATTCAGCGCATTGGTATCTGCCAGCTGAAAGACGGCTTCTATGCTGCACTGGCTCTCGCCGCTGCGGATAAGGCTTTTGTCCGCGCGCTCACCCAGGGCGAGCGAAATGCCGCCCATGATGACGGATTTGCCGGCACCGGTTTCGCCAGTGATGCCCAGAAACCCCGCTGGGGGTTCCCAGTTGAGTTCGTCTACCAGAGCCAGATTCCGTATCTTGAGCAGGGAAAGCATAATTTCTCTTTGCGTTCTGCGGTGGATTATGCCATAATGCGCGCGGAAATCCAAACTAAAATCCCATGCTGAACGTACTTTTCCTTGGCAGCGGAACCTCCACCGGGGTACCTGTGATTGGCTGCAACTGTGAAGTCTGCCGCTCGACGAACCCGCGCAATAAGCGCTGGCGCTCGTCTCTGTTGGTGCGCTCGGCCACCACCACGCTGCTGGTGGATTCCTGCCCGGACTTGCGGGCCCAGGCTCTGCGCCACAACCTGACCGCCATTGATGCAGTGCTGTATACTCATGAGCACCTGGACCACACAACTGGTTTTGATGAAATGCGCGCTTTCTGCTGGCGCAGGGAGGACCGGCTGCCCCTGTATGCCGGAGCCGGGTGCCTGCAGATGCTCAGAAAAATGTTCGGATGGGCCTTTGATGAGAGGAATACCTACCAGGGCTATATACGCCCTGCGGCGCATGACCACGCCGGCAGGCCCTTTACCGTGGGGGATATCGAGGTGACTCCCGTGCCGGTGGTGCATGCCACGGTGGAAACCTATGGCTATGTTTTCCGCAGCGGGGGGAAGAGTTTTGGTTATGTGCCTGATATTCAGGAATTACCGGCAGAGTCCGCCTCCTTGCTCATGCACCTGGATGCGCTGGCTATGGATGGCTTGCGCTACCGCCCTCACCGCACGCATTTCTGCGTGGATGATACCGTGGCAGTCATGCAGCAACTGCAGCCGGAACGTGGCTTTGTGACCCACGTCGGGCACGAGGTGGAATACCAGTCACTCTGCGATTATCTGCCCGCTTTTATGGAAGCTGCCTATGATGGCATGCTGGTGGAATTGAGCTGAGCCGGCTTTGTTTTCCGCGTTGAACGCGCTGCCGGGTGCTTGCTATTTGGTGACAATTGAGGTTGCTTGTGCTCTAATGTGCACCGGCAAGAGCACCCTGCTGCCCAATTCCGGTTACGGAACGGTTGCTTGCCGGTGCCGCGCGGCCCGACCCCACATCCTCTGGGTAATCCCATGCAGCCGATTTGCTATTCCTAACCAACAACCCTATTATTATATATGGCAGATATTGAAAGCAACTACCAGATAAAGTATTCTGAGAAGTGGGGCAGCTATCTCCAGCAGGAGGTCTCGCGTCTCGATAAGTATGTCACCGTCGAATCTGGCCTTACCGGCAAGATGGCGGCTTTCGACCAGTACGGCCTGCTCGCCTTCGACGAAAAGACTGAGCGCATGAAGAGCACCTCGCTCTCCGAAGCCCCCACTACCCGCCGTGTGATTCATCCTAAGATTTTCACTAAGGCGGTGGGTTTCGATGAGTTCGATGCCAAGAAACTGGCCAATATCGATGTGCCGGTGAGCAAGACTATCGAAAGCCTGCGTGCGGCTGCCGGCCGCTGCATGGATAAGGTGATGATTGATGCCTTCCTGGGGGCTAACTACACGGGCGAGAATGGCACCGAGGCGGTGGAGCTTCCTTCTACTCAGATTATTGAGGAGGATTTTGTGGAAAGCGGCAGCGCCGTGGAAAGTAATCTAACCGTCGGTAAGCTGCGCCATGCACTTACCATTCTGCAGAAGAATGAAGCCTGGAGCGATGAACGCCGCGCTTATGGTGATGAACTGGTGCTGGCCTGCTCCAGCAGTCAGATTAATTCTCTGCTGCAGCAGCAGGAGGTTTCCAGCTTCGATTACAACGCTGTGCGCGCACTGGCTGAGGGGCGTCTGGATACCTTCCTAGGCTTCCGCATCATTCGCACAGAACAACTTCCGATCGATGGAGCGGGCGTGCGCTCCTGCCTGGCCTGGGTGAAGAGCCGTGCCCAGTTCGGCATCTGGGACGATTTCAAGGTGAAGCTTTCCGTGCGCGATGACCTGGACGAAACGCTCCAGATTCGTGCCAAGTTTGCCTGCGGCGCTACACGCCTGCAGGAAGAGGGCTTCGTGAAGATTCTCTGCGCAGAATAAGCGCAGTTTCTGGAGAAAGGGAGATAAAAGGTCCCCCGGTGGAGAAATCCACCGGGGGTAATTGGTTTTTTAGCTTGCCAAAGCGTCTGTGGCGCGATAATATAACTGCGTACAACTTGTACTCAGATTTTATTATTATGAAACCGACACTTCTTGTTCTCGCAGCAGGTATGGGCAGCCGTTACGGTGGCCTTAAGCAGCTTGACCCTATGGGCCCCAACGGTGAAGTTATTCTCGACTATTCCGTGTACGACGCTATCCGCGCCGGCTTCGGTAAGGTTGTCTTCATCATCCGTAAGGATTTTGAAGAAGCTTTCAAGAGCCAGGTAGGTGCCCGTTTTGCTGGTAAGATTGAGGTGGACTACGCATTCCAGGCTCTTGATGACCTGCCCGAGGGGTACAGCGTGCCCGAAGGTCGCGTGAAGCCCTGGGGTACTGCCCACGCTCTGCTGGCCGCACGAAATGTGGTGAATGAACCCTTCGGCGTGGTGAATGCAGATGACTTCTACGGTGCAGATGCTTTCCAGAAAGCTGCTGATTTCCTGACCGCTACTCCCGCTGCCGATGGCAAGGAGCACTACGGCATGATTGGCTATCCTCTCAAGAATACCCTCAGCGACCATGGCGATGTGAACCGCGGTATCTGCGGTATTCAGAATGGCTACCTCGACAGCGTTGAGGAATACACCAAGATTAAGACTGAAGAAGACGGCGTGTGCCGCGGCGACAGCCTGAGCGGCGAGCGCAAGCCCGTGGACCCCGAGGAGCTTGTTTCCATGAACTTCTGGGTATTCCCCGCCAGCTTTATTGCCCAGATTCAGGACCACTTCAACCGCTTCATGGCCGCCCATGGCAGTGAGCTGAAGAGTGAGTGCTACATCCCCACCGTCGTGGACGAACTCATCCACAATGGCAAGGCAGATTGCAGCGTCATCAAGACCACGGCCAATTGGCTCGGCGTGACCTACCCCAGCGACAAACCCGCCGTGGTGGAAAGCATTGCCAAGCTGGTGGAAGAAGGTGTATACCCCGCTAAACTCGGTTAAGCATATGTTTGACCTTCAGAAAATTGCCGGAATGTTCGATATCCGCGCCGACTATGTGTTCGGCGCTCCGTACGGGTCCGGTCATATCAATGATACCTTCCGTATCGAGGTGGAGCAGGCCGGTATCCGCGTCCGCTACATCCTTCAGCGCGTCAACAGCAACGTGTTCCGCCAGCCTATCGGCCTCATGGAGAACGTGAAGCGCGTGACGGATGAAGCCCTGCGCGTCCTCCTCGAGGAAGGCTGCAAGGAAGCCTACCGCCGCACGCTCACCATCATCCCGGCCAAGGACGGCAAGCCCTACGCTCAGGATGAGGAGGGCAACGTATGGCGCGTGTACCCCTTCATCGAGCGTGCCCGCACCTTCGACATGATTGAAAACCCCGGCCAGTGTGTTGAGGTTGCCCGCGCTTTCGGTAACTTCCAGAAGCTGGGTGCCAATCTTCCCGGTGCTCCGCTCTTTGAGACCATCCCCGATTTCCACAACACCACCAAGCGCTTCCAGAACTTCCAGAAGGCTATTGCTGCTGACCCCCTGGGCCGCGCCAAGGATGTGCAGAAGGAAATTGACTGGTACCTCTCCCGCGAGGCCGATTGCCACAAGGTGGTGAACTACCTCGCCAGCGGTGAGCTGCCCCTGCGCGTGACTCACAACGACACCAAGCTCAACAATGTGATGCTGGATGACGTGACGGGCGAGGGTATCTGCGTAATCGACCTGGACACCACCATGCCCGGCTCCGCTCTGTACGACTTCGGTGACATGATTCGTACCTCCACCTCCCCGGCTGCCGAGGACGAGAAG
>CAJGCV010000041.1 GCA_904501915.1 uncultured Akkermansia sp. | reverse complement strand
GATGTACAGTACCCATGGAAGGTGTTTTTTTTAGAGCAACACCAGCATACGTTTTGCTGGTGAAAAAATCAACCTTCCATTTTCTTTGCCCTGATTTTTGCTATTTTGCTACCATTTGAAAAAATCTTTGGGACACATGTGAGGTGACACACGCGTGTCCCCTGGATTTGGGACATGTGGATTTACGATTCGAAAGTTAGCGGCTTACGTTGATATGTACGTGAGCGACTGCTTACTGCCGATGGAGGGGCCGGTGATACTCCAACGCGATTTTTCACGCAGAACACTATGCCTTTATGTCGTTTAAGGCTATTGTTCCATATTCTTTGGGATACATGAGACGAGGTGAGTGGGGAGGTATTGTTTTGCGATTGTTCGCCAGAGATGATGCGTTGGATTGTTTTTATCGCGGGGTGGTGCAGAATGGGGGGCTGCAAATATGCAAGAGCCTTGGAGAATCGAAAATCGTGTCCTTTTTGCTTTTCCTTGACGTTAAGTTGTGGTACGATGCAGACATGGCAGATACAGGATTAAGCATTGGAGTAGATATGGGTGGCACATCCATCAAATTTGCGGTCGTACAGGGTACGGAACTTATCGGGCGTGCTGAGCCTGTCCGTACACAGGATTTTGTGGCGCCCGAGGCAATTTTTGCCGAGGTGGGTAAGCGCCTTAAGGAGCTGCTCTCTCAGTATCCTGAGGTGAAGGCCGTGGGTATGGGAATTCCCGGATTTGTGGACCATGACCGCGGTATTGCTGATTCGCTGACAAATGTGCCGGGTTGGTATGATGTGCCCGTGCGCGATATGCTGGAGGAGATGACCGGGCTTCCCGCAGCAGTGGATAATGACGCCAACTGCATGGCTTATGCCGAATGGAAACTGGGGGCTGGTAAGGGGCTGAATGACCTGGTGTGTCTGACTCTGGGGACGGGTGTGGGCTCCGGCATTGTTGCCAATGGGCAGATGCTGCGTGGTTCTCTGGGTGCTGCTGGTGAACTGGGGCATGTGAGCATTGATTACAAGGGGCGCGAGGGGTATTACCACAACCATGGTGCTCTGGAGAACTACATCGGGCATCCCCGCATTCAGGAAGATGCCGCAGCTGCTTACGCTGCTGCAGGTAAGCAGAAGGCATTTGATGACTGCGCGCCCTATCCGCTGGAATTGGCGGCAAAGGCAGGCGACCCTGTGGCACTTGCCATGTGGGATGACATTGCCCGCAAGCTGGCAACCGGTCTGCTTAACTGCCACTATTTGCTGAATCCTGCCGCCTTTATCATCGGTGGTGGTGTGGCAAAGGCTGGTGATTTGCTCTTTGAACCGCTGCGCCGTTATCTGAAAGCGCAGATGTATGCACCGCACTACGAGAAACTGCGCATTCTGCCTGCTCAGTTCAGCAACGAAGCCGGAATTATTGGTGCTGCTAAGATGGCTCTGGTAGAAGCCGGGGCTCGCAATCGGGCATGAATCAGGATGCGGCCAAAGGTGAGCTGCGGCTCTGTGCCAGACTCGGGCTGGATGATGCTGCGGCTCAGGCGTTGATGGCGGCCATGCGGGCGGGTGCATCTTCCCGTGGGGCACTAGTGCTCACCGCGCGTGCTCCGCTGGACTATGTGCCGCCGTTCGCCTGTGTAGAACTGGAGGCTCCCTGGTTGCCCCCGCGTGTGTATGTGCCGGCAGATGGGGTGAAGCCCACGGCACATGAGGACTACGCCCGGGGAATGTATTATTCGCTGGATTTGTCATCGTGCTGGGAATCTGCGTGCCTGGCGGCGGTGCCTGCGCCGGCATCTTCGCTGGATATGTGCGCGGCCCCTGGTGGCAAGACTATGCTCATGGCTGCCCGGTTCGGTGCGGTGCATCACACAGCAAATGAGGTGCACCCCGGCCGCCGTGGTATTCTGCGGCAGAATCTGGAGCAATGCGGCATGCCGCAGGTTCGGGTGACGGGGCAGCGTCCTGACCAGTGGGCACGCAGCGGCGAAACGTTTGACCTGTTGCTGGTAGATGCGCCGTGCAGTGGTCAATCGCTGCTCTGCAAGGGCATCCGGAATCCCGGCTGCCTGGGCTCAGGCATGGTGAATGGCAATGCCAAGCGGCAGAAAGGCATCATGCTGTCTGCCGTGCAGTGTGTGAATCCCGGGGGGCACATCGTGTACACCACCTGCACCTATGATCCGGAGGAAAATGAGAAAGTGGTGGCGTACATCCTGAAACGAATGCCGGAATGGGAAGCTGTGGAAGTGCCGCAGCTGGCCGCGTTCCGTTCCACGCTGGCCGATTTTGCCGCATACCGGCTGCTGCCGATGCATGGATTTGGGGCAGGGGGCTTCTGTTGTCTTCTGCGAAAAAAATAAATAAATTCTTGAACATAATCCGCTTCATTAGTATCATACCACCTGTAACCGCTATGAAATCCAAACTGTATCTCGTGCTCGCAGCCCTGCTGCCCTCCGTTATCGCTTCTCCTCTTCCTGAGAAAGCTGATTTGCTTGCCTCTAACACTGTAGTTGCCCAGTATGTCGGCACGGTGGAGCGCCCCTGCTATTTCCGCACTGCTCTTTGCCCCGACCGCTGTGACCATGGTATGAAAGCAGCCCAGTTCCGTGTGCTTTCCAATGAATCCTACGAAAAGCCGGGTAAGTACGGAGACGATAAGGCAGCAGCCGGTAACATGATTATGGTGGATGCCAGAAAGGATGTGCCCGGTCAGCCCGAGGGGATGCTCCAGAAACTGGCTGAGCTGAAGCCCGGTCAGGTGGTGCGCCTTACCCAGAAGCATTATTACGCTGACCTGGGTGATGTGGTGATGCCTATCCGCCCCGTCACGGAGTTGGAAGTGCTCAAAGGCGGCGCTTGCGAGGAGATTCCTTCCGTGCCGAAGGATCCCGCAAACCACGATGACGAGGTGATGCCCCTGCCGCTCTGATATAGTGGATAAAATCTGAAAATACCAAAGCCCGCTGTTTCAGCGGGCTTTTTTTACCACGGGAGGCTTACATAACCCAGCAGCCGCAGCAGCCATAAATCAAGCGCGGCAAGTGCCAGCAGATACCAGAAAATAGTCCAGCCTGCGCTGACCAGCTGGCGGGGTTTATTCGCAGTACTGCCGCGCCCCAGCACAACCTTGCGGTTCTGCTGGGCAAAGATGATTTCTTCATTTGCAGCAAGTTCTTCTCTCATGCGGTCAACAGCAGCAATGTACCATAATACCTCGGTTCTTGCAATCCTGATTTTTGGATGTTTTCGGCTCAGTTCTGGGCGCTCGGATAACAAAATCCCGCCCGTGGTTGGAGGAGCGGGATAAATATCAGCCTTGCAGGAAATATCAGATAAGTTCCTTAAGCCTGTTGACCGTGATGCCGGGAACGGTGATGGTGCGGCCATCCGCTTTGCGGAGAATGGGAGATCCATCGAACTCCACGCCCGCAAAATGCCCCACAATGCGCTCGGTATCCGTAATGGCAACGACGGGGCGCGGTTCGCCCCAGGCGGCGCTCAGCATGGGCATGATGCCATCCAGCCCGCTTTCCACGAAGTATTCGAACATTTCTGCCAGAACATCGCCCAGAAGCGTGCGGAATTTTTTGACGGAAGGGCAGGCCGGCAGTATTTCACACATGCGGGTAACCGGGTCGGCTGTTACGCCCTGCATGTTTTCAATATCGTTGAACATGTTGATGCCTATGCCGATGGAGGCCATGGTGGAGGAGGGACGTTCAACCAGTATGCCTGCCAGTTTTGCCCGGCCTACCAATACATCGTTCGGCCAGCGTAGCCGCAGCCCTTCAATGTTGTATGCTTTGAGAGTCTCGATGACTGCTGCACCGGCAACCAGCGGCAGAACGCCCCAGTGACGCTTGACGGCGGGATCCAGCGGCAGGTTGTAGGTGACCCAGAGACCACCGGTGTTGCCAATCCACGCACGGTTGAAACGTCCGCGCCCGCGAGTCTGCCGCTCAGTGGTGACAACCGTCCAGGCGGGTAACTTGCGCGCTTCATTGAATGTAGATTCGCATTCGTCTACTTCCTTGACTTTCCATTTACTGCTCACAACCCTATTCTACATCACAAGAGGCGATGCGTCTACAAGAAATGTAAAAACTGACTTCAAAACCTGTGCTTCTGGCAGGGATAATGCGAGGAGAAGTGGGGATTTGACGCATTCCGGGATTGCAAAATTGGGTAAAATGTGGTACGCTGCGCGCGTTATGGCAAATACTTCTCTTACCCCCGAACTGGCAAAGCTGGCCGGCGAGCTGGCCGCTGCTTTTGCAAACAGTCAGAAGGTTGTGGCCGCCAAGGCCCGTATTGGTCTTTTTTATCAGAACCCCGAAGCCACGGATCTTTTCCGCAAAGTGAGCGAATATGGAGAAACCCTGCGCAACAAGCATATGGAGGGTATGCCGCCTTCGGAGGAGGAACTCAGCAAGTTTGACCAGCTGCGCTCCGCAGTGGTGGAAAATGACCTTTGCAAGGGATTCCTGGAATCCCGCCAGTTGCTGGATGATATGCTCTCCGTTGTGAACCAGTACCTCTGCCTGGCTATTGAAAAGGGCTCTGCCCCTAGCGATGAGGAAGTGGCAGATGCCATGAACCAGCAGATGAGCGCCTGCTCCTGCGGCGGCGGCTGCCATGGTGATTGCGGTGACTGCGACAACGAATCCTGCGGCAAGCGTGATTGCGGCTGTGGTCCGGATTGCACCTGTGGTTGTCAGGAAGGCAAGGAGTGCACCTGCGGCGAAAATGGCGAATGCTGTGGCAAGCACGGCGAAGGTCATGAATGCAAGTGCGGCAAGCACTGATATTCTGTATCCTGATAGCACGGTATGTTCCGCTGGGTGAAGTCCCGAGTCTTTTTCCTGGTTGTGGTGTTGCTGGTGGCAGCATTCATGACCTGGAAAGGGGCATACACCTGGCGGGTACCGTTTGTTTTTCCCTGGTGGGGCTACGGCGCCGTGGCGCTGCCCCTGCTGGCAGCGCTGGGTATGTGGCTTGCCCGCTGCTTGCACAAGCCTGTGTTGCCCACGACCGGCAGTCTCTGGGTGGTGTTGCTGCTCTCGTTTGCAGTTGACAGTGTGTGCAATTTGTACGCATATTCCGTACCCTGGCAGTTGCACCTCTCGGTGCTCATGACCATGGGGTGCATGCTGCTGCTCTGGGCAGTGCTGCGTTCCGGAGCCATTGCGTTCTGGGTGCTTTTCCTGGTGTTGGAAATGATGCAGATATGCAGTTTCCAGCAGTATGGTGCGCGCATTAATTCTCTTGTGGTGGCTGAAACCATTGAAGCTTCCTGGGAAGAAGCGCTCGCATACATGACGCCCATTAACCTGGGAACCCTGGCTCTTTCGTTTGTGCTGGCAGTGTTGTTCTGCTGGGCTCTTTGCCGCATATTCCGCCGCCAGCACAGCCTGACTCTGTTTAATGCAGCCTGCCTGTTTGGCGGGGCGAGCCTGGCGCTGGGGCTGCTGGTGCCACCGAACAAGCAGAAGCAGGACTTTTACTGGCCGGCTGCAGAAGTTCCTCTGCTTTATTCGGCGGCTAGTGAGGCCCTTACCATCAACGAGGCCACCATTAATCAGGTGGAGGGGCTTCCTTCCCCGGCTGAACAACCCAGTAAGCTGCACACCCTGCGTGGCGGGGAAGGTGTCGTGTTGCTGGTGCATGTGGGGGAGAGCATACGCGCAGACCGCATGAGCCTGAATGGTTATGAACGCGATACGACCCCATGGCTGCGTAGTCAGAAAAATCTGGTGAATTTCCCCGATTGTATTTCGGCAGCCTGCGATACCTGCCAGGCTGAAATTGCTATTCTGACCGATGCCCGGCGCGATATTTATGAGAAGCGCCCGGAGATGCTGCCGCAGACGGGCTCTGTGCTGGAGTTGTTTACCGCGAATGGTTTTGATATGTACTCATTCTTCGGGCGCCGCTGTGCGCAGAAGCTTAAGTACGACCGCGTGGTGCTCATGCTTACCCGGAAATCACGGCAGAAATTTAATGCCCCCGGGAGTCCCTGGACCGCCGTGCCGCAGATGCAGGAAGTGTTGCAGAAAGTTCCCGCGCAGCAGAACCTGTTATTCTTCGTGAATAATGAAGGCAGCCATACTCCCTTTGAGCATTATGACCGCCAGAACACACCGTTTGCACCGGCTGCAGTGCATTTCCAGAACCCCTCTGCCCAGGCTCAGGAGGTAAACAATGCATACGACAGCACCATTCACTATACCGATGAATTTTTCCGGCGCGTGACTGAGGTTGTCGGACCCCGCCCCTTCGTGTATCTTTACGTGAGCGACCACGGTGAATACCTGGGGCACGATGGCATGTGGGGACGCGCAGCCTTGGGCGAACAGCATATATCATACCACGCCACGGGTGGCTGCCGAGTGGGCATGTTTGTGTTGTACAATGATGCTTTTGCCGCACTTCATCCGCATTTTGCTGCCTCTTTGCAGCAACTGCGCGAGCATTCCGGCCTTACAGTGGCTCATGAGCATTTCTTCCATACGCTTCTCGGGTTGTTCAAGCTGGAGACTCCGCATTATAACCCCACCCTCGATCTCACTTCTCCCCAGGTGCAGCCATATTCCGGCCTGAAACCCTGATACTTTTTCCTGACTACCTATGACCTTCCTGTATTATTTCCTTACGGTTCTCGTATCTCTGCTGCTGGGAGCGCTGGTAGGGTATCTGCTTTGCTCCCTGCGGCGCAAGGAGGCAGAGGCTGAAGTGGCCACCCTGCGCCAGCAGAATGATTTTCTGCTGCAGCGCCAGCAGGATGAAGAGCAACGCTGGCAGCAGCGTCAGCAGCAGCTCGAGGAACGCTTTGAACAACTTTCCCGCCGCATTCTCGACCACAATACGGACCAGCTTAAATCCAGCAGCAAGGAGCAGCTTTCCCTGGTGTTGCAACCTCTGCGCGAGCAACTCGATGTGCTGCGCAAGGCTGTGACTGATACGAACACGGGCAACGCCACAGCCCGTACCAGCATCGAAACGCTCGTGAAACAGCTCATGGAGCGTGCAGACGGTATCAGCAAGGATGCTACTAACCTGACTCGCGCGCTCAAGGGGGATTCCAAGATGCAGGGCGACTGGGGGGAAATGGTGCTTTCCCGTCTGCTGGAGAGCAGCGGCTTGCGCCCCGGCGAGGAGTTCTCATCCCAGGTTACTTACAAAGATAAGAAAGGCAATGCTTTCCGCCCAGATGTGGTGGTGTTCCTGCCTGAAAAGCGTACCATTATCATCGATTCCAAAGTGTCGCTCACTGCCTATGCCCGCTGGGTGGAGCTGGAGGCAGAAGAATTCCCTGCTGAGCGTGCGGCTGCGCTGAAGGCGCATGTGGAATCTGTGCGCAAGCATATCCTGGAACTGGCAGAGAAGGATTATGCAGCCATTGTTCCGGGTTCTATCGGGCATGTGCTCATGTTCATGCCCAATGAATCTGCCTATATTGCGGCGGTGCAGGCACAGCCGGAGCTTGTTCGCGACGCATACTCCCGCGGGGTGTTACTCATCAGCCCCACGAACCTGCTCATGGCGCTGCAGCTGGCCTATAACCTCTGGCAGAAGGAGCGCCAGTCCCGCAACGTGCAGAATATCATTTCCCGCGCGGAGGCTCTTTATAAGAAATGCGTGACTGTCTGCGGCAGCGTGGATAAGATGAAACGTGCCATTGATGCGTTGAACTCTGCCTACGAGCAGGCCGAAAGCCAGTTCCGCAGTGGCCGCGGCAGCCTTTGCCGCCAGATTTCCCAGCTGAGCGAGCTTGGTATTGCTCCGGCTCGGAAACTCGAGCTCGAAGATGCCCCTGATGTTGAAGAAGATGATGCTGCTGTTTCAAATTAGCATCAAATAAACGGGAATTCCTCGTCGGGGCTCAGGTCCTCAGTCCTGCCGTAATGAGCAAAAGGGACTAAAGTCCCTCGCTTGGCTTACTGCGTAGCTTCGATGGTGCAGCCGGGGCAGTTGCGTACCCAGTGGCCCGGGCTGGCTTCTATGAGTTCGGGCAAGCGGTCGGTGAGGCAGAGCGCGGGGTTGCCCAGGGTGTTGCGCGGCCGGAAGGCGCAGCCACGCACAGGTTCACGCAGGGTGGGGGGCAGACCGGGTATGGTCTGCAGGCGGCTGCCTTTATCTGCCGCGCTGGGGATGGAGGCCATGAGCGCGCGGGTGTAGGCATGCCGCGGGTGGCGGATGAGTTCTTCTGCAGGGGCGCTTTCCACAATGCTGCCGGCATACATTACCTGGATGCGGTGGGCATACTGGCGCACTACGCCCAGGTCATGCGTGATGAGGATGATGGCGGTGCCCAGTTCCTGCTGGCGGGCGCGCAGCAGGTCGAGCACCTGTTTCTGCACGGTCACATCGAGCGCGGTGGTGGGTTCATCCGCAATGAGAATCTGCGGGCGGGTGATGAGCGCCATGGCTATCATGACGCGCTGTCGCATGCCGCCGGAAAACTCGTGCGGGTAGGCCTGGGCGCGTTTTTCCGGGTCTGGAATACCGGTGCGTGCCAGTTCCTGCACGGCGAGTCGGCGTGCCTCGCGCCAGCTGAGCCCCTGGTGCAGCACCAGTGGTTCAGCTACCTGGTCTCCTATGCACATGCAGGGGTTCAGGCAGG
Organism: uncultured Akkermansia sp.; assembly: GCA_904501915.1. Classification (GTDB taxonomy): domain Bacteria; phylum Verrucomicrobiota; class Verrucomicrobiia; order Verrucomicrobiales; family Akkermansiaceae; genus Akkermansia. The sequence goes on along the minus strand of CAJGCV010000041.1, from coordinate 8,124 downwards.
TCATGGGGTCCTGGAAAATCATGGAAATGCGCTGTCCGCGCAGCGTGGCATGCACTTTTTCCGGTGCGTGCAGCAGGTCTGTGCCATCGAACCAGGCGCGGGATTCTGCGCCGATGCGGGCAGGGGGACTGGGCAGCAGCCCCATGAGCGTGGCGCAGGTGACCGATTTGCCGGAGCCCGATTCACCCACGATGCCGAGGGTTTCGCCGGAGTTCAAATCGAACGAGACTCCGTTGACGGCATAGTTCACCCCGGCGCGGGTGTGGAACTCCACGCTGAGGTCGCGAACCTGGAGCAAAGGTGCACTCATCTGGCCTGTTCGAATAGTTCTTCCAGCATTTCCATGCCCTTGCTGGCGCGGTAGCGGGATACCGGGTGGTGGGCGTTTCTCAGCGTCTGCTGCCATTCGTAGGGGATGCCATCGATGCCGAAGACTGCGCCGAGCAGGGCGCCGGCAATGGCACCATTGGTGTCCGGGTCGCCCAGTCTGCTGACAATGCTGCACATGGCAGAGGGGTAGTCCCCGGCGTGGAGCAGCCAGTAGTAGGCGCATTGGAAGGCAATTTCCACCCAGCCGGACCGGGGATGATACTGCGGTTCCTCGGATTCAGCAGCGCGCAGGCGGCTGAGCAGGGAAAGGTCGTTGAGTTCTTCTGCGCGCTTGCAGGCTGCGGCGTGGATTTCCCGTGGTGTTTTCCCCTGCAGGGCGAGCATGAGGGATTCCACGAAGATGATGTTGGCATGGGCACAGCGGGGGTGAATGTGGGTGAGCGCACAGTCCTCCCGGGCGGCTGTCTGCCAGTCCCATTCCGGGTGGAGGGCGGCGTAGATGGCAATGGGCGCCACGCGCATGAGCGCACCGTTTGCCTGGGAATCGGCATTGAATTCGCCATTGAGGGCGAATCGGATGGTGACACCCACATCATCCGGGTCGGTGGAAAGCCAGTCGATATACTGCGCCTGGGTTGCCATGCTGTTGAAGCCTTGTTCGTTGAGCAGGCTGCGGAGCAGGGCAATGGCCATTTCTGAATCATCGGTGATGGTGCCGCGTTTGCGCTGAATGGTGGCATCCCAGCCATCTTCCAGGCCGGTAATTCCGTGCGGGAAGTGTGCGTTCACTTCCTCCGGCGTGTGGAATTCAAGCGGGGCTCCCAGTGCATCGCCGCACATGAGCCCCATGAAACACCCAAGGGCGCGGTGTTCCAGTTCGTCCTGCTGCGTGTGGCAGCCGCAGGTGCAGCCTTCCCTGGGGGCAACCAGCGGGAATCGGTTGGAGAGAGGGTAGTCGTCTACCTTGATGAGCTCTACCCCATACATGGCTGCAATGGCGGGAGCCTGCGAGGCGGCGTAGTCTTCTCCGTAATAAATCGTCTTCACCCCATGGGCGCACAGCGCCTGCATGCACGAGGTGCAGGGCATGGTGGTGCACGCCACAATCCGGGCTTCTCCGCGTTTGAACAGGCTGCACAGGTTGATTTCCGCATGCAGCATGAACTTCTGCCGCTCATCTCGTGAGACCCAGAACCCTTCCGGTGCATCAAACCCGGGGAACAAGCCGTTGTATGCCGTGCCTATCACGCGGTTATCTTTATCCAGCGCGGCAGCTCCCACCTTTCGGTAGGGATCTTCGGAGCGCAGCGCCGCCACATGGGCCAGCGCCATCACATATTGCGGAATCGGCAGGCGGTTCATGCCTGTATCATAACACACTACCGCTGCATTGCAAGGTGTTTCGCACACTGCGCCCAGCCTTTTCCGGGAAAATTGCGCCACGCAGACGAATTCAGCGGATGAAATGCCGGTACGCCTCTTTGCTGACTATGAGCCTCGTAGGGATGCCTGCTTCTTGCCTGGCTTGAACCCATGCGCCTGGATATCGCATGTGCGGAGAGAAAAATCATGACTGAGGGAGAGGTGCTGCTGCATCAATGGCTGCCTTTACCTCCGGGCTGTTGATGATGCTGTACCAGGCAGCGGCATCTTCGTTGCTGAGCGCAAAGGAAGAAAGATCTGCCAGGTTTTCCGGGCTTACGTGTTGTTCTCTGGCTACATCGAAAGGATCCATGGATGCCAGCTCCTTGCCCCTGGCATCCAGCAGAACCAGCTGCAGGTGGTAGCCATAAATAGCCTCGTGCAGGTGGGTGCAGACCGGCCTCATGCGGCTGATGAGCTGGCGGAGTTTTTCCATATCCGCCTGGTGGAGCGGTAATGCGACCGGTGTATCGTCCCGGCGTGCGATGTGGCTGGTCATTTGCAGACGCATGCTGGTGCAACGGGTGGCTGCCTGTTGCAGCTTCTTCAGCTCCGCCTGGTTTTCTTTTTCGAAGAAAGCCTTCCAGCCGGGACCGGGCGTAAAGTCGTCAAGGCGGTCATCGCGACTCCCGAGAACCTTGCCGTCTGCGCCCAGCAGGGTGAACACCACGCGGTAATCGTACGGACCTCCTACCCGGGGAAAATCGCTTTGTTTGAGCAGGTAAATGTATTCCCCGGGCTGGTAAATGGAGCCGAACTCATGCTGCCAGGCTTTGCCCGGGGCTGTGCTGTAGGGAACCCCGGATAAGGCAAGGTTCAGTTTGCAGCCCTCGGGCAGAGTATCAGGCTTCAGTTTCACAAGCAGGCAGGTGTCTTCTCCTTTCTGGTGGTATTCGAAGCTGAGCCATGTATCCCCCAGCGGCATGGAGGTGCCGGAGGTAATTTCATATCCTTCGGGAATGGCAGTCAGCTGCCCTGGCAGTACCAGCGTCTGCGTGGCAGGACTGCAGCTGCAGAGCCCCAGAATTGCTGCCGAAATGAGGAGTGTGCGCATGTGCTTCATGGTTCGTATTATGTTAAATAAAGCTTTCTGAAACTTTACATGCATTGGAGCATGCGGAGAGCTTCCTGGAGTTTATCTGCAGGTTTGATTTTCTGCAGGCGCGGGAAGCGTTTGTTATCGAGGATGTAGTCGTTGTTGCGGGTGAGCATGAGCTTCTGCGCGCTGATTTCCACCTGCGAGATATTGCGGCGGGTGGCCAGGATGCGGATTTTGTGCACGGTGAGCAGATGGCTTACTTCTCGAGGAAGGGGACCAAAGCGGTCGCGCCACTGGCGGTCGAGGTCGTCCACGTCATCGGTGGTGCAGGCGCGTGCCAGCTGGGTGTAGGCCTCCATGCGCGCCTTGGTGGATTCCATGTAGGAGGCCGGCAGATAGGCGCCGAGGAGTTTGTCTGCATCGGCCCGGGTGGCCATGCTGGCTTCGCTCAGGCAGATGAAATCGGCCTTGAAGTTGGCTTCTGCGCGGATGGTGGGCATTTTTCCCTGCATGCGTTCGATGGATTGCCTGAGCAACTGGCAGTACAGCTCGAAACCGATGGCGGCAATGTGGCCGCTCTGCTGGGTGCCCAGGAGGTTGCCGGCACCGCGGATTTCGAGGTCGCGCATGGCGATTTTGAATCCGCTGCCTAGTTCGGTGTACTGCTTGATGGCCGAGACTCGTTTGCGGGCATCGCCTGTGCAGAGGGCCTGGCGCGGCAGCAGGAGGTAGGCATAGGCGCGGTGACCGCCGCGGCCTACGCGTCCGCGCAGCTGGTACAAATCTGCCAGCCCGAAGCGGTCTGCGCGGTCGATGATGATGGTGTTGGCATTGGGGATATCGATGCCGCTTTCGATAATGCTTGTGGCGAGCAGTACATCTGCCTTGCCATCCACGAAATCGCGCATGATGAGCTCTAAATCACCTTTGTCCATCTGCCCATGACCGACTACGATGCGGGCTTTGGGCACGAGCCGTTGCAGCTCGTCGCGCATCTTCATGATGCTCTGCACGCGGTTGTGCAGGAAAAAGACCTGGCCATTGCGCGCGAGCTCGCGCTCTATGGCATCGGCAATGAGTTTTTCGTTGTAGGGGCACACGGCGGTCTGCACCGGCAGGCGGTTGAGCGGCGGGGTTTCGATTGTGCTCATGTCTCGCGCGCCCATGAGTGCCACATAGAGTGTGCGCGGAATGGGAGTGGCAGAGAGGGTGAGCATATCCACCATGCGGAACATTCGTTTGAATTGCTCCTTGTGGCGCACGCCGAAGCGCTGCTCCTCATCGATGACAGCCAGCCCCAGATTCTTGAAGGTGATGTCCTTGGAGATGACGCGGTGGGTGCCGATGACGATATCCACCGAACCATCTGCAATGCCCGCCACGATTTCCTTTATCTTTTTTGCCGGGGTGAAGCGGCTGAGCAGTTCGATGCGCACCGGGTACTCGCTCATGCGGGCGCGGAAGGTGCGGTAGTGCTGGGCTGCCAGTACCGTGGTGGGGGCAAGAATGGCTGCCTGGCGTCCGCCGGTCACGCACTTGAAGGCCGCACGTATGGCAACTTCAGTCTTGCCGAAGCCTACATCACCGCAGATAAGGCGGTCCATGGGGCGGCCGCTTTCCATATCTGCCTTGGTCTGTGAGATGGCGCGCAGCTGGTCCGGCGTTTCGCGGTAGGGGAAGCTGGATTCAAACTGCCACATCCACCCGGAATCGGCCGGATGCGCATACCCCGAGTTGCTTTCGCGCTCAGCCTGAACCTCCAGCAGTTGCGCCGCGTAATCCTGCACCGCCTTTTCAGCCGCCTGGCAGGCGCGGCGCCAGCGCGCATCGCCCAGCTTGCTTAACTCAGGTGTTTTTGCACCTAATCCAATATATTTAGACACCAGGTGGCTTTGCTGCAGCGGAATGCGCAGCAGTACACCGTCGGCGTATTTGATGTGGATTTCCTCTTCGCCGCTCTGCTCGTCGCGCACAATGCCCACAAATTTACCGAGGCCGTGGGAGGCGTGAATCACAAAGTCTCCCTCCTCGATTTCGCGCAGGGGAGCCTGGGCCCGCTCGCGGCGCATGCGGTCGGTGCGGTCGTCCTGCCTGCGGTTGCGCGGGGTGGAATAGCGGCCAAAGATTTCTGCGGCGGAGAGAACAGCCAGTTTTGCACCGGGAATCGTGAAGCCCAGGGGCAGGTCTCCGTCCCGGCTCTGCACACCGGACCACGCATCATCCTCGCCGCAGATTTCCTCGAAACGGCTCTTCTCTCCCTCGTGCGGGAAGAACATGACCACGCGCCACTTCTGCTCGCGCCACTTGCGCAGCTCCATGCCGGCCAGCTGGCGGCGGGCTTCCTGCATCACAAAGTCACCTGTTTCGAAACTGCCCAGCGGCGTGCCGAAAATGGCGGTGTTATCCCCGGCGTTCACGCTGTCGATATCCGGCAGCACATCATCGCGGTCGGGCGGTAGTTCATACACCAGCACATGACCCGGCACGCCGCAGCCCGGCAGGCTCACTACCCAGTCATCCTTGCCAATCCACTCTGCCAGCGGCTTGTCTGCAGGTGGTTCTTCCAGCACCAGGTCTGCGGAGTCGAGCTTTTTGAACGACAGCTGCGAGTCAATATCAAACGCGCGGATGCTTTCCACCTCGTCGCCAAAGAATTCAATGCGCAGCGGCCAGGCGGATTGCAGCGGGAAAACGTCCAGTATGCCGCCGCGCAGACTCCATTCACCGCGGCCTGTCACCTGGTCGACGCGTTCGAACTCGTGGTCGAGCAGGGCGGTGCATACATTGTCCAGCGGGTATTCGCCCTCTACCCGCAGCGTGAGGGTGAACCCTGCGCTTGCAGAAAAACTGGGGGCGGGCTGCTGCAGTGCGGTCGCCGTCACGATGACTGCCTGCGTTTCCTTTGCCGGTCCGGAGATAGTGCGCAGCGCCTCCAGGCGCTCGGCGGCTAAATCGGGGTCTGAAATGCCGTTGTTGATGTGGATTTCCTGCTCGGGCACAAAGACTGCCTGGGGCGCTTGCCACAGCTGCCATTCGGCTGCCAGGCGTTCCTGCACGGGCAGGGCATCTGCCACCACCCATACGCGCCGCGGTTTATCGGAAGCCGCGGCCACCAGCGCCGCCACAAAGGAATAGGCCGCCGGGCATACTCGCTCCAGCACCAGCGGTTCCTCTTTTGAACCCTCACGGCGCAGCCTCTCCAGCTCCCCGGCATAGGCAGGGGATTTGGCAACAATCTCTGTGAGCGGCTTTGCCACGCGCGTTCATGGTATCAGTAAGCGTGGCAGTTGTCAAATAAAAGCTTGCCAAGGCAGGGGGCGGGTGCTAGGATAGGCGCGCATCACTGCTCCGGTAGCTCAGTTGGATAGAGCACGAGCCTTCTAAGCTTGGGGTCCCGCGTTCGAGCCGCGGCCGGAGCGGAAAAAGAAAAAGCCCTGCACCATATTCGGTGCAGGGTTTTTCAGCTGAAGGAAAAAATCAGTAATTCAGCTCGCCAGCGAGCACGCGGCGCTCGAATTCCTTGAGGTCGACCACCTCGCCGGTGCGGCGGGCGTGTTCCACGGCAAAGGCAATGACGTGGGAATGGGCGCTGGCCTGAATGGGCGTGGTCATGAGCGAGGTGTCCTCCACCACGCGCATGTCGTTGTAAAGGTTGCTTACCAGCCCCCAGTCGCCGCCGCCGTGCCCGGCGTAGCCACCGGCTGCCTCCTCGATTTCTACCTTGCGCATCTTCTTGGAGAAATGCTCAGTGATGGTGATTTCGCCGGGACCATTCTCCTTGTAGAAAGCGCCTGCGCGGAGTTTGGCCTTGGTGCCGTAGATTTCGATGTGGCGGCCCTCCTCAAAGGCGGTCATGGTGAAGGTGCCGGTGATACCGCCCATGTAGCGGAGAATCGCCACCAGGTGGTCGGGCTGGTCGTTGTCCTCACACTGGAAAGCATCACGCCCCCAGGGTGAGGTCTTGAGCCATTCGGTAATATCTTCCGGGGTGGCTTCATCCACGCCGTCCATCACCATCTTGAGCCAGCGGCGGCAGGTGTCATCCGTAATGTACTTGCGGGCGTCCCAGGGGTCTTCGCCAATGGGGGTGGTCCAGTCCGTGCAGCGGGCAGGACGTGGTTCCGTGAGCGTTTCCTTGCGGAAGAAGGAGAGTTCGCCGAAGCTGGAAACCTGTTCGCAGGGGCGGTTGAGCAGCCAGTAGAGGATGTCCATATCGTGGCAGCACTTGGCCACAATCATGGGGGTGGATTTCACGCTGTTGCCCCAGTGACCACGCACGAAGGAATGGCCGAAATGCCAGGCTCCCACGCCTTCGTTTGCGTTGAAGGTCATGATTTCACCCAGTTCACCGCTGCGGATAATGTTCCGGATGGTGTTGTAGAAAGGCGTGTAACGCAGCACATGGCAGATAGCCACGCGGCGTCCCAGTTTTTCTGCCAGGTCGCGCAGCTCCAGCGCTTCGCGCAGGGTCTTGGCAATCGGCTTTTCCAGCAGCAGGTCATAGCCCAGCTCCAGTGCGCGTTTTGCCGGTTCGAAGTGGTAATCATCCTGGGTACCGATGATGGCTACGTCTGCCATTTTCGGCTGGCTGAGCAGTTCGTCAGCGTTCGCAAAGAGGCGGATGCCGCCGCGCTCCTCCTCCGGTGCAAAGTCCCGCACCTGTTCTGCACGGCAGGTTACCGGATCTGCCGCCGCTACAATGCGGAACTTGTCCGGGTATTCCATGGCCAGTTTCATGTATGTGCGGGTGCGGGAACCGCAGCCTATGCCGACGAGTGTAATTCTGCCCTTGTCCATATCAGTTGTATCTGTGGCTATTTTACGCTGCATGACCGCGAGTTTCAAGTCCAAAAAGCCCTGCACATGTCAGTGTGCAGGGCTTTTGTGGAGCTTAATGCTGCTCATCCGGTCTGCCGCAGTGCATTCTGCCGTTGGCGCGTCGTAGCTCGTTTATCCACAGTATGGCGAGTCCGGCTGTGAGTCCCATCAGAATCACTGCATTAGCGGCACACATGGCCGCTTTCACGCAATGGCGGTGGTGCTTGTCCGCCATCCATTGCTCCACTTTAACCTCTGCTTCCTTAATTTGTTCTTGGTCCATGTGGGTATGGATGCTGGATTGACGCTTCCTGGTCAATAACGTTTGGATTATGATTCTGGTATCAAAAATGCACTCAAAAATGCGTGGGGCGTCACATGTGTCCCAAAGATTTTTTCAAATGGTAGCAAAATAGCAAAAATCAGGGCAAAGAAAATGGAAGGTTGATTTTTTCACCAGCAAAACGTATGCTGGTGTTGCTCTAAAAAAACACCTTCCATGGGTACTGTACATC
>CAJGCV010000040.1 GCA_904501915.1 uncultured Akkermansia sp. | reverse complement strand
CTTGCATCTGGCGCTGCTGGAACACCGGGCTTATCTGGCGTATTACCTGCAGATTCAGGGGGCAGATATCGACGCTCCGAATCTTGAAGGTGAAACGCCGCTGCATCTGGCTTGCTATCAGCAGGAAAACTGGGAGGGCATTATGTCCCTTGCACATGCGGTCAAGGATATCAATGCGCGCAATCACATGAATGAGACCCCGCTGCACTATGCGGCTGCCTGCAAGGCCAAAGGCCTCATCAAGCGCCTGCTGAAATATGGCGCTGATGTGCATGCGGTGAACCGCGTGGGTGAGACCCCGTTGCATGCCGCAGCATCTGCAGGCATAGCCCTGAATGTAAAGCTCCTGCTGAATGCCGGTGCAGACCCCGCTATTCGTAACATCCGGGGGTATACTGCGCTGGAGCTTGCGCAGAATTGGGAATACCCGGCATGTGTTGCGATTTTGAGCGAACGCATGGCAGAAGGTCAGAAACTCACAGAAGCCTGAGCCATGGTAAAAGATAATGCCTATCCGGCCCACGTTTACGCGGCTGTGGGGGACACTGATGCTTTGTCGGCGCTGCTGCCTCAGGTGGTCGGTTCGCTTAATAACTGGGACGAAACCCCTCTTCATCTGGCGGCAAAGCATGGGCAGATGGAGTGTTGTCGTTTGCTTCTGCTTTCCGGCGCAGATGTGAATGCCGCAGATTATCAGGAGCGCACAGCGCTGCTGGTAGCTGCTGAGCAGGGACAGGGGGATTGCGTCCGCTTGCTGCTGGCTCACGGTGCGAACCCGAACATGGCAACATATAAGGGAGAGACCCCGATGCACATGGCTGCCCGTCACAATGACAGGAAGTTGTGCACTTTGCTTACCCGGGCCGGGGCCTTAGCTGATTTGCCTGATATGGAGGGGCGGATACCGCTGCACTATGCCGCCCAGTACGATTCATGGAAATGCTGTGCATGGTTGAAGATGCACTCCGATAAATCCTGTCAGGGTGACCGCATGGGGAATACTCCGCTGCATCTGGCTGCTATGTATACCAGCCTTGAAACGGTAGCGAGACTCATCGGTCCAGGAATGGAGGTAAACGCCCGCAACCGCCGGGGAAATACCCCTCTGCATGTTGCAGCTGCGGGTGATTCCCCGGAACTGCTTCAACTGTTGCTGGATAACGGGGCAGAGGTGAACGCCACCGATGATGAAGGAGAAACCCCGCTGCATGAAGCTGCCTTGACAGGCATTCCGCAGAATGTTCGTCTGCTGCTGGCAGCAGGGGCAAATCCCCAATGCCGGAATAACAGCGGTTACACGCCGCTGGATGTGGCCCGCCTGTTCGGGCAATCCTCTACCTGCATTGAACTTCTCACGCAATCCTGACATTGCCATGTCTGTTAACCATCCCCAGGAACTGTTGCGAACGGATGGGGCGCTGCCTCTCAGCAGCTGTGTTCACGCTGGATGAACTTCGCAGACTTCTCTAGGGTAAGGCTTGTTTTACTCTTGAAATAAAACGGATATTGAGCTAATCTGATGATAATGAAACTGAGCGATAGATTCAAGTCCAACCCCGTGGCCTGCGTGGTTTCGCTGCGGGATTTGGTGGAGTTCGATGATATTGATATACCGGATGTGCAGCGTGGGCTGGTCTGGAATCCCACGCAGATTGCCAATCTCTGGAAATCTATTTTTGCCGGTTATCCTATTGGGGCATTGACTCTTTACGAACAGGAAGGAGAATGGCAGCTGATTGACGGACAGCAACGCTGGCATGCCATCAAACTGGGCTTGCTGAAGCCGGAGGATATCAAGGAGGCTATGGCCACGCTCTGGGTGAACGCGGACAGTCTGGAACTGATGGTCTGCACTCGGCGTCACCCCTGGGGCTTTGTGTGGAAAGAGAATAAATTGAAAAAACTGTCTCATGAGGATATGATTGCCAGGTGGAAGAAGATGATGCAGACGGACGATATTTCCTTTAGCATTCCGGATATGGAAAAAGCATCTGGCTACTGGGAAAAAGAGGGATGGGTCCCATTGTACCGCATTCTCGCCGGGGAAAGAGATTCGGAGCCGGAGCAGGTATGGAAGAATACAGAGGTATGGCGCAAGCGCGTGAGTGCCGATTCTCTGCCATTGATTCGATTCAGCCTGGCCACGCAGGATGCCGATACCGCGCAGGATGCCGATACCGGTAAGAGCCGCATCCATGAGCTTTTCACCCGCATCAACAAGGGAGGAACGGAAATTTCTGCCGAAGATTATACCTATTCCACTTTGTGTTCGTATATGGGGAGCACGTTCAAAACGAACATCAATACAATAGCGAAAGACTTTCTTCCCCCCAGCCGGGTAGCCCGTATATATGCGCGTCTGGCATATGCTGCCGTGGAGTCTGGAACGCTGAAAGAACCTGATTCACCGGCTTTCTGGCAAGAACACAAATACGTTGGCAGCTTCATCGAAGCCATTGAGAAAGCAAAGGAGTTGCTGAAAGCTGCGAAAATCCCGGCTTCCATCTACCTGTCCGCCACTTCGGATGAGTGGCTGACGGTGATGTGCTGGTGCATGTGGAAGTTCCGTGAGCTGGCAGGCAGCCCCGCAGATAAGAAACTGCTGTGCATGTTGCCCTATGTGGTGTGCCGGGGCCCTGAGTTCCACAAGGCCTTCTGCAGGAAATTCCATGAAGTACTCCGCGAATGTGACAGCCCCGGTGGAATCTTGCACCTGGTGGCAATCGGCACCGCGTATGCGGCTTGTTATTCTCAGGTAACTGGCATGTACCCCTTGCGTGAACCAGTGAATGTCGAGGTGCGATCCTCCTATGATTACGATGATGAGTGGCTCATGGCCTGCCTGAACGAGGACAATAAGGGGGTGCTGCATTTTATTCAATCTTCCTACATGAACAAGCTCCTGCTTCCCAAGTGTGGTTTTTATCCGCATGAGAAAGCTACTTGGGGAGATGACATGAACCGCCCATGGGATGAGGACCACATCGTGCCTCAGTCCCTGTGGTGGCGACTGGAGCCGGATGAGCAGTTTTTCCAGGATTGTCTGGCAAATAAACAAATGCTGTACTACCGCCACAACCGCTCCAAAAGCAACGCCTTTATCGGGGTGCCGGAAGATGCAAGTACAAAACCTGTGGAGGATTTCTGTTATCCTAAAGCCGGGTTAGGCACAGTGAAATTGTATGACCCCCGCCCGGGTGCGCTCAGAACCCAGCGTCGAAACAAGGTGCGTCCGGAATATGTCGAAATACTTCCTGGCTACAAGCGGGTGGTGAATCAGCGTTTCGGGGCGATGGTTCAGAAATTGTGGAAGGAATTGAATCTTCCCGCTCTGCTGGAGACAATCAATGGCTTACCTGAAGCACCTGTTCCCCCGGGATTGAAGCCCGCAGTGCAACGATGGCAAATCCTGAAAGATTTGAAAGACAAGGTCTGGTGTGCTATCCGGCACGATTTCAGCAAGCAGCAAATCATCCGCGAAAGGGATTTTTACCACTCCTTGTGCAGCTGGCTGGCCGTCGGTGAGGAGAAAGAGGGTGCATTTGAATGCTTTACCTGGCAACAGACTGAACCGGAGAACAAGGCGTTGGCCCTCGAAGTAGGGCGTCGCAGACTTCCGGATATGGATGCTGAAACATGGCTTAGTGGACATCCTGACCGGGATCCCTGGTGGGAACTGGATGACTGCAAGTCTTGCGTCATTAAGGTAGGTGATGGATACATTGATTCTATACATAAGTTCATTGCTGAAAATAGCCGGGCTTAACCCGTAAAAAAATAGCCCTGACAGGTACACAGCTGCTGTTGATGAAATCATGTTTGAGATTGACCACGGCGCCGCTGTGGTGTATTCTCTTGCTGCACATGAACACTCTCTCCACCACTGATATTTTCGGAATCCCGTATGTGTCCGCCTCCTTGCCGGAGGCGGGGACTGCGTGGGTGCAGCTGGCACAGGAGACACAGAAGCCGCTGCTGCTGGCGCATTCAGATGTGCATGTGCTCACGCGAGCGCTGCATGATGCCGCTGATTATGGGGCAGGGCTGCGTACGTTTGATTTCATCTGCCCGGACGGTATGCCCATTGTGTGGCTGATGCGCCGCAAGGGGGCCGCTGCAAACCGCCTGTACGGACCGGATGTGATGGAAACCATGTGGGATATGGGTCGCGCTGCTGGGCTGAGGCATTTTCTGCTGGGCGGCAGCGAGGAAGCCATTTCCCGCCTGAAGGAGAATCTCGGGGCCCGTTATCCCGGGGCAGAGGTAGCCGGGCATTACTGCCCGCCCATGCCGCCGTGGCCGGAGGGGGAGGACGACCGCATGCTGGAGGCTATCCGCCAGAGCGGGGCGCACTGCGTGTGGGTGGGGCTGGGTTGCCCTAAGCAGGAACGCTGGCTGTTCGAGCATCGTGAGCAGTTGCCTCCCGCTCTGTATTTTGGTGTGGGTGCGGCGTTCAACTTCCACGCCGGCCTGGTGCAGCAGGCTCCCGCCTGGGTGCGCGCCCACGGGCTGGAGTGGCTCTATCGCCTGTGCAAGGAACCCCGCCGCTTATTCAAGCGCTATCTTGTGCACAATACCCGGTTCATCTGGTATTGCCTGACGCGCAAAATCTGATTGGTCCGGCCTTATTTTTCCGGTTCGACAAGCAGTTGTTTGCTTTTCTGATATATGCTGCATGGAATAGCAGCTATACCATAGGCTACCGGAACCACTGTATTTGCCAGAATGGTGCCCGGAACATCTATGAGCACAAAGGCGACGCCTGCTGCGGGGTAGGCGTAGAGTGCGTGCCTGTTTGCGCCTGAGCGGCTGACGGGTATGATGAAACCACTGCGGGTGTTGCTCAGGTGGCTGCCCGTTTGCTGATGCTCGCTGGTGACCATGGCGTGGCGCACTCTTCTGGCACCTTTAGGCAGGGTGGATTTCCAGCCGTATTGCAGGTGCGTGGTAACAGGATTGCAGCAGAGCGAATCAATTTCATACCCGCCTTGCTTGATTATTTTTGCTCCCTTGGGCAGTTTTTTGCCGGGAAGCTGCACAAAGTGGTCGTTTTTGACGATATCTGCCGGACTCAGTTTACGGTACACGTAGTACTGCGGCGCTTTCCTGATGGGGATATATTGACCGCTGGTGTATTCAGAAACGCTGAAGTTGGTGATTTTGGCGCGCCCGGTGCGGCGGACATTCGTCAGAATTCCCTGAAGATACAAATCTCCCTTATGCTGGTACAATACCAGATTTTCCTGGTCTGGCAAAATAACCGCCTGGCATTGGCGTCCGCGGTCTGCCACGGCTTTGTGTGTATTCACGTAGGTGCAGCTATTGAGTAGGAAGACTGTAGCTGCCAGTAGTAACAACGTGATGTAACGCCCCATATGCTACACTATAACAAGCAGAGCATGCTCTGGCAAGAAAAAACATGACAAGGACAGCAGCGAAAATCAACGACAGGGGCTTGAAGATGCTCGACAGTGGCGGAGAAAATATGGTAGAGTGGGCGGGTCGGCGTTGAATCAATCCACAGGAGATGAGAAAACGGAATAAAGTGATGCGGAATTTGCTGCAGTGCATAAGCAGGTGGGCTCTCATGAGTTCCTGTATGCTGGTGGCCTTGTTGACTACAGCTTGCGACTCTATTGGTGTGAGTACCAACATGGGCGCTATGCTGGATAGCGTGGGTAAGTCTGTTCCTGTGGCTTATGCGAAGGACTGTTACACCATCAACGGAAGCAATTACGTTGAGTGCGAGGTGGAATACAGCCAATGCTCTGTTCCTGCGGTAGAAGCTGCCTTTGGGCATCTGGTGGGACCAGAGGTTGAATACGCGCCTTCAACCGGGTGGCAGCAGCTTCCGCCTGTGGAACGTTATCTGCTGGCAGAGGATGGATACGAAATTGTGCGTGCGGAAGATTTTGATTATTCAAAGGCAGAGCTTGTTAAACCGGGTGATGTTTACAACCCCGATTACCACGGTGTGCCTGAGGCATATACTTGCAGATTTGACCCTTTGACTGCCGATTTTTGTACAAGAAGTGTGTATTGTGCGCCGGTGGACTTTGTACCCGAGAAGCGAACTGTGGGGAATTATGTGCGAACTCCCCTTGTGGCGGCGGTTTCCTGGGGGGCGGATGTCCCCATCACTGCAGTTGCTAATGCTTCGCTTTATTCTGTTTGCGGAGTTTTCTTCGTTCTGACCCTGTTGATGCTCTGACACGAGGCGCTTGCAGAAAACCGGGGCAGAGGAACAGCATTCAAGACTCTTCCCCGAGCATGGTGCGGGCAAGCTGCCAGCATGCGGCAAAGGAGTTGGCGAAATCCTGCGGGCGGGCTGCCAGCCAGCGGTCGATGAGCTTGGCCGGGAAGGGAACGACCCCGCTGATTTCCGCTGCCGGGAAGTGCACGCGCCCATTGTACAACGCAGCGTAGAGCGCCACATGTTCCATGCCGGTTTCTTCACTGGGGGGGAGGGTACCCAGGCGGATGATTCTGGTATCGGTGATGCCGAGTTCCTCTTCCAGCTCGCGGCGGGCGGCGGTATCGTAATCCTCTCCTGCGTCCAGATGGCCTGCGGCACTGGAATCCCATACGCCGGGGTGGCGGTCTTTAAGCAGAGAGCGCTGCTGCAGCAGGCAGTCGTGTTTCTTGTTGAACACCAGCACATGAACCGCGCGGTGAATCAGTCCGTTATCGTGCACCTCCTTGCGCGGGGCCTGGCGCAGCACATTATCCTGCTCGTCCACCACATCGAAAAGCTCATCATCCTTTTGCGCCACGGCGGCCAGTGGGTGCGGGTCGTAGGCATTGGTGAGGCGCACCCATTGCTCCAGCCCGAGTTCCTCCGGTCGGGCGGTGGGGGAAATGCCAAGCGCAGCCGAAACCTCGCTCCAGGCGGGTGTTTCCGGCAGTTGCTTGTGCATCTGCTTGCGGCGCTGGGCAAAACAGCGGCGCATCAGTTCATCCATGAGCCGGTGGTCATACGGCGGCAGACTGCGCGGGTCGCGCGGGGTCAGCAGCATGACGGTCGAGTCAATCTTCGGGCGCGGGTTAAAGGCTTCCGGCGGCACAGTCTTGAGCGCCCTGGGCACCCAGTCCATCTGGATGCGAAGCGAGAGCAGCCCATATGCCTCATCTCCCGGCTGAGCCAGAATGCGGTCGATGAATTCTTTCTGCAGCATGACCACGGCGCGTGAGACAGCGCAGGGCGAGGTGAGGAAATTGGCGAGAATGGCGCCACCGGCAGAGTAGGGCAGATTGCCCATGAATTTTACCGGTTGCTCCGCAAAAAGCGGGCGGGGGTCCCAGCTGGCACCATCGGCATGGTGCACTTCCACATGCGGTGTATCTGCCCAGCGTTTTTTCTGGTATTCGGCCAGGCGGGCGTCAAACTCCACCAGAATCAGCTTGCGGCACAGCGGTGCCATGTGTTCTGTGAGTGCCCCGGTGCCCGGGCCTACTTCCACCACGCAGTCCGTTGGTTCAATTTCGAGTTGTGAGACAATCCAGCGGGCAATGTTTTCATCCACCAGGAAATTCTGCCCCAGTGATTTGGAGGGATTCACCCCGGTTTCTTCCAGTACCTGCCGAATCTGCGTTGCGTTCATGTGCGGCGCATTGTACCTCAAAACTCAGGATATGGCAAGCTTCAACATAGCTACCTGAAATGGAAAAAGTACTGTAGATATTTCTGAACAGTTCCCCGGTATGGATTACTGCTGCACTGCTTGCAACCTGGGAGAGCCGTCTTCCTTGCGGTAGTTGAGGCGCAGGGAATCAAAGTACGGGTAGTGAGCCTGGAGCCGGCGGGTGAAGTGGGCGGCATCAGGGCGGTTCGGAGTGCCGTAGAGCCACGCGTGCTCAGCCAGAGCGCAGATGCGGGGAACGAGCATGTATTCCAGTTTCTGCATGTTGGGGATGCATTCGCTCCAGAGGTTGGCCTGCATGCCGATGACCTGGTTGCCGGGGACGGAGGTGTCGAAGTTGATCACGTGGGCGCAGTCGATGTTGTTGAAGCCGGTGAGACCGGAGTAGAAGGAATCCGCCGGGTTCTTGCCGTAGGGGAAATTGAAGTAGAAAGCGTGAATGGGGCAGAGGATGAGCTGGTGGCCGCGGCGGGCGGCGATGCGGGCGTGATCCATGCCGCGCCAGGCCATGACTACGGCGTCCTGCGGGAGCTGCGGGGCGCACATGATTTCATCCCAGCCGACCATACGGCGGCCGTGTTTGCGGAGCACCTGGGCGCAGAAGTGGGTGAAGTGGTCCTGAATCTGGCTTTCGCGGGTGTAGCCGTGCTCCTTCATGAAAGCCTGCGCGGCAGGACTCTTCTGCCACTGGTCGCGGGGCACTTCATCGCCGCCGATGTGGATGTAGGGTGCACGCGGGAACAGCTCACATACCTCTGCCAGCACGTCTTCAATGAACTGGAAAGTGAAGGGATTGGGACCCATGACATGTGGGAATACGCCCCAACCGGTGATGACTTCGGGGGCAAAATCCGGGCAATCCTGGTTGCCAAGCTGGGGGTATGCGGTGACGGCGGCGCTGGCGTGGCCGGGGATTTCGATTTCGGGGATGACGGTGATTCCCAGGCTGTGGGCATACTCCACCACCTCGCGTATGTCGTCCTGGGAGTAGTGGAATTCGACGGGTTTGCCGTCCTTCTTCTTCTGGTCAATCCAGCAGGAACTTTCCTTGCGCTTGCTGCCGATTTCGGTGAGCAGGGGATATTTCTTAATCTCGATGCGCCAGCCCTGGTCATCGCACAAGTGCCAGTGCAGGGTGTTGAGTTTGTAGCGAGCCATGAGCTCCAGAATGCGCTTTGTATCTGCCACGCTGATGGGGTGACGGCAGGGGTCGAGCATGATGCCGCGGTGCTGCAGAGCTGCGGCGTCTTCCACCCGCATGGCGGGGATGATACCATTCTGCACCGCCTGGGCCAGGGTCTGCGCTGCTGCATACAGGGCAGAGTGTGAAGCCGCGCCTATGCGGATTCCCTCTGCGCTGACGCTGAGTGTATAGGCTTCCGGGTTGGCGTTGTCGATGTGGTGCACCTCGAGCGCTCCCTGCATTTCTTCGGGCAGTACGTTGAATCCGGCTGCCATGAGGGCGCGGATAGCGGCGCGCCCCATTTCACTGCGGCTGACGGAGTAATGCACGCGGATGCCATCGCGCAGCTGGAAGCCGGGCGCGTTGTCTGCCTGTTCGAGCACGAGGGGCTGGGGAATGATGGCAACTGGGGCAGATTCCGCACTGAGCGGAAAGGAAAAAGCGGCGAACGCTAGCGGAAGGAGGCGCAGGAATACTGAGTAATGCATACGAAACGAATGGGCACGTGGCGGTTTATGCCTCGTATTTATCCACCGCTTCCGCCAGGAAGCCAGTGGAGATGAGCTGCTTGGCATCGGTTTCCGGGATGCCGCGTGAGAGGAGGTAGAAGAGCTGCTCTTCGTTTATGGGACCGGAGGCGCTGCCGTGCGAGCAGCGTACCTTGTCGGCCAGGATTTCCAGGCCAGGCAGGGAGTTCACTGTGGCATCTTCACTGAGCAGCAGGTTGCGGTTACTCTGGTAGGCATCTGTATGGTGAGCCCCGGGAGCTACATAGATATTGCCCGCAAAGGTGGCGGTGGCTTTACCATCGAGCACGTTTTTATAGAGCAGGTTGCTGGTGGCACCGCCCACGTGGTGAATCTGCTTCGTATGCTGGTCGAGCACGGCAGAATCTCCGAGCTTGTTGGCAGAGTAGAGCTGAATATCAGATTGTGGGGTGTAGATTTCTGCCACTGTTTCTTCGCGTGCCCATTCCAGCCCATCGAAGCTGGTGAGGTGGCGTACTTTACCGCCCATGTTCTGGATGTTGTTAATGAGCATGCAGCGCCCGGTGCCTGTGGCGCTTGATTTTACTTTCAGCTCTGCTCCCTCGGCTATCTGAATGTTGCATGTGCCGAAAATAAGCCCGCCTTCCATGCATGCGTAGGTAATCTCCACTTCGGCCTTGATTCCGGGGGCGACCATGATGAAAGTGGAGGGGACAAGTGTGCTGGCGCTTTCGTAGCTCAGGCGGATGGGGCCTTTGGTGTCTTCCTCGATATAGAGTGCGTAGCCTGTGCCGAAGTGCTGCAGATGCTGTGAGAGCAGGGCATCGGAGCCGATGGTGGGCATGAGCATCTCGGTCTGGCGCAGGTCCTCATCCTCCTCGTTGAGGCGGACTGCGCAGCCCTGGTCATGATCAACCCAGGCTTCTCCGCCGGGCGCGGTGCCTGCATTCAGGCGCTGGGCAAATTCCTGGGCGTATTTGTGCGGGCGTCCGAAGCGCCAGTCTTCGTTCAGGCGGTTGGGGAGCTCAGCTTTGGAAAAACGCTCTTCGCTTTCCTTGAGGGCTGCGGCCAGCTTCGCCTCTGCTTCGGCTCTGGCAAAGGCTTCTTCAATACTCATGCTATCGGGAAAATCCATGGTGGTATGCGGTGCTGGGGGGTTAGCCGATGGAGTCTTCCATCTCCAGGTCAATCAGGCGGCGGAGCTCCACGGAGTATTCCATGGGAAATTCCTTGACCAGGTCGTTGATGAAGCCATTCACGGCCAGGCTCATGGCCTGTGCGCGGGTGAGACCGCGCTGCTGCAGGTAGAAGAGCATCTCCTCATCCACCTGGGAGACGGAGGCTTCGTGCTGCACGGCGCTGGCGTTGCCGTTCACGGTGATGGCGGGGTAGGTATCGGTGCGGCTGGCGGGGTTGATGAGCAGGGCATCGCATTCTGTGTTGTTCTTGCAGCCCTTCATGCCTTTGAGCACCTTGACCTCACCTCGGTAGCTGGCGCGCCCCTCGCCGATGGAGATGGACTTGGCCACGATGTTGGAGGTGGTCTCGGGCGCGGCGTGAATCATGCGTGCGCCGGTGTCCTGCAGCTGGCCGCTGTGTGCCAGTGAGATGCTGACCACCTCGCCACGGGCGCGGCGGCCCTGCAGCACCACGGCGGGGTATTTCATGGTGAGACCGGAGCCCAGGTTGCAGTCAATCCAGCGGATTTCGGCATCCTCCATGGCCAGACCGCGCTGGATAACGAGGTTGTATACATTCGTGGACCAGTTCTGCACGGTGACATACTGGATTTTGGCACCTTTGAGAGCCACGAGTTCCACCACGCCGGAGTGCAGGGTAGCGCTGTCGTACTGCGGGGCGGTGCAGCCTTCCATGTACATGAGTTCCGCGCCTTCATCGGCAATGATGAGGGTACGCTCGAACTGCCCCATGCTTTCGGAGTTGATGCGGAAATAGGCCTGCAGCGGCTGGGTGAGTTTCACGCCCTTGGGTACATAGATGAACGAGCCGCCGGAGAATGCCGCGTGGTTCAGGGCAGAGAACTTGTTGTCGCCCACGGGAATGACCTTGCCGAACCAGGGGCGGAAGATGTGCTCGTATTCCTTGAGCCCTTCTGTGGAGTTCACGAAGATGACACCCTGCTTCTGCAGCTCTTCGCGCATGTTGGTGTAAGCGGTCTCGGAGTCGTACTGGGCATCTACGCCCGCCAGGAATGCGCGTTCCTGCTCCGGCACGCCGAGGCGCTCGAAGGTGCGCTTCATATCGTCCGGTACGTCATCCCAGCTGCGGCTGGGGGTAGCGCCGTGCGAGAGGTAATAGCGGAAGTTCTCGAAATCCACATTCCTGATGCCTTCCGGAGCCCAGTGGCAGGGCATGGGCATTTCGTTGAACTTGCGCAGGGCATCCTTGCGGAACTGGCGCAGCCAGTCCGGCTCGCCCTTGGCATCGCAGATGTAGTCGATGGTTTCCTCGGTGAGGCCGTAGCCGGCGTCAAACTTGTGGTTCTCCGGCATGGAGAACGCGCCGCGGGTATCCATCTGGAACGGTGATTCGTCCATCTCAGGCCTCCGGAGTTTTCAGGAAATCAAAGCCGCGTTCCTCAATCTGCTCCACAAGCTCAAAGCCGGCGGTGCGCATAATCTGCCCCTTGTAGAGCACGTGCACCACATCCGGGCGGATGTAGTCGAGCAGGCGCTTGTAGTGCGTGATGACCAGGAAGCTGCGGAAAGGTGCGCGCATGGCGTTCACGCCTTCAGAAACAATGCGCAGGGCGTCCACGTCCAGTCCGCTGTCCGTCTCATCCAGAATGGCGTAGCTGGGGTTGAGCATCATCATCTGCAGAATGTCGTTGCGCTTCTTCTCGCCGCCGGAGAATCCTTCGTTTACGGCGCGAGCGGTGAATTTCGGGTCCATGCCCAGCTGCTTCATCTTGCCGCGCAGTTCTTTGTAGAAGCCTACGGCGTCAATTTCCTCGCCTTTGGGCAGGCGTGCCTGGAGTGCCGCGCGCATGAAGTTGGCATTGGTCACGCCCGGTACTTCCACCGGGTACTGGAATGCCAGGAAGAGCCCTGCGCGGCTGCGTTCATCCACGCTCATGGCAAACAAATCCTGCCCGTCGAGCTCTGCGCTGCCAGCGGTTACTTCGTAATCCGGGTGACCGCAGAGTACTTTCGAAAGAGTGGATTTGCCGGAACCGTTGGGCCCCATGATGGCGTGTACCTCGCCCTTGGGGATTTCCAGGTTGATGCCGTTGAGAATCGGCGCGCCATCTTTCACGCGCGCATGCAGATTTTTAATGACCAGGCTCATTGCGGCGGGCATTATACAGGAATATTGCCGTGTAGGCAAGCGTCCATGCGTGTCACGCACGTACCTTCGGGCAATTCAAATACGTCTTCCGGGCGCAGACCGGGTTTCAACTGCACATCCAGCACGCGGTTGCTGGTGTCATCCAGCAAGTGTACGTGCGGCTCCAGATTCGGGCAGAAGCGGGAGGGTCCGTTGTCGAAATTCAGGTGATTGATAATGCCTGTTTCCGCCATGGTTTCCAGACAGTTGTATACTGTGGCCAGTGAAATGCCCGGCATGTGTGCCTTGGTGCGCTCGAATATCATGGCTGCAGTGGGGTGGTCGTGCGAGGTCAGGATGGTCTCCAGCACGGCTCGGCGCTGCTGGGTCATGCGTACTCCTGCCTTGCGTACCAGACTGGTGGCCATGCTGCGGGTTGAACTTGTTTTAGAGATAGCCATAACTTTTGTTGGCTGTATTATATCGAATCATTCCAGATTAGACAAGCAAAAAACACAGGCTGTGTCATATTGGATGGGAAGATAAAAGAGCCGGCATCGTTGAAGATGCCGGCTCAGGAGTGTTATTTTGTTTGAGGCTTACTTCGTTTCACCGCCCTCCATCACAATAACCTCGAGGGGGTCGAGTGTGATGCTGATGGGGGTATCCACGTCCACTGCAGTGTTCATGATGCCGACGAGTTTGCGTTGGTCATCAAAGGAACTGCGGAGCACAATGGCACCATTTACCGTGGGTGGAACATCAAGCATCTTACGCAGCGTGGTAGTAATTGCCTTCGGCTTGCTGGATGAATTGCGGAGCGTCAGTGTGCACTTGGCGGGAGACCAGGCCGCCCAGCCGTAGATATCGCCATCCTGTTTCTGCTTATCCCATGGATTGCCGCCTACCCAATGCGTATCGGCCAGTATATCGGCGTTGCGGCGAACCCAGGCAATGCAGCGGGCCAGTTCGTCCCAGAGCACGCCGCCTTCCTGGTTCATCAGGTCAGAGTCGGCATAAATCTCCTGCAGGCTGGAGCCATTGGCGAAGGCTGTGCGCATTTCCTTCACGCAGTTGGCGGGGTCTTTGCTCATCACGCGGGGCGGGCCATTCTTGGTGATGATGGTGCCGTGAACCATGACGGAGTTAATCGGGAAGAGCGGAGCGCCTTCCACAAATACCTCATGTACCAGGCGGTCGCGGTAGGTAATCCAGCGGTCGCGGGCATCGCCGGCGTTGCCGACCTGGTCGAAGTCATTTTCCTGGCGCCATACACAGTCGGAGTAGTGGAACCAGAACGGGCTGGCCCAGGTGCCTACCGTCGTGTTGAGGTAGATATCGGGGCGAGCTTCGCGCAGGGCGGTGAGCACGTTCAGGATGCCTTCGCTGTCTTCCAGGGCGCCCGGTCCTTTGGCATGGAATTTGGTGGAAATGCCATCGAACTTGAAGTAGCGCATGTTATAGTTCTTCACCATATCCGAGCAGCGTTCCACGAAAGCATTGAAGTATTCGGGGTTGGAAAGCTCGAAATTGGCGATGCGGTTGTTCGGGTGTGTCTTATTCCAATAGCCGATACGCATGTTTTTAGCTGCTCCGTAGCCGCCTACCGGCCCAAGCCAGGTGCCCATGCCGCAGTCCATGCTGGTGGCCACTTCGTTAATCTTTGAGAAGCCGTTCGGGAAACCGACGTGGAAGTCCCACAGACTGTTGAAATCATCCCAGCCATCGTCAAGTATGTAAGCATCAAGTTTGACACCTCTCTTTTCGAAGAGTTCCTTTTTCCAGGTGTTGATGATGTTCAGGGAAATCTCTTCGCTGCTGCGCTTTTTCGGGTCTGCCTCAAAGTTGCGGGTAATACCTACCTCATACCAATCATTGTAATGCACGAAGGGACGATAGGGGACTGCTCTTTCTCTCTCGATGTAGCGCAGGAAGGAACGGCGCTGCTGCCCTGGCTGGAAGAGACCGATGACTGAGCTCACTTTCCAAGGAGACTCTTTAGTCAGATTGGTCTTGCGCACCCAGGAGCCGCGAACCATGTCCTCGGGAATGGAAGCGGTGGCTTCCTCGGTGTTGCCCATGGGCAGGGAGAGGGAAATGCGACCGCAGCTGGTTACGGGTTCGGTCTGTTTCTGGACCCAGTAGCGCAGGTGGTAGGTGCCGGCTACGGGAACCGCCATGGTGTATTCAGCATTTTCAGACTTGTGGCCGGTGTAACCGGGGTGAATGTCCTCTGCAATGACCTGACCGGCGGTGGTGACGAGCTGCACACCTACAATATTGAGACGGTGGTTGCCTCGCTCGTACTCAAAGTCAACCTTGAGCTCGCCGGGTTCGATGAAGTTCACGGGGCCTTCAGCCGCCAGCAGGTCACGCAGCATGGGACCGTTCTTGGCATCATACTTGTTGCCGTAGACGGGGTGGAAGCTTTCGGGAATGTTGAAGACGTTGCTGAACATGCCGGGAGTCCAGCTCTCGGGGCTCCATGTGTCTTCCAGAGCGGCACCGTGCTGGCCGACCGTCATGACGGACATGGGGGTCTCAAGGCCCATGAACATCTTGTCCGTAATGGCCACTGTGCCGTGGGTGGTGTTGCCCGAAATGGTGGGAATGCCGCCGGCCTCGGTGGGCACCACCTGCAGAGCGGTGATGCTGCTGAAGGGGACGGGTGCATCGCTGGCTTTCAGTGTGAATTCCTGGCGCACGTAGTGTGAGTTTTCGCGCAGCACGGCTTTCCAGTCGATGCTGAAGGTGCCGTCCGGAGCCGTGAATGTGGCGGAGATGGCCTGGCCCGGCAGCTGAGCCGCAGTGCGCAGAGACTTGCTGTCGGGCTGGAGCTCAGCAAGCTCTGGTTTGGTGGCCTTCATATCAGTGGAGCTCATCTCCTGACCGTTGGCCAGTTTCAGGGTGAATACAGGCCCGCCGCTCTGCAGTAGTTCGGTGCCGTCCGGCCCTTTCAGGCCGCCGAACTGCACGCCGCCGTCCTTCCACTGGAAGGATGCGGAAAGCAGGTTGTTACCCAGAGTGAAGGAGTCTTCGCTCTGGGCGGCTGTAGCCTTGCCTGCCGGGTGTTTGGAAGAGGGGATGTCGCCACTCGCCAGCGTGATGCTTACCGCGGTCAGCGCTGCCAGTATGGAATGAAGAAATATGTTCTTACGCATAACTTGATTCGATACCATTTGGTACTATCCGGTAGATTATCACAAAGAGCCACCCATGGCAAGCAGGAAAATCGGGGTAATCTCGCTTATTCCGCGGGATGCAGGTCGATATCAATGCCGAACAGGGAGGATAATTTATCCGTGTCAAGTTCGACAGGTTGCGCAGGCTCTGTGAGCAGAGACTCAGGCTCGATGCTGCGCAGGGTGAAGAGTAGTTTCGGGTCTGCATCAATGAGGCAGCCCGCTGCATAAATGGCAGCTGCAGCGTGGGGGCAGGGGTCCGACCAGTCGGGGCAGGTGCAGCGCATGCGCCAGTCCTGCGGGGTGGGTAGCAGACCTTCCTCGGGGTGGCAGAGTTGCTTAAGTACATCGGAATCCACCTTCCCTTCGAGCAGAGCGAGCAGGGAGTTAATCTGGTTCCCGCAGCGGAGAGAAAGGGCTTCGAGATGTTCTCCTTCCAACGGTGAGATATGCAGCTCAACCTCATATGCTTCATCTGCGCTTACCAGCGCGGTGATGCAGCCGCGGGTGATGCGGACATCCAGCACACAGCCGTGCCGCAGCAGGGTGCGCCCCGGAGCCAGACACATACCCCCTGATTCGCAGAGGGCGAGCTGCTTCATCCATGCGCTACCCCAGAAATGCACCGCCAGCTTTCGGCTGGAATTGAGGACGGGGTGCAGCTCCTGCCCCTCGGCCTGCAGCTCTGCAAGGCGTTCGATTGCCAGCTTTTTCAGGTCGGCTGCTTTAAGTCGGGGCTGGAAATTCTCAAACATAATAAAAAACCGGGGTTCCCGGCAAGGAACCCCGGTCTGGGAATCGGAGATTTACTTGGTCACGCTCTTGAAGTATTCGAGGGTGGTCTTGAGACCTTCCTCAAGCGTGTACTTGGGAGACCAGCCGGCATTGCGCAGCTTGTCGGCGCAGGAGCGGGAGTGCTTCACATCGCCGGGGCGCTCAGGCAGGTGCACTACCTTGGAGGTGGAGCCGGCGGCGTCAATGATGATGTTAGCCAGGTCGTTGATGGTAATCTGACCACCGTAACCAACGTTATATACGCCCGTGACCTCGGGGTGCTCGGCCACGAAGGTGAGACCGCCCACAATGTCCTTCACATAGATGAAGTCGCGGGTCTGCTCGCCGTCACCATATACGGTGATGTCTTCGCCCTTGATGGCCTTTTCCATGAAAATCGGCACGGCGGCAGCGTAGGCACCCTTGGGGTCCTGGCGCGGCCCGAACACGTTGAAGAAGCGGCAGCAGCCGGTGTTCACCTGACCGGTGGTGCGGAACATTTCCATGTAGTATTCACCATCAAGCTTGGTGATGCCGTAGGGGCTCTTGGGCTCGGGGTACATGGTTTCCACCTTGGGAACGATGGGGTTGTCACCATAGATGGCAGCCGAGGAGGCAAGTACCACCTTCTTTACGCCGGCCTTGCTGGCTTCTTCCAGTACGGTGAGCAGTCCGTTCACGTTCAGGTCAACCGTTTCGCGGGGCTTCTGCATGGATTCCGGCACGGAAACCATGGCTGCCATGTGGAAAATGTAGTCTACGCCTTCCACTGCCTTGGCTACGAGTTCGCGGTCGGTGATGGAGCCTTCGATGAAGGTCACGTTGAGACCGTCAAGATTTTTCTTGTAGCCCGTACGCAGGTTGTCCAGCACGCGGACTTCCTCTGCAATACCCTGATAATGCTCAGCAATGTGAGACCCGATGAATCCGGCGCCGCCGGTAATGAGTACTTTCATGGTTGATGATTTTGTGGATTTCTTTTATTCTACCTGTCGGACGCTAAAAATCAAGCTTAATGTTACGACTTGCGCGATATGTTGAAATTAAGCCACATGTGTCCCAAAGATTTTTTCAAATGGTAGCAAAATAGCAAAAATCAGGGCAAAGAAAATGGAAGGTTGATTTTTTCACCAGCAAAACGTATGCTGGTGTTGCTCTAAAAAAAACACCTTCCATGGGTACTGTACAT
>CAJGCV010000039.1 GCA_904501915.1 uncultured Akkermansia sp. | reverse complement strand
GGTGCCCGTCTTCAGGAGGGTATCGAAGCTCTGACCGGTTTCGGCAATGTGTTCTATAACAACGTGGCTGCTTCCGGCGTGGTGCCCCAGATTTCGCTCATTCTCGGCCCCTGTGCCGGCGGTGCTGCTTACTCTCCGGCGCTGACGGACTTCATCATCATTCGCCAGGGCGGTGCGGCCGGTATGTACATCACAGGTCCCAAGGTCATTGAGCAGGTGACTTATGAGAAGTGCACCATGGAAGAAATCGGCGGTGCTGCCGTGCATGCCACTGTTTCCGGTAATGCTCACTTTGTAGCCCGTACGGATGAAGAGGCCATTTCCATTGCCAAGCGTTTGCTGACCTACCTGCCGTCCAACAATGCTCAGGAGGCTCCGCATGATCTCTCCGTCCCGCTGGATATTGCGGATGATGAGGGAATGAACGACATCATCCCGGACAACAACAACACCCCGCTGGATGTGCAGAAGGTGATTGCCCGTCTGGTGGATGAAGGCTCATTCCTGGAAGTACATGCAGGCTTTGCCGGCAACGTGGTGGTGGGCTTTGCCCGCATCTGCGGCGTGGTGGTGGGTATCATTGCCAACCAGCCTGCCGTGAAGGCCGGTTGCCTGGATATTGATGCTTCTGATAAGGCCGCCCGCTTTATCCGCTGCTGCGATGCCTTCAATATTCCGCTGGTGAACCTGGTGGACGTGCCCGGTTTCCTGCCCGGCAAGCAGCAGGAACGCGGCGGTCTCATCCGCCACGGTGCCAAGATGATTTACGCATATTCCTCTGCTTCTGTGCCCAAGGTGACCCTCATCATGCGCAAGGCATACGGCGGTGCCTACATCGCCATGTGCTGCAAGGGCCTTGGGGCTGATGCCGTGTTTGCCTGGCCGAGCGCCGAAATCGCCGTGATGGGAGCTGCCGGTGCTGTGCAGATTCTCTATGGGCGTGAGCTCAAGGGTATCGAAGATGCCGCCGCCCGCTCTGCCCGCCAGCAGGAGCTGGTGGCCGAGTACGAGAAAGCGTTCTCCAATCCCTACGCCGCCGCCGCTTCTGACCAGGTGACAGATATCATCAACCCGGCAGAATCGCGCGCCCGCATTGCGCTCACCCTGCGCACCCTGCTCAGCAAGCGCGAGAGCCACCCCGCCAAGAAGCATGGCAACATGCCTCTGTAATTTTCACAAACCCAAATAAACAATGATACAGACACTCGCTGCACTCGATATGGATGCCGTCATCTACCAGGTGACCGGTATGTGTGTGGTGATTATCTGCCTCGGCTTCCTGAGCGTCATGCTGACGATTTCAGGAGCTGTGGCGCAGCGTCTGGATGCCAAGCGCAAGGCGCAGGCCGAGGCTGCCAAGGCAGCCATGCCTGCTGCTCCGGTGGCTGCCCCCGCGGTGGCGCCGGAACTGCCGCCCGCCCAGGTGGCAGCTATTGCCGCTGGTATTTATGATGCCGCGCAGAGCAGTATAACACCGCAGGTCGTTGCCGCCATTGCCGCCGCCGTCAAGGTGACTGTGGGCAATGAGGCTCGCATTCTGGATATTAAGCCGGTTGACACCACCTACGGGCAGGGCGGCCGCGCTGCTGCTATGAACAATTCTCCCGTGCGCTGAGATAAAACGCACACCCCACCCAAACAAACTTCAAAAACAACTAAAATAGAAAATAACAATATGAAACAGCTCCGTATTACTGTTGCCGGTCAGACCTTTGATGTAACTGTTGAAACCGTTGGTGGCTGCGCCCCCGTGGCCGGTGCTCCCGCCCCCGCTCCTGTGGCTGCTCCCGTAGTGGCTCCCGCTCCTGTGGCTGCCCCCGCTCCCGTGGCTGCTGCTCCCGCTCCTGCTGCAGCCGGTTCCGGCACTCCCATTCCCAGCCCGCTGGCTGCCAAGGTGGTTTCTCTGGACGTACAGCCCGGCACTGCCGTGAAGGAAGGCGACCAGGTGATGACCGTGGAAGCCATGAAGATGAACACCGTTATCTACGCCCCCGCCAACGGCACCGTGACCTCCTTCACCGTGAAGCCCGGTGACACCGTGACTGAGGGTCAGACTCTGGCTTACCTTGGTTAAGTTGCTATGCAGGCTCTGCGCCCTATCCGGGTGCAGAGGTGGACTCTAACAACGCATTATAATCAGATATGCAAGAACTTTTGAATTCCTTCGCGGACTTCATCTCCGGCATGGGCATCTACCAGATGTCCTGGCAGATGTATGTGATGTGGGGTGTTGTGGCAGTGTTGCTGTATCTGGGTGTGGTGAAGCAGTTTGAACCGCTGCTGATGGTGCCGATTGCCTTCGGCGCCCTCATCGCCAACATTCCGGACAACGGCATGGTCATTACCCAGGCGCAGCGCGAAGTGGTCGCCATTGAAGATGGAAAGGTGGCACGCTCCACAATGCAGGACGTTGGCTTCCTCTCCATTACTCTGGCAGAATATACCGACCCTGCTGCCAAGCAGAGCACTGAGGGGCTCGCCCCGGAGGTGGCTGCTGAGTACGATGCCGCCATGGCTGAAACCATGGAGGTGAAGACTGTGGGTAAGGGCAAGCTGGAGGTAACCGGCCAGGCTGCCAAGAAGTACCTCGTTCTGAAGCCTGAGGGTGGCCTGTTTGACTGGCTGGGCCTGGGTATCAAGTGCGAGATTTTCCCCGCCCTTATCTTCATGGGCGTGGGTGCGCTCACGGACTTCGGTCCGCTGCTGGCTTCTCCCAAGTCCCTGCTGCTGGGCGCTGCTGCCCAGGGTGGTGTGGCGATGACCTTCCTCTGCGCTGTGGGCCTCGGCTTCACGAAGGGGCAGGCGGCGGCTATCGGCATCATCGGTGGCGCTGACGGCCCCACCTCCATCTTCCTGGCCAGTAAGATGGCTCCGGAACTGCTGGGTGCCATTGCTGTGGCTGCCTACACGTATATGGCACTGGTGCCGCTGATTCAGCCGCCGTTCATGAAGCTCTGCACCACGGAAGCCCAGCGCAAGATCAAGATGAAGAGCCTGCGCCAGGTATCCAAGGGCGAGAAGTTGTTCTTCTGCTTCGTGGTGACGCTGACTACCATTCTGCTCTGCCCGGATGCTGCCCCGCTGCTGGGTATGCTGATGCTGGGTAACTTCCTGCGCGAATGCCAGGTGACCGAGCGTCTCGTCAGCTGCGCCCAGAATGAGCTCATGAACATCACCACCATCATGCTGGGTGTTTCTGTGGGGCTCACCATGCAGGGTGCCCGCTTCCTGCAGCCGCAGACCCTCATGATTATTCTGCTGGGTGTGGTGGCCTTTGCCGTGGCTACGGTGTGCGGCCTGGTGTGTGCCCAGCTTATGAACCTGGTTCCCGGCTGGCGCAAGAACCCCATCAACCCGCTCATCGGCTCCGCAGGTGTATCCGCCGTGCCGATGGCTGCCCGCGTGTCCCACAATGTGGGCCAGCAGGCTGACCGCACTAACTTCCTGCTCATGCACGCCATGGGCCCGAACGTGGCAGGTGTGATTGGTACCGCCGTTATCGCCGGTTACTACATCACCACGCTGAGTGGTCATTAAAGATAAAGACTATCAATAAATAACAGGGTGTGTGGCGAAATGCTGCGCATCCTGTTTTTTATTCTCCCCTTGACAGGAGGGCTTTTGCCCGTTACAATGAATGCGCATGAGTTATCTGCGCTACATATGGGGTGCTTGTCTGGTAAGTGCTCTGCCGGTTGCGGTAGGGCAGGCGGAGCATGCCGAAACACTGCAGGAACAGTGTGCCCGCCTGGTGGACAATGCGCGCGAGATAGACCGCTTGCTTCGCACGGTGAGCGACCGCGAAAGCGGGCAGAAAGTGGCAGAGCAGCTCAGCCCCAGGCTGGAGTATATGCACGCCACTATGGAAAATCTGGGTAGTTTTCCCCTGGATTCCGCAGAGGCTTTGCGCCTGCTGGAGCGCACGATGCATGATTTGATGCATATCACGCAGGGCTTCATGCCTGTGCTGCAGCGGTTGAATGAGGTGAATGCCTACGGCGCGGAAGAGTTGATAGCGTTGTTCAAATACTACAAGGTGGATGTGAAGCAGCCGCTGGCTGCGGAGCGTCGCGAGGAAACGCCCCTGGTGCGGCATTATGGCGAGTGGTGCGACAGTCTGGACGATGTGTTGTACCTGCTGCGTAAGATAGACAGCGGGGACGCAGCCCTGCTTCACCTGCCGACCCTGGTGCCCGCTATCGAAAAAGCTGAGAACCGGGCAGCCCAGGTGGAGCGTCTGCAGTCGGGGTTGTCGCCTCAGCAGCTGGTTTCTGAACGCGTGCCGGCCGAGAGGTTGCGCCGCGTGGGGGATGAGCTGCGCGCAGAAATCCGGCGGCTGCGAGATGCCGGTTCATATGGTCAGCCGGCTTTGAATGCCGCGCTGTTGCGTTGCGCGGCGCAGATTCGCGGGTGAGGGCTTTTTTTCAGGCCTTGACGTTGCGGATAATGAAAGTAGCCACAGCGGCGCAGAGGAGCGCCAGCATGCCGCACTGCCACTGGGGGGACATACCCAGCGTTTTGAGTGCAGCTTGTAAGATGACGGCCACGATGCCCAGACCGCAGTCCACCAGATTGCCGGCAGCAATGACATCTCCGCGTTTATCGTTATCGGCGCGGTCCTGCAGCAGGGCATTGAGCGGAACGAGATAACCGGCAGCGGTAAAGCCCGTGAGGGAGAGTGTGGCAAAGAATAGCGGTGTGCCGTAGGGCAGCAGCGCCAGTGCAAGGCAGCCCAGAGTCATGCCGATGCCACCCACTGTGGCGACCCAGGTGCGTATTTTTCTGGCGCAGATGATGGAGGCGCAGAGTCCGCCGCTGATGGAGCCGCCGCTGAGCCAGGCAAAGAGCAGGGCGGAATCCTTCTGCTGGCCGAGTACCTGCATGAAGTCATCTTTGCTGAGAACCGGGTTGGCCTCTGCTGCCATTTGCAGCACAATGAGCATCATGACGCTGGCAAGAAACCAGAAGTACCCGATGCCGATTTCGCTGTTTCTGAGGGTTTTATTGTCCCAGAGCATACGTAATTGTGAGAAATGGCACCACAGCAGGTTCCAGCTGAAGGGGCGTGTGCTCTGGGCAGGGTAGCGCGGCATGAACAGGCTCATGACAAATACCAGCACGGCGCCCGCGGTGCAGCAGGCGCATGGCAGCGCTGCTGCCTGCCAGCCGGAATCCGGCCCCCAGAGGCGCAGCAGGGTATAGATGAGGTAAAGCGCGCCAATCTGCCCGATGAGCAGGGCGAGCATGGTGGAAATCTCCATGACGCCGCTGGCAAACCCGATGTTTTCAGAACCCACAATGTCTTTGACCAGTCCTTTTTTTGCCGGGCTGAAGAACATGGCCTGGATGCAGAAAATACCGAAGCAGGAGACGGCTAACCACAGGTTCTCCAGCCACAGCCCGGCGGTCATGCCCAGCAGAACAAAGACTTGCAGCAGCACCATGGCTTGCAGCAGCCGCGTTTTGCACCAGCGGTCCGCAATCCACCCGCCCAGCGGCGAAAACAGCACAAAGGGGAGCACTATGAGCACCGAGAGTGAGTATTGCAGCTCCATGGCCAGCCAGATTCCCAGCCCGATGAGGAGAAACTGGACTCCTTTTTCGTTCAGGGCATTCATAGACTGAATCACCGTAAGGCTCCAGAAGGAACCCCACGGTGTTTTGCCGGGTGTCTGGTGCTCGTGTTGCATGGGCCTGATTATACACCCGCAGCCCATGCGGAGAAAGCTCAAAATCTGCCGATGTCTGATATTATTTTTACTGCCAGTTGTTATCGGCCATGAAGAGACGGGCATTTTCATGCCCCTGGAGGGCGGCTTCGGTTACCCATTTCTGTGCCATGACCGGGTCGTTCGGCACACCCAGACCGTGGAAATAGCAGCGTCCCAGGTTGTACTGGGCATTCGCATTGCCCATTTCGGCTGCGGCCAGGAAACAGGCTGCTGCCTTGATGTCATCTTTCTGTGTGCCTTCGCCGTTGCGGTAGCAGAGCCCCAGGTTGTTCAGGGCAGAGGGGTTTTCGTTTTCTGCTGCGCGACCATACCAGTAGAATGCCTTTTCAAGATTCTTTTCGACACCGGTGCCGGAGATGTAGCAGGTGCCCAGGTTATCCTGTGCGTTGGAATTACCACCTTCTGCGGCGCGTGTGTACCAGATGACGGCTTCTTCCAGGTTCTGCTCCACACCGCGGCCGAAGTCATAGCATTTTGCCAGTTGGAGCTGGGCTTCCGGGTTGCCTTGCACGGCGGCAGCACGGTAAATGACCACCGCGTCGCTGGCGCGGCCGGAGTTAAAGAGCTGGGCGGCTTCCTCCAGTTGCTTGTTGACCGGACTGCAGGCTGCCAGTGTTGCTGCGATAAGGGGCAGAATGATGAGCTTTTTCATGGTAACGGAAAGAGAAGAGATTATTCGCGGGTGAGGAGGTAACGCTCGGCATCCATGGCGGCGCGGCAACCCATACCCGCAGCGGAAATGGCCTGGCGATAGGTGGGATCAGCAACGTCTCCGGCGGCAAAGAGACCGGGGGTCTTGGTGGCAGTGCCTGCACCGGTGGTTACCACGAAGCCGGCTGCATCGCGTTCCACCAGGTCGCCGGCAAAGTTGCTGACCGGGGTGTGGCCGATGGCCATGAATACACACTTGACCTCCAGTTCGCTTTCGGTGCCGTCCTGGGTGTTCTTGAGGGTGATGCTGCTCATTTCGCCCTTGTCATCCGTATGGTAAGCGGCAATGGTGCTGTTCCATACCGGCTCTACCTTGGGGTTTTCGAGCGTGCGCTGCTGCATGGCTTTGCTGGCGCGCAGCTGGTCGCGGCGGTGGATGAGGTATACCTTGCTGGCAAAGCGGGTGAGGAAGTTGGCTTCCTCGCAGGCGCTGTCGCCGCCGCCTACTACGCACACGGGCACATCGCGGTAAAAAGCGCCATCGCAGGTTGCACAGGCGGTCAGCCCATGGCCTACAAGTTCGCTTTCTCCCTCCAGCCCCAGGTAGCGGGCTTTTGCGCCTGTGGCGATGATGACGGCTTCAGCCTGGTATGCACCGCCGGAGGTAGTGACGGTGAAAAGCCCGCTGCAGGCTTCCTGCGTGAGGGAAAGCACCTCTTCATAGGCGAAGCGGGCTCCGTGTTTCTCGGCCTGCTGGCTCATGTTGAACATGAGTTCCGGCCCCATGATGCCTTCCGGGAATCCGGGGAAATTTTCAACCTCCGTGGTAGTGGTCAGCTGCCCGCCAATCTGCCCGCCTGTGAACACAAGTGGATGCAAATCAGCGCGTGCCGCATAGATGGCTGCAGTGTAGCCGGCAGGTCCGGTGCCGATAATAATCAGTTTTTCGTTCATTTGCTGTGATTGTATCATGTTTTGGTGACGGTGCAAGATGATATTTTGTCAAAAATATGACGCAGGGCGTGCATGCCAGCATTCAGGCTTGCCCGCGGCGGGAGAATATGTGATACTGCTGCATCTGCATGAAACTGTTGCGACGAAATCTGAGCCTGATGCTGGCGGTGAGGTATCTCAACCCGCTGCGTACCATGTTTTCCATCATCACATTTATCTGCCTGGCCGGTGTGGCTCTGGGGGTGATGGTGCTCATTGTGGTGTTGTCGGTGATGGAGGGGTTACAGCGTGAAATGGAAAGCCGCGTGCTGGCTTTTGCTCCGCATTATGTCGTGGCGCAGACGGATGGTTACCAGCGCACCAGCCTTACGGATGATATTGTGGACTGGGTGAGCCTGTCGGATAAAATCCGGGAGCTGCCGCAGGTAGTGAGTGTGTATCCCCAGCTGGATGGGGATGCCTTTGCTCAAAGCGCCAGTGGACGCATGACGGTGCAGTTCACCGCCATCGAACCGCACAATGAACAGCAGATTGCTCCGCTGGCTGAGATGCTGCGTGAGGGCACGTTTGATTTTGGTGAAGGCCTGGACCAGGAATGTGTGGTGTCCGCTGTGACGGCGAATAACCTGGGGCTGCGAGTGGGAGACAGCCTGCACCTTACCCCTGTGGGCAGTCTGGACGAAGTGGCCGATATCTATGCCATGATTCAGAACCCGCTGCAGACTCACGAAAACAAGGAGTTCATGGCAGCTGTGCAACAGCTGTTCGATGGCGCAGCCTCCGCGGATGGCGGGGGTGTGGTGGATGCCGCGCGCCTGACCGCTGTGGTGAACCATATTCTGAAGTTCGATAACTCCAAATTGCGCCAGAGCGAGAAAGAGGCCTGCGCCGTGTTCTTCCAGCTTGCCCAGATGCACAGCAATGGGGAGGTGTTCACCCCGGAACAGCAGCAGACCTGGCAGGAAACCGCTGCCACACTGGCCGGGTTGGACCGCGATAAGGAAGATGGCAAGGCGGTGAAAAGTATCAACGAAATGGTGATGCCCATGGATTTGCGCGTGGTGGGTATCTACCAGACCCCGGAGAATATGCCCGGGCCGAACATCTATGTGCCGCTGCAGATTGCCCAGGATGTCATGGGCCTTTCTGTGGGGGGCTCCAGCCAGGTGCATGGCATCTGCGTGCGCGTGCAGGATCCGAACAACCCCGGCAGCATTGAGGCTGATATCCAGAACCTTCTGCCCCCGCTGGAGGTCTCGCCCTCGGTCTTTCCCCACGGGCTTGCCTGGTATATTGCTCCGTGGACCCGCAGCTTTGAGCAGTGGTATAAACTGATAGCCAATGAACGCGTGATGATGAGCTTTGTGCTCTCCATCATCTCCCTGATTGCCAGCTTCTGCATCATGGCGGTTATGTTCACGATGTCCATGCAGCGCAAACGTGAAATTGCGGTGCTGCAGGCGCTGGGTGCTACCCCGTCCAAGATTATGGGTATCTTTGCCTGGCAGGGAGTCATCATTGGCCTGGCTGGTGCCATTCTGGGTGTCATTCTGGCGCTTCTGGTGCTGTATTACCGCCTGGAGATTCAGGCTGCACTGGCAGAAATAGGCATGGACCCGTTCCCCATGCAGGCGCATGGAATCACTCTGCCGGCAGTGTATGACCCTGTTACCTTTGCCAGACAGGCATTGCAGGCATTCATCATGGTAACTATCGCTGCCATTATTCCTGCTTTTGTCGTATCCCGCCAGGACCCGGCCAAGGCTCTGCGTTCCAATTGATTTAGGGCAATATGGACATCTACTGGATTAAAGACAAGAAAAAGTGTGGCCCTGCTACGGTGCCGGATGTGCTTTCCCTGGTGCAGATGGAAGAGCTCACACCCGATACCCGGGGGTGGCATGCCGGGTGCGACCAGTGGATGCCCCTGCGCGAGTTACCTGCGCTTGCCGATTTCCTGCAGGAAAAAGAGGAGCCGGTGTCCGATGCGGAGTTGCCCCCTGTGCCGGAAGCAGACACCGGCGAAGCCCCGCCACCCGGTCTGCCGGAAGGTGCTGTGCGGGTGTATCTGCCTTCGCCTGCGGTGCGCCTGCTGGCCCGGCTGGTGGACATGGCGCTGTATGTGCTGCTGGTTTTCGGCGTTATCTATGTGCGCCAGATTCCCTTTACCCCTGCCTGGTTGCCCTCAAGCCCGCTGATGTGGATTGGCTTTGTCGTGTTGGAGGGTATCCTGGTGGCAAGTCTGGGGACAACGCCGGGTAAAGCCTTGCTGGGAATTCGTCTGCATTGTGTCAATGGGGAGAGAATGACCGTGGTGCGCGCTCTTTCCCGCGCCGGTCTGGTATTTATCGGCGGCATGGGGATGATGGTATCCTTGCTTCCCCTGTTCATGATGGGGTACAGCTGGTGGATGCTGCGTTCCCGGGGTATCACCATGTGGGATGTCCGCTGCGCTACGCTGCCGCTGCAGTTTTCTCCGACGCGTGTAATCCGGCAGGTTCTGGCAGTCGTGGTGGTGTTTAACTGTGTATATCTGACGGCGCATTGTCTGCAGCCCTGGCTGCTTCCTATGGTGGAGCTGGTGGAACAGCAATCTCCCGAAATGGGGAAGACTCTGCGCGGAATGCTGCCGGCTGAAACGCAGCCTGCGCAAAAATAATACCCAATCCGGTATCCGCTGCTTCTTGATTTATTGACAAAAGTACATGTTGCTGTATAATGTACGCATGGCAACTGTACGTATCCATGGGGCTGAAAATCGCCCGTCACAGCCGTCGTTTTATATTCTCAACCGAGTGGATGAGACTTCGCTTCCCGCCATTATCAATGCCATGGGCGGGGCAGAGAATATTGCATTTATGGTGGAAGAGGTGCTGATTCCTTCCCCGGCTGTCATGAAAAAAGTGGAGGAGAGTGGCTGCAAGGTGCTTTCGTTCAACTTCCGTAAGAGCGAGAGTCGTTCTCTGCGCGAAAAGCTCATGCAGCTTATGCAGGAAGGGCTGGATGTGCTTTACCTTCCCGGGCGCCCGAACAGTATTATCGGCACTATTTCTGATGTGCCCATGCCGTTCATGATGCAGCTGGGTGCGCTTCATATTGCTCCGGTGCCTGTTTTTGTGGGCGGTTTCCGCAACCACGTGAGCCGTGCATTTACTTCCGGTCTGGACTATGACTGGGTGACGGTGGATTTCCTGCCCAAGATGCAGCCCGGTCCGCAGACGGGTGAGCGCCTGCTGGAAATCTGGATGGAAGCCTGCTACGTGCGCTACAGCGAGAACCCGGCTTTTGCTCGCTCGCTGCCGCGCGTGCTGGTGGAGAGCATGAAAAAGCATTCGGACGTGGAGCTGGTGGATGGTCTGGACGGCTCCTCGCTGGCGTATGGCAAGATGCTGGGTGTGGCCATGGCACTTGCCCGCTGGATGAAAAAGAATGTGAAAGAACCGCGTCTGGGTATCATCCTTCCCCCCGGCAAGGGTGGCGTGATTGCCAATATAGCCTGTTTCCTGGCCGGTATTGTGCCGGTGAACATCAACTACACATCCTCCGAGCCTGCGTTTGAAAGCATTGTACGCCAGGGCGGGTTGAAGCATTTCGTGACGGCGAGAGCCTTCATGAGCAAGCTGCCGCAGTTCCCCTGGCCCAAAGGTGAGGCAATCATTCACCTGGACAAGACACTCAAGGGGCTCGGTATGGCCAAAATTGCCAGCTGGGTGGCTTTTGCCAGGTTTGCGCCGGTGTCTGTCATTGCTAAGACTTTTAATCTGGATGCCCGGAGCAATGATGATGAAGCCGCGTTGCTGTTTACCTCCGGTTCCTCCGGGGAACCCAAGGGTGTGCCGCTGACTCATAAGATGATTCTTTCCAACACGGCGCAGTTGCTCAGTAAAGCCTGGGTGCCGGCGGGCAGCCCCATTTTGTGCAGTCTGCCTATCTTCCACAGCCTGGGACTGTCATTTACTACCATTATGCCGTTGATATACGGGTTCAGTATGGTGACGTACCCCTCACCCCTGGACGCCAAGAATCTCAATGACCTCATTGAAAAACACAAGTGTACCATCGTGCTTTCCACACCCACATTTGCCCGCAGCATGCTGCGCCGCGCTCATGCAGATACCTACAAGAGCGTGAAATACTTTGTGGTGGGTGCAGAAAAACTGCAGGAGACCCTGGCAAATGAATTCATGGAAAAATGCGGAGTGCAGTTGCTCGAGGGCTATGGACTTACGGAGACAACCCCGCTTTGTGGCGTGAATCTGGACAAAATCGGACCCACCGGGCAGCAGCCGTATTATGTGCCGGGTGAGAAAAACGGCACCATCGGTCAGCTGGTGCCAGGTCTGGCAGTGCGTATCACAGACCCGGATGACGATGAGGTGCGTCTGCCGCTTTCGGAGCAGGGCATGATTTGGTTCAAGGGACCGAATGTGTTCAGCGGCTATATCGGCAGAGATGATTTGAATGCGGAAATTTTCCGCGATGGCTGGTTCAAGACCGGCGACCTGGGGCACGTGGATCTGAATGGCTTCCTGACGCTGGGTGGTCGCCGCTCCCGATTCTCCAAGGTGGGTGGTGAAATGGTGCCGCACGAAGTGGTGGAAAATGCCATCGAGGGGTTTGTGCAGCTGCCGGAGGGTTTTGCCGGCCGTGCGGTAGCTGTCATGGGTGTGCCGGATGCCGCCAAGGGCGAGGCTCTCGTGTTGCTTTCTGCCGTGCACCAGGGGCAGTTGAACCAGGCATTGGAAGAAATCAAGAACCACCTGGTGGCAGTTGGTCTGCCCCGTTTGTGGTGCCCGCGCGAAATTATTCCGGTGGAGACTATTCCCGCACTGCCTACGGGTAAGATGGATTTGAAGGGCTGCCAGATTCTCGCATACGAAGCATTGAATATTCCGCACTGATATATGGGAGCTGAAAAAGTGAACAGGCCGGTGAATGTGCGCCGGCCTGAGGTGATGGAGCAGGTGGCCCGGGATCTGGCTCACTTCCAGAGCCCGCTGGTGGATTGTATCCGCGAGCAGGGGAATGAGCTGGAGTTGCCTGGAGCCCGGCTTTTCCTGGCTGAATCATTCGGCTTTTGCGACGGCGTGAAACGCGCTATTGAGATTGCCTACGCCGCCTGCCGCTTGTTCAAGGAGCGTCGCATCTGGCTGATTGGCGAAATTATTCACAATCCGGATGTGAATGCAAAGCTGGATTCGCTGGGTTTGCAGCATCTGCCCTGGCGCATGAATGACCCCGCTTATGATGAGCTGACGGCGGAGGATGTGGTAATCATGCCGGCATTTGGTGTGCCGGTGGAGCTGCGCAAGCGGCTGGATGCGAAAGGTGTGACCCTCGTTGACAGTACCTGCGGCAATGTCATCAAAGTGTGGCAGCGTGTGCGTACTTATGCTGCTGCCGGTGTGACCAGCATCATTCACGGCAAGGCCAGGCACGAGGAAAGTATGGCCACAGCCTCCCAGTCTCTCGGTAAGGATGGTAATGGGAATTTCCTGGTCGTCTTTAATGCAGCAGAGGCACGCATGGTGGCTGAATATATGAATGGCCGTGGGGATAAAGCCGCGTTTATGGCGCATTTTTCGGGTGGTAGTTGTTCTGCCGGGTTTGACCCGGATGTCCACCTCGCAGAAATCGGACTGGCGAATCAGACGACTATGCTGAAGTCTGAAACAGCCGAAATTCAGGAGATGCTGCGCGCAGCAGTCGTGGAACGCGATGGGGACGATGGCCGTTTCCACATGTTTGATACCATATGCGGCGCTACGCAGGACCGCCAGAATGCTCTGTTTGCCTTGTTGGAAAAGCCGCTGGATGCCATGTTCATCATCGGTGGCTACAATAGTTCCAACACTACGCACCTGGCCCACATTGCTGCCAGAAAGGTGCCCACATTCTTTGTGTCCACCGCAGATTGTCTGCTGGGGCCTCAGCGCATCCGCTGCTATGACCTCGCGCAGAAGAAAGAGGTGGAGCAATCATTGCCCCTGTGGTTTAAACAACCGGAGCGTGAATTGCAGATTGGCGTGACGGCGGGTGCATCTTGCCCGGCCAATGTCATTGAGGAGGTTATATGCCGCATTGCCGAGCTCTGCGGCTGTGCTGACCTTTAAACTGTTTTTTCATTAACTGAACCGCCCGCATTCCGGAAGGAATGCGGGCGGTTCAGTTATACAGATGTTTGTGAGATATTACATCTCGGGGCTGAGCACGGTGTAGTTGTCAGCCGTGGATTTGCCACGCTTTGTTTCGGGGAAGAGGCTCTTGCTGGCGGGCATGACAAGCTTGTCCTCCTGGTCTTCGAGAATCTTGTCGAGGTCCTTCACGGAACCGTCGTTGGAAAGTACAAAGGCGTGACCGCGGAAGGAGTCAGCATCAAAAGCCACCTGGGAGCCATCATACGGCGTGGCGGAGGGGTAGATACCGCAGATGAGCAGCGGGGCGTTGCTGGCGCGCACGGCATCCTTCACGCTGGGGTCGGCAGAGTTCTTGCGCATGACATAGGCCATGGCGTTCTCACCGCGGGTAAGAGCCTGACCGTTGGCCAGCTTGTCGTCACCTTCAGTGTCAACATTCAGGCCATTGCAGGATACGAGGGCAAAGAAGGGCTTTTCAGAGACGTTGGCGTTGCTGTAATACACCTGGCGGAAGTAGGCGTTGGAGTTGTCGCCCGTGAGAGCGCCGAAGTTCAGTTCGGGCTTTTCTTCCTGAAGGCGTTCAGCGGTGGCGTCGCAGGGGTAGTTGCCGTGGTCTGTTTTGAATCCCTGCAGCATGGTGTGGAGGGACTTCATGTTGGACATGGCTTTCTGGCGGTCACCGTCGTTGAGGTGATCCATGATGGGGGCGTAACCAATGGAGGCCAGGGCCGCCAGAATGGCAATCACCACCATAAGCTCGATAAGGGTGAAACCCTTGCGGTTCTTCTTAAGTGCAGATAATTTCATAGTGTGTGATGAAGTTTACTAACGGTCTATATATAGCATGTCAAGCGCGCGGTGGCAAGCGCAAATGAGCCGTAGCTGAAAAAAAGCCCTGCTGGTGGGGCAGGGCTGGGGAATTATTGCAGGTAGGCCTTGATGTCTGCTTCGTAGAGTTCGGGTTCCAGCAGGAATGAATCGTGTCCTTTGACGGAGTGGATGCATTTGTAGCGCGAGTCCACCCCGTTTTTGAGCAGCTTGCGGTGGAAGCAGGAAATATCGCGTGCCGTGAAGCAGCAGTCTGTGTTGATGGAGAAGAGCATGAAGCGGATGCCGTGCTCTGCAAACAGGCGGAAGGCTTTATCTACGCTGCCCAGCCCGGAGAAAGTGGCCAGGTCATAGCCGGCCCAGAGGTTGATGATGCGGATGTAGGCGTTGGCATCGTATCGTTTGGCAAACTTGGTGCCCTGGTGCAGCATGTAGCTTTCGGTGTTGCGCAGGGGGGTGTACCAGGTGAGCATGCCCTTGCGGTCGGAAACGCCTTTGCGGGCGCGCTTTTCCAGGCCTTTCTGGTTCACGAAGAGCTTGTGCGAAATCATGCGTGCCAGAGCCAGACCACGGCGTGGCGGGTCACTGAGCGGGTAGCGGCCCTCGCGGTAGGCAGGGTCAAGCTCAATGGCCAGAATCTGTTCAAAGGCATCCAGTTTGTGTTCGATGGCGGGTTTGTACCCTGCACCGATGATGATGATATTCTTGATGCGGGTGGGGTAGAATGAGGCCAGGGAAAGGGAAAGCATGCCGCCCAGGCTGGGACCAACCACGGTGAATCGCTCAATGCCGAAGTGGTCGATAAGCTGAATCTGTGCGCGTGCCTGGTCGTTGGCATTCACCAGCGGGAACCGGCTACCCCAGGGCTCACCATCGGGCGCCAGGCTGCAGGGACCGCTGCTGCCGTAGCAGCTGCCCAGGTAGTTGATGCAGATGATGAAGTATTTTTCCGTATCCAGTGGCTTGCCTGGGCCAATCATGCGATCCCACCATCCTTCGAAGTTTTCCGGCTGCCAGAAATCGCCGGCCTCGGGCAGGGAGTCATTGAATCCATGCGCGTGGTGGCTGCCGGTCAGAGCGTGAAAGAGGAGAATGGCGTTGCTCTTATCGGCATTCAGCTGCCCATAGGTTTCATAGGCAAGTTCGATGCCGGGGAGCGTTTCACCGTTGTCGAAGGTGAAATTGCCGATGCGGAAGATGTGGGTGCGGATGTTCTGGCTCATGGCGTCTGAAACACGAAAAAAGACCGGAGCGACTGACACCGGTCTTCTCTCTGTCAAATTCCCCGACGTAAGCAGGGATGGTGTAAAATTACTTCACGCCTTTCTTGCTGAGGCGAGTGCCGGCCGTCGTGCCCTGACGAGCCTTGAACTTGGGGTTGCTCTTGCAGATCACGTAGAGCGTGCCCTTGCGCTTCACGATCTGGCAATCAGCGTGACGGCGCTTCATGGAGGCGAGTGAGGAAAGAACTTTCATGATGTTTTTTCGGTGATGTGTTTATATTTTTATTGAGAAGCTTATGCGTCGGGACGCAGATTATAGCCAGAATCAGCCGTTTGTAAAGACAAATTTGCGATTGTCTGGAAATTTTGCGTTTTAATAGGGCCTGAGTTTGCCGTAAAAGCCATTATGCAGCGCGCGGAACAGGGTGTATACGCGTCTGGGGGTCAGTTCGTTGCTGTAGAGCATGGCGTTGAGCGCCATGACGATGTATACCCCGCAGTGAATCAGGCGTGCGGGGTAGTTGCGCGGTGCACGCAGCCGTTGCAGCCACGCCCAGTTGCGCATTTTGTAGTACTGGCGCTCCGGCGTTATGCCCGGCTCGTAGAAAAAAGAACGGTTTGCCAAGCGATAGTGAATGAGTGGTTTCCTGGCGGCGGGTAGTTCCAGCTCTGCGCTCACAACTGTAGCAAAGGTGAACCCAGCCTGCTGCAGTTTCCAGGAGTATTCATCTGCTCCCTGGGAGTGCAGGTCTTCGCCGGGGGCTCCGATTGCCAGCCAGGCTGCGCGCGGGAATAATGCTCCGAATACGCCGCCGCGGCAGGGGATGAGCGAGGTGTCCGGCAAATTCTCCCGGTGGGTTATTGGCTTCCATACGCCGGGTTTGTCGGCAGGTATGCTCAGGGGATGACTCAGTTCTCCGCTTTTGGCTGGGTCAAGGCTGAGACAGATGCGGACTGTGTGTTCCGGCGTGTCTGCTGCCAGTAGTTGCTGGAGTGTATCGGGGCGGGCCCAGGTATTGTCATCCAGCACCCAGGCGTAATCTGCCTTTAATGTATCGAATGCGAAATCCATGCCGCGGGCGCAGCTGCCCACATTACCCAGGTTGGTTTCTGCTTGCAGAATATGCAGGGAATCGGGGGGCAGGGCGCGCTCTGCCAGATGGCGGATTTCGTTCAGTACCGGGGTGTCTGCTGCGTCATTGTTGATAATGACAACGTTGTCGGGCAGCCGGCTCTGCTGCAGAAGCCGGTTCAGGCAGGTGAGT
Organism: uncultured Akkermansia sp.; assembly: GCA_904501915.1. GTDB lineage: Bacteria > Verrucomicrobiota > Verrucomicrobiia > Verrucomicrobiales > Akkermansiaceae > Akkermansia. Next base: position 1,128 of record CAJGCV010000039.1, on the reverse strand, counting down.
GTACGCTCCGGGTTGTTTGAGTGGGGGAATATAGCACAAATGACGGACACGTGCTGATTATGAGACCATATGCTTCCATTTGCAAGTCAAAAGAATGCCGGAAGGCTTGTTTCTGTGCGGCACATGCGCCCCTTGGACGCAGCAAAGCTTTAAATTGTCCCCATTGTGCCTCGTACATGTAAATAGCCATTCAGCGCGTAATCTTTGGGATACATCGCGTGCTTTCTTTGTAAATTCAGGAATTTAAGCTTGCAGGTGCGTGGTGCGTGTGCTATGGTCAACCCCGCTATGGAATCTGATTCTCCTCACCTAAGAGGTTCATTAATTGTATTTGAAGGCATTGACGGCACGGGCAAGTCAACGCAGGTGGAATTGCTGGCCCGTTATCTGCGCTCGCGCGGTATTGAAGTAGTGACCGGTTTTGAACCGACCCGCGGCCCCTGGGGCATGCGCGTGCGTGAAGCTGCGCTGGCGGGTGACCGCCTGTCCATAGATGAGGAGATTGCCTGCCTGCTGCAGGACCGCCGCGAACACGTGCGCGAAGTGATTGAGCCTGCCCTGCAGGCGGGTAAGTGGGTGTTGCTGGACCGTTATTACCTTTCCATGATGGCATACCAGGGGGCAAGCGGTGCCAATGTGGAGGAAATCCGTGAGTGGAATGAGGCTTTTGCCACCGTGCCGGATGTGGCGCTGTGGCTGGATATTCCGATAGAGCTTTCGCAGGAGCGCATGCATGCCCGCGGTAATGGCAAGGACGCTTTCGAAAATGAAAAGTTCCTTTCTGATTGCGCCGCTATTTATTCCGCCATGGAAATGCCCTGGTTGCACCGGGTAGAGGCGGATGGCTCCGTGGAGGAGGTGCACGCGCAGATACGCGAGATTATCCTGGAAGAACTTGGTATATAACTGGGTTTGAGCCCGCAGATCGGGCGAAGGATGTTAGGCAGGCGCAAGCGGGCGATAGCACGCGCAGCGCCTGCTCCCACAAAAAAACAAGCCGGAGCCCATGAAATGGGTGACAGAATGCATGGTTTCAATGTGTTGCGACGCCCTCTGTCACCCGTTATCACGGGCTCCAATAATTTTTTATCAATACCGGGGGCTGCGCTCGCTGGCGCGAGCTTACCC
>CAJGCV010000038.1 GCA_904501915.1 uncultured Akkermansia sp. | reverse complement strand
TCGCTCGCCTCGCTGGACTACCTGGGCTTCGGTCTGCCGGATACCTACGCCAGCTGGGGGCGTCTGCTGAATGATGGCTTGTCCAAACTTTCCTCTCCGTGGGTGGCTTCCTGTGCCTTCGTGGCGCTGGTAGGTACCCTGTTGATTGTCACCTTTATCGGCGAGTCCATTCGCGAAGCGACAGACCCCCGCCGCCACAGCTATTACGAATAATGAAGAAGCGCCCCATGATGAACTTGTTGCGACGTGTGCTGCCTGCGCTGGCCGTGCTGCTGGGGGCTTTTGTGCTGACCGGGTGCGATGACGATGGCGCCGCACTGGGGCTGGAATGGCGGCATCCGTCGGATTTGACCATGCCGGCGGGATTTGAACAGGATGCCCCCGTGCCCACCTACACGAAACGCTGGCATATGCCGCCGGGCTTCGCCGGGTTCCCCGAACGCTGGAATGCCCGGGTGCGCGAATATGTGCAGACCAATCTGGAAGAAAACCAGGCAGCCTGTACATCTGCCATGGTGCAGTATCTGACCTCTGCGCCCGGCTCTGCCCGCCAGCAGCGCGCCAAAATGCGTTTCCTCAACACCTGGCCCTCCTTTCTGAATATGTGCCGCCGCAAGGGGCAGGGGGATTATCTCCATTTCCTGCGCGAAAACCAGCTCCCCGAAGACCTGGAGTGGCACGATGGTATGGACCAGCCGGAACTCGGCAGCCCCAAGGCTGTGAAAGGCGGCACCCTGCGGCTGGCCCTGCAGCGCTCTTTTCCCAGTACGTTCCGCATGTTCGGCCCGAACAGCAATAATGCGTTCCGCCGGTATTTGTACGATGATATTGATTTGCCGCTCATACGTCTGCACCCCGGCACCGGTAAGCTGATTCCCGGCACGGCTGACCGCTGGGCGGTTTCCAAAGATGGCCGCACCGTTTATTTCCATATCGATGAATCAGCCCGATTTTCCGATGGCTCACGCCTGACAACGCGCGATTTCATCACGTCGCTGTATGTACGCACGTCTCCATACAGTGTGGAGCCGTTCTACAACGACTATTACATGGGAAACTTCTCGCGTATCGAGGTGTACGGAAACCAGTACCTCGCCGTTACCCTGGCTGCCGCGCGTCCCTATGCGCCTTTCTATGCCTCAGTGCCGGCGAGTTGCACTGCGTTCTTTGCCGAGTTCGGACCGGATTACCCCACACGCTACCTCTGGCGCGTAGCTCCCACCACCGGCGGATACACCGTAAACCCGTATGATGTGATTATGGGCCGCCAGGTAAGCCTTATCCGCGTGCCGGACTGGTGGGCCGCCGGGCGTAAGTATACGCGTTATTCCTGCAATGTGGACCACATCGTATACCAGTTTGTTTCGGAAAGTACCAAGATCCGGGAACTTTTCCGCCTGGGTGAGCTGGATGTCTTCAACGCCCGCGAGGCAGATTTCTGGTACGAAGGGCTGGAAATGGATGCTGTGCACCGCGGGCTGATTCAGCGTGTGCATTTCAACAATATATGGCCGCGCAACTGTTTTGGCTTCCACCTGAACTGCTCCCAGCCGCCCTTTAATCTGAAACACATGCGCCGCGGTTTCCACCATGCGCTCAATGTACAGGCCGTGCTGGATACCGTGTTCCGTGGGGACTATACCCGCCTGGGTTCCTATTTCTCCGGCTTTGGCCAGTATACGGATGAAAGCATCAAGGCGCTGCCTTTTGAGCCGGAAAAAGCCCGCGCTTGTTTTGCGCGCGCTGGTTATACAGAGGAAGGCCCGGACGGCATCCTCTGCAAACCCGATGGCACGCGTCTGCAGGTGGTGCTCAGCAGCCGTATTGATCCGCTCTACACCAACTGCATGAATATTCTGCGCGAGGAAGCCGCCCGCTGCGGGCTGGATTTGCGTCTGGAGCAGATAGATGATACTGTGCTGTATTCCCGCGTTAAATCCAAGCAATACCAGGCTGCCATCTTTTCCTGGGGCTTCTCACCGCCCTTGCCGGATCCTGCTCCCTTCTTTGATTCCTCGTATGCCTTCAAGGACGACGGCACCCCCATGCCCGGCACGAGCAACATCACGGCAACAAACTCGCCGTCGCTCGACCGTGCCATCCTGGCCTGCCGCGCTGCTACCTCAGAAGCTGAGGCCGTGGCGGCTCATCACCAGGCGCAGCAACTGATTGCTGCTACACTGGCATGGGTGCCCGGCTGGACTACTTCATACTGGCGTTTTGCCCAGTGGCGCTGGTTGCGCTGGCCTGATGAACCCGAATGCCGCTTCTGCCCGCCGCGTTACTATGACCCGCTGGACAGCCACTTGTATTGGATTGATGAACGGATGAAAGCCAAGACCATGCGCGCTCGTCACTCGGACAAGGTTTTCCCCGAAACTGACCTGGAAATCCCCCTGCCTGCTGAAACTACCGCTGCGCCATGAGTATTGAAAATTTGTTGGAAGTCAAGAATCTGACCGTTGCGTTCGAATCCGAACGCGGACTCTCCCGCGCGGTGGATGATATCAGCTTTGTGGTGCCACGCGGCAAATGCGTGGGTATTGTGGGTGAGAGCGGCTGCGGCAAAAGCGTGACCGCCATGAGCCTGGTGCGCCTGCTTCCCCAGCCCACAGGTAAGATTTTGTCCGGTGAGATTCTCTTCGATGGTGAAGATGTGCTCACTATGTCTCACCGCCGCTTGCGCGATTTGCGCGGCGGGCGTGCCGGTTTCATTTTCCAGGAGCCTATGAGCGCGCTTAATCCCGTGCATACCATAGGTGACCAGATAGCCGAAACGCTCATGCTGCACCGTGGTTTATCGGCAGAAGCCGCGTGGACTGAAGCTATCAACCTCCTCAACCGGGTGAGGATTCCCAGCGCTGCTCTTTGCGCCAGCCAGTATCCTGGGTCTCTTTCCGGTGGTATGCGCCAGCGTGTTGTCATTGCCATGGCACTGGCATGCCGCCCGGAGCTCATTATTGCAGATGAACCCACCACTGCGCTGGATGTGACCGTGCAGCAACAGATTCTGGACCTGCTGCGTGAACTGCACGAAGACCTGGGCGCTTCCTCGCTGCTGATAACGCATGACCTGGGCGTCATAGCGCAGCACTGCGACCGCGTGCTGGTCATGTATGCGGGGCGTATCGTGGAAAGCGCTCCTGTGGAAGAACTCTTTGCCAACCCCTGCCACGCCTATACCAAAGCACTGCTGGCAGCCATGCCGCGCCGTGAGTATGTACGCAAAACCCTGCTGCCTTCCATTCCCGGCCATGTGCCCTCTATCCGCCACCACGTGCAGGGCTGCCGTTTCTGCCAGCGCATGGGAATCCCTGTGCAGGAGCTTACAGAACGCCCGCCCATGGTGGAAATTGCCCCCGGTCACCGGGTGGAGGCGTGCCCGCGCTGCACCGGATATTCCGGCTGACTTCTCTTATCTTAATGAACCGTTATGAAAAAATTGATGTTCTCTCTTGTCTCGTTGGTCGGTGTCTGTCTGGCCGCCAACGAGCTGGATGTCCCGACAAAAGGTAATTTCTTTGCCGGAGACTTTTCTTTCAGCTTCACTGTTAAGGAAGGCTCATTGGACGCCCGGAACAAGGAGGATGTCCTGGCTGTCTACTATGGCGAGTTCTGTTCTCAGAATTTATTTTCCAACGGCTTTGTTCTGCGATACGATCCCGCTACGGGTGGTGCCACGCTCACCGCTGGGCGTGGTTGCATGAATCATGTGGGTTCTGCTGCCAGACCCGAAATTTCCGGAGCATCAGAGTATGTATTCCATACGGGGGATAGTGTTACATTCCGTACTCCTCTGAAACAGGGTCAGACCTATACCGTCACGAACAAAGGCGCCGACGGTAAGCAGACGGTGACGCTTTCCGGGGCAGACATAACTCCTGAGAAGAAGAGCTACAACGGTAATATGAATGGCGGTAAGGCGCATACGCAAATGAGCAGCATGTTCTACGCCGCATACGATTCAGGAAGAATCCGCGCTATTACCACCAACAATCTGGATAGAAAAGATAATGGTAATTACAAAGGCTTTCGATTCTGCCTGTCTGCAGCTCAAAAGAATGCCCGTATCCGCTTGCAGGGGCTCCACGGTCGGAAACCTGCCAAAATGCAACTTGAGTCTTTAGCTATCCGCATGGGTAACCGCTTTACTGACAGTCCTGCCATGTCTGCAGTGCTGGTGGATGCCCTTACTAAAAAAATTCTCGGTTACTCGAATCGGGTCAATGTGCAATCCGAGAAAATCGCCAGAATCAAGTTTAACAGCCAGACGTTAGATGCAGGGAAAACTTACGCAATATACTTCTCTTCAAAGTCAGAAGAAGAACTGGCTCGATTGATGGGACAGGTTATTCCTTCAGATTTTTATACTGATTTTCGTTTTTCGACCCGCTCTGTCGGGCGGTCTGATGTGCAGGCCGCCAGAACGTGGGGATGGATTAATGAGGATATTGACCATATATGCTGTAAGTCTGAATGGGCGCCTGCTGCGTCTATGCAGCTGATTCAGGTGGAAGAGCCGGTTGCTGTATATGAAACAGATGAATTGAGAGATAATGGTGTTATCTGGCGCATCGTATCACTTTCCGCTTTCATCGGGGCTCTGCTCGTGCTCGGATTCAGTATCTGGCGGCTCAGAAAATGCAGAAAACAACAGGCGCTGGCTGAATCTGCCCCTGCTGGAACATTGCCGCGGTTCCTTCCGTACGGCCTGGCTTCCGGCGCTCTTCTTCTGGTGGCCGGTTTGTGTTGCCTGGTTGAATACTTCTCGCCCGTGGCTCAGTTGAAGCGCGCTGGTTACACCAGCAATTTTGCAGAGGTTGGATTATTCCGCGCCGCAACGGAGGGCGATGAGTCGCTGCTGAAGAATCTTATCAATGCTGGCGTGAATGTGCAGAAAAGCAATCCTGCCGGGTGGAGTGCGCTGCATTGTGCTGCCCTTGGTGGGCACAGGGAATGCGCCAGGATGCTGAAAGAAGCCACCGACTGGAGCAATACCGGCTGGTCTGCCCTGCATCTTGCCATAGTGACTGGTGATGAAACTACGGCAAAGCGCCTGATTCGCAGAATGGGAAAATCTGATGTGCCGATGGACTCAGGCCATACTTCGTTGCACCTGGCTGCGGCATTGGGTTACACAAACATACTCAGGAGAGTGCTCCAAAAGGAACATGTGAATCCGAATATGGCGGATGCGAAAGGCAACACCGCATTGCATTATGCGGTCATGAACGGCCATGCCGATTGCGTTGCCAAGCTGCTGGAGTATGGGAACATACAGGCAAATCGGCGCAATGCGCAGAACCAGACTCCCATTCACCTGGCGGTGCAGAATGGAGATCCTGACTGTGTGCAAACCCTTATTATGAGTGGCAAATGCCAACTGGATGTTCAGGACAAGCAGGGTAACTCCCTGTTGCACCTGGCGGTGCAGCATGCGCATCCTGTCACCCTGGAATGTCTTATCAAGAGCGGTAAAATCAATGTGAATCATTTGAATCAGGCAGGCTGGAGTGCTTTGACTTGTGCCGCGGGCGAAGGCCGTACCAAGTGCCTTAAGGTACTGTTGCAGGCGCCCGGTATTAATGTGAATGCGTGTGGTAGTGGCGCTTCTTCAGCCTTGCAGGAAGCCTGTCGCAATGGTATGGATGATTGCGTCTCTCTTCTGCTGGAGGTGGACGGTATAGATGTCAATTATGCCGCAGGCTGGAAGAAGAAAACCGCTTTGCAACTGGCTGCTCGCAAGGGTAAGGTGAAAAATGTCAATGCTTTGCTGAATCATGATGGAATAGATGTCAATCTGGCCGATTATGAAGGCTATACGCCGCTTCATATTGCGGCCTTGAAAAACAGGACTGCGGTTGTGGCGCGACTTATTGAACATGAGGGAATCAAGCTTGACGCAGTGGATAATGCCGGTCAGACTCCGTTGCTGGTGGCTCTTAATGAATGCGCTGCGGATGCTGCAGAATTACTCATCAATGCCGGAAGCGCACAGGGTGACATGATGCATGCTGCGCTGATTGCCGCCATTGACTTGAAGAATACAGATGTTTTTGAGCTCCTCCTGAAAAAATGTACGGTAGATGACTGCCTGGTTTCCAAAGAATATGGACATAGATATTTCCGGAACAGAAGCTCTCTGCTCGAGTATGCCGTATCAGGGAATTATGTTGACGGTGTGAGGCTCATCATGAAAAAAGCCGGCACGCAGATTAAGTCATTCCAGGATGAAGATGCAAACAATCTGCTGCTGCTGTGTGCCCGCTCAGGTAAGGCTGAGCTTGTGGAGCTGGTGCTTGACAGTGAGCTTTTCGATATTAACGCCACCAACTGTGTGGGGGCTTCGCCGCTGCGTTGTGCTGTAACGGCCAATAGCCCCGATACGGTCAGGATGCTGCTGGAACAGAAAGGTGTGGATGTCAACAAGGCAAACAATGATGGCAACACAGCCTTGCATAAAGCTGCAGCCAAGGGGTATGCTGAATGCATGAAATTGCTGCTTGATGCAGACGGTATCAATGTGCACGTAAAGAATAATGCAGGTGAAACTCCCATGTACTGGGCTCTGCGCGAGATTCATACGGATTGCTGCGTGCAATTGCACGAGGCTGGTGCCAGGTTCGGCTCCGACGACAGTGCCTTGACCCTGGCGGTTCTGACCGGCGATGATGATAAGGTACGCCGCCTTATTGGCAAAGGAACTGGCAGAAAACACCCGGAACGGATTCGGAATCTGACCTGCCTGGCAGTGCAGCTCAATCAACCCGGATGTCTGGCGGCCTTGCTGAAAAGTGAACATGCAGATGTGAATGCTACCTTCTCAAATCATGCGCCACTTCTTTATCAGGCGGCAGAAAGAGGATATGCGGATTGCGTACGCATACTGATGGGTTCTGAGGGCATTGATCCTAACGTCGGTCCATCTGATGGATACCGGCGTTCACCTCTTGCCATTGCTGTGAAAAATGGGCATGAGGATTGCGCCAATCTCATTATCAAGCATGACAAAACGGTTGTCAATCATGCCGTCATCGAAGAATATGTCAGATCCGGCAATGAGGAGCCGTTGAGGAAACTGTTTGCCAAACGCGGATACCAGGCATTAGCCTGGTACGCCTGGACTCGAATTCTGGAGGATGACGCCCCCGAACTTCTCAGTGCCGTGATATCGCACCCTCAGTTTGAAACAGGCAAACTTCCGGAGATGCTGAAGTGGACCATGAGGAATCAATGCGCTCGTTGCCTGCGTGTACTGTTGGCAGACAAGCGCTGCGATACATCGTCCCTGCCGCAGGCAGTGGAGGCGGTTCTGCGCCAGGATACGCAAACTCTGCGGGAATTGGCTGATGGCGGGTATGATTTCACCGCGAAAGATGCAACATACTATTGTTCGTTGCTGCGTCTGGCTGTCCGGTTGAATCTGACAGAAACCGTGCAGACTCTGTTGAGCATACCTGGTATAGATGCTAATAGCACTGCAGATGACTACTACGGCAACTCGTTGCTGGGGGATGCTGCCGTTCGTCACCATATCGACATGGTGGAATTGCTGCTGCGCGTTCCCGGTATTAAGGTGAATGCGAAAAATACGCATAACCGTACGGCCTACGATCTTGTCAAGGAGCCTTCTGCTTCAGATAACGAAAGGACCAGGGAACGGAAGGCAGCCTGCGCCGAACTTATACAGAACGCAATGAAATGATGACAAGCTGCGAATGTCGCTCTGCGGGTTGCTGAGGAAAAAACTCCTCCCATGCCCCCTGATGCTGTGCTATTTGCTTTACAAGAGAATAGAATAAGTGTAGAGTATACTAAAGGTTTTTCTCATATGAAAAAGAAAATCTGGATATATGTGTTGTTGATTGCGATAGTGGCGCTGTCTGCTGTGGTGTGTTGTTATGCGCCTGCCCGCGAGGCAACGGTGCAGGGCTGGAAGCGTCATGCTGTGCCGGTGTGGGAGTCGGCCAGGCAGTCAATCCTCAATCTTATTCCTGCAGAAAAGGCTGCGCCCCTGGTTGTTGAGACGCCCGGAGTGGAACCCGCTGCCCAGGTGGTTGAAGAAAATACACCAGCGGTCGAGCCCGCTTCTGCCGACAAAACAGCGCCGGCGCCGGCGCCCGTTGCTCCTGCGGAACCAGCCCCTGCCGAACCCGCTCCTCAGCCTGCTCCTTTGCCTGCGTTGAACGCAGAGGCCGAGGCGTTGTTGCCCAGGGCAGAGGCAGGGGATGCCGTGGCCCAGTTCAATCTGGCGCGTCTGTACGCGCTGGGGGAGGGAATGACCATCAACCGCCAGGAGTTTGTACGCTGGTGCACCACGGCAGCTGACCAGGGACTGCCGGAAGCACAGTTCACGCTGGGATGCTGCTATCTCCGCGGACTGGGGGTGGAGAAGAATGAAGCAGAAGGTCGCCGCTTGCTTGAAGCCGCTGCTGCAGCCGGTTTTGCCCCTGCCGCCGATGAATTGAAACGCTGAATGTGAATTTTTATGTCTGATCTTATCATACACGGAAAAGAAAATATCGCCAAGCCGGGCTTTTACATGCCCAACCGCATGTCTGTAGCGGTCGGGAAGACCCTGCATAAGCTGCTGGACGGCAAGGTCTGCTATCTGGTGGACCCCTCCTTTGCACCCGATGATGCGCTCATGAAAGCCTTCCAGAAGCTGGGCGCATCTGTAGAGTATTTCAACTTCCGCAACACAACGCCGCGAGCCGTGCGAGAGCAGATTCTGGCCCGTATGGATAAAGGCGAAAGTGTGGTGTTCCTGCCGGGACGCGTAGCCAAGTGGCGTGGTACGTATAGTGACGTGCCCTCACCCTTCCTGCGCCATGTGGGTAGTCTGCACATTGCGCCTATTCCTCTGTTCCTCGGATTTTACGGTAACACAATTCAGACGCTGTACCGTGAAGTGGAACACCCTGATTGTCATGAGGAATTCTGCATTCTTCCGAAACTGGCATCCGGCCCGCAGACAGGTGAACGCCTTATGGCGGTGTGGCTGGAAAAGAGCGCAGAGCTTTTTGCCGCCCAGCCTCTGCTGGATGCGTCGCTGACCACCAATCTGGTGCATGCATTGAAGCGCTATCCCAATGTGGAGATTGTGGACGGCATGACCGGCGGTGCTCTGACCCACTTCAAGGCACTGGGCGTCAGCATGGCTGTGGCCAAGATGCTGGCCAAGCGTGATGATAAGCGCATCGGCGTGATTCTGCCTCCCGGTGCAGGCGGTGTTATTGCAACGCTGAGCTGCCTGCTGGCTGGCATTTCCCCGGTGATGATTAACTATGCCACCTCTGCTGCCGCTTTTGAAAGCACGGTGCGCCAGGCTGGTCTCAAGACCTTCATCACGGCGCGTAAGTTCATGCAGAAACTGCCGCAGTTCCCCTGGCCGCCTGAAGACCAGCTCATCCTCGTGGAGGATTTGCTGCAGAAGACTCCCAAGTTCAAGCTCATATCGCATGTGCTGATGGCCAAGACACTGCCCGCCAAGGCTATATGTGCCATGTACAAGACAGATTCCCGCAAAATGGAAGACGAAGCCGTGGTGCTCTTCACCTCCGGTTCCAGCGGTGAACCCAAGGGCGTGGTGCTCACGCACCGCATGGTGATGGCTAACGTAGCGCAGTGCGCCTGCCGTCTGGATCTGACCGACTGCCGCTTCCTGGCCAGCTTGCCTATTTTCCACAGCTTCGGTATGACTGTGAACATGATGCTGCCCATGCTCACCGGCTGCATGGTGTGTTCCTACCCGAACCCCACGGATGCACGCACGCTTAACGAACTCATCCAGAAGTACAAACTTACCTTGGTTTGCGCCACGCCCACCTTTGGCCGTGCCATGCTGCGCCGCGCCGAGGCCGATACCTTTGCCAGCGTGCGCTACTTTGTGCTCGGGGCTGAAAAGTTGCAGCCTGACCTGGAGAAGGAGTTCATCGACAAGTGCGGTGTACACCCGATGGAAGGGTACGGCCTGACCGAGACATCCCCTGTGGTGGCAGCCAACATGCCCGCGCTGGAACTTTCCCCTGAAACAAAGTTCTATGTGCCCAGTATGGTGCGCCCCGGTGTGGGCGCCATGCTGCCCGGTATTGCCATCCGCATTACCGATGTGGATGATGACACCAGGGAACTGCCCCTTACGGAGCGTGGCATGATATGGTTCAAGGGTGCCAATGTGTTCAGCGGTTACATAGGCCGCCCGGAGCTTAATAACGAAATCTTCCACAATGGCTGGTTCAAGACAGGCGATATCGGGCAGATGGATCTCAACGGCTTCATTACTCTGGGCGGGCGTCTTTCCCGTTTCTCCAAAATCGGTGGCGAGATGGTGCCGCACGAAGGCGTGGAGCTTGCTTTGTCCAAGGGCTTCGGGTTGAGCGCCGAAGATGCCGTGCAGATTGCCATTGCCGGCGTGAGCGACCCGCAGAAGGGCGAGGCCCTGGTGCTGCTTTCGGCATTGCCGCAGCACCAGCGCAGCTCTGAGGAAAAGGAAATCCTCTCCTCCATTCGCACCATGCTGGCAGATATGGCCGTGCCCACACTCTGGGCGCCCAAGTACCTGGTGCCTGTGGAATCCATACCCGTGCTGCCCACCGGTAAGCTCGATCTGCGCGGCTGTAAGCTGCTGGCAGAGGAGGCTCTCTGCCTCCAGTCCTGATTTTAGGCTTGCATTTCATCATGAAACAGGCATAATACCCCCGTCCTGCAGCTGCGGCTGCTGAAACACTCTCTATATACATCTTATGAAAACGCTCAAGCGATTCGTACTTGTGGGTGCCCCCGCCTCCGGCAAGGGCACGCAGTCCTCATTCCTATCTGAAACCTATGGCCTGAAGCCCCTGAGCACTGGTGCTCTGCTGCGCGCTGAAATTGCCGCTGGTTCCGAGCTGGGCCTTGAAGCCAAGAAGTACATGGATGCCGCCATGTTTGTGCCCGATGAAGTGGTGAACGGCATCGTGGCCAAGTGGCTGGGTGAAAACAAGGATTGCGGCTGCCTGCTCGACGGCTATCCCCGCACCGTTTCCCAGGCTGAAACCCTGGATGCCAACCTCAGCGCCATGGGGCTGGGTGTGGATATCGTCGTGTACCTCAACGTGTCTGCCGAGCTCATCGAAGCCCGCATGCTCAAGCGCAAGGCTTGCCCCGCCTGCGGTGAAACCACCCGCAACGGTGAGGAAATCTGCCCGAAGTGCGGTGGCGCCATGATTGTGCGCTCCGATGACAACCCCGAGGCCTTTGCCAAGCGCCGTAAGGACTATGAGACTCTTACCGTACCCGTGGTGGAACACTACCGTGCCCAGGGTAAGGTGGTGCAGATTGACGTGACTGAGGAAGGCGAGCCCGAGGCTGTTTCCGCCCGTATCGCCGCCGCTGTGCGCACCTACTGCGAGAAGTAAGTTGCGAGTTTTCCATCTCTATTTTTCAGCCCGGGGAAAATCCCCGGGCTTTTTTTATCCTGCATGGCTTGAGGTCAGCCAATTTGCTTTACATGAGAGTAACTTACAGCTAGAATAGCGGGGTGATGAAAGTCTCAGTCCTTGCAATGCTCATGTTCTGCGGTATGCTCGCGCCGGTGGGGGCGCAGGATGCTCTGGTTTCGCTGCTGAAGCATCCTCCTGCTGCGGTTGCACCCTCAGATGCAGTTAATCCGGAGCATCGCGCGGGCATCTTTTCTGCCTTGGCCGCCATGCCTGCGGAGACGGAATCCTTCTTTGCCATACGCGGCGTGGGCAATTTCTTTAAGCTCAGAGAACTGGCAGCGTTGGCAAGGGAACTTCCGATGCTGGCCATGGCGAGTGGTCTGGATGGACTGGCGCTGGGCATGAGCGATGCCTCCGCCCGCGATCTGGAACGCCTGTTACCTTTGTTCGAGTCGATTTCCGGTAATACAGGCCAGATTGCTGATATCTGGGCATCGCGCGCCGAGCCTGCTGCCGGGCTTGCAATAGTGGCGCAGCAGCGTGAAACTGACCAGAAACAACTTGATGCGCTTGTTGCGGCCACCCGGCAGTTTTATGTAGCTCCGGTGTATCTTGCGCTGAGCAGCCGCCCGGAAAGTGTGAGCCTGCTGCACACGATTTCCATGTTGCCTATGATGATGCCCGCCACGCCCAATGGTGAGGTGGAACCCATGCTGCAGGGGGAGCTGCGTGGCCTTTGTGTGCGTTGCGATAAGCTTGACCTGGATGCAGCCGGCTTGCCGGCTGATGTTGAGCAGCAGGTGAAGCAGAACCTGAGCTCTGCCCGCCTGTATGTGCTGATGCGAGTGGTGCAGAACCGCCTGGTGCTCGCTATATGCACGCACCCGGAAGAGGTGCGCTGGACGGTGGAGCCTGCTGATTCGTTGCTGGGTACGGCGGGTATAGAGAAGTTTGATGCGATGATGCAGCCCCGGGCTGTTGCCCTGGGTGAGTGCAGTGCGGCCCTGGTGAACCTGCGTGCGAAGTCAAACCTGCAGGGATATCGTGATATGGCCACATTCCTGGGGGGCGTTTTCAGCCGCCTGGCAGACGGCAGTGAAACTGCTGCTGCTGCCGCAGAGGCTGTGCAGCGTATCCTGCAGGTGTGCGAGCAGACGATGCCCGCCTGCCAGGGTGGCGAGACGCTTAAAATCTGGCAGGATGAGGATGTGTACATGGAGTTCACCGCGGATGCCCGCGGTCAGTATTTTGAACCCGGCCATATAAGTGCCTGCCAGGAGCAGCCAGGCGCGGTGCTCACGCTGCAGGGTACGCCGCTCCGGGGAGGGGCAGAGCTGGATATCCCGGCCTTGCTTCGCGATATTCAGGCGGTGCACGATGGATACAAAATGACTTTGAAACCGGAATTCGTGGCTGCCACGGAGAATGAATTTCAGGATTTCCGGCAACTCATGCCTGCATTGACTCACCTTTCCAACGGTATCAGGATGATGTACCAGTCTCTTGGTGCTGATTCCGCCATGCAGCTGCTGAGCAACAATACGGGGGCTCTGCGCCTCTCCATAGCAGACTCTGCCGTTTTTGCCGTGGGAGAAAAGGAAGTGAGCGCGGCCGGGGATGCGTTCTATGCCTTGCTGCGCGCTGATGAAGCGCCGCGGTATAAGCAATGGCTTGACAGGTGGAAGACAGAGCGCACAGATGATGCTCTGCTGGTAACGTATGGGCATGGGGCTCTGCAACTTCCGGCAGCCTCGGAGACCACTTCGGTTCCGGGTGGCGTTGCCTTTTGCCTGCAGGTGGCCGAACTGGCGGAGTTGCTGGACGCCGTCGGGAAGGAGACCGGGAAACGTTCGTTGTGCCGCACGGCAGATGATATGAAGTCTGCTGCAGCACTGATTCAGAGAATTGAAGGCGTTGTGACTACCTGTGATAATCGGGTCAGGGTATTGCTGCGTGTGGTTGAAACTAAGAATTAAAATAACAGAGCGAATATGAAATTGTTGACAGGTTTTAGCGCAAGATGGGTGGCTGTTGTGCTGCTGCTGCTGGCTGGTAGTGTATGGGCCAGCAGTGAGGGGGTTCAGAAAGCACGCCGCATTGCGGGCTATGCGTGTGGCGATGCTCCTGCCTGGGATGCCATGAACGATGAGGACCGTTCTTATGTGGGCTCCACACGTAATGCTCCCGGGGAGTGGTTCAACCAGAAGAATGAGATGCCGCAGGATATTGATAGTGAAAAAATCCTGAATCAGGCGGTATATGCCATGGCTTATTCCCTGGAGCCCAGCCGCTCGTTCACGGTATCAAGCGGGGTCAATGAGAAACTGATTCGTAAATGGCTGGGCAAAATCAATACGAGTATCTATGGCCAGGTTGGCGTAACGGCTGATGATGATAAGGTGACCCTTACCGTAAGCCATACTCCGGAATCCCGTATCATGGCCGCCTTCCGTAATTCTGCTATGGAAGGCAGGCTTGTCGGCAAGGAGAAGGATGTGCTCCAGACCTGTAGTGAATGGATTTCCGGCAATATCAGCAAAGGTATGCCCAACGGGCTTAAATTGAAGAAAATTCATGATGCCTTGGTGGATAATTCCCGCTATACGAAGGGCTGCTACAGCACGGCAGAAATCGTGCTGGAGGGCAAGGGTGTCTGCGCTGCCTATACCAGTGCGGCGCAGTTGCTCATGCACATGCTCAAGATTGATTGCCGCCGTATCTATGGTACGGAGAAAATGAACCACGTGTGGAATTTTCTGGAGCTGGATGGCGAGTGGTATCACATGGACGTAACCTGGGATGACCCCAACGGCAACGGTGATTTGCGCATGTATAATTACTACCTGCTCACCGATGTGGAGATGGCTGCAGACCATGATTGGGTGAATCCGGAGCTATACCACGATACCCCCAAGGTAAACCCCTGGCATTTCCCCGTGCGCAACGATATGCGCCGCAGCTGGATTAAGGGTGGCAATGGCTACACCTTGCCCAGGGAGGATGAGTCCGTGACGGAAGCTGTGTACAACATGAATTTGAAGGAAGCTGCCACCCGTGGCGAGCAGTTTGCCAACCTCATGGGCAAGGATGTGCAACGTAAGGAAAAGGCAGAGGATAAACTCAAAATGGGTAAGGGTAGTGACCCTCTGGATGTCGCAAAACGCTGGTCCAAATACACCCCCAAGGTCAAGAAACTGAAGCAGGGAGAAGAAGAGGAGGGCGTTTCCGATTACGAGGAATTCAACGAGAAATTGGAGGGGTTTGCGGCTCAGCTGGCTGATACCGGCCTGGTGGTGAAATGCAAGAAAAATGTATCCGGCTGGAAGATGCGTGAGATTGTCGGTAAGTCCGATATCAACGTGTATGCCGAAAAATACAATGCCGTATTTGATGAAAAAAACAAAACCATAACCCTGGATATTGAGTACTGGTCACATGTGCGTGTGCTCAATGCTGCTGCTGATGATGCGCTGGTCCGCAAACTCACCCCGGGCGAACGCCGGGCTCTGAGCTTCTGCCAGGCCAAGGCTCAGGCTATGCCCACCGGCTCGCTGAAACGCAAGCGCCAGCTGATTCGTGATTTGCATGTCGAGCTTATTGGAGAGGCAAAACCCATTTCAGACCCTTCCGGCATAGGCGAGTTTGTGAAAGACCACGAAAGCCACAGTCTTGGCTATGCGCAGACGATGTACGTGGTGCTGAATATGGTGGAGATTCCCTGCATCATGGTGCACGGACGCGTCAAAACCTGCTGCACGTTCCATGACCAGGTCTGGAATCTCGTGCGCCTGACCCGCCGTGAATGGTATCACGCCGATTCTGCGTTTGATGATGAAAATGGCAATACAAGCGCCCAGAGTATCAAATATTGCCTGAAGCGTGATGATGAGGTGAAAGGCGACCATGCATGGGATGTCATGGAAATTCCGCCCACTCCCACCAAGGAGGAAAAAGAGGCTCTCAAGAAGCTTAATCCGTTCAGCTTTGGACGTTAACGGTTATTATAAATCGAGGGTATGTGGCTTCGTCTCTTTATACTGTCGTTTTTGGCCTGGCTGGTGCTCCCTGCCGGGGCCTCCAGTGAGAACCTGAAGCTTGCCCGTATCCTGACTGGCTACGCTGAGGGTGATGCCCCGGAGTGGGACCCTATGTCCGAGGTGGACCGCAGCTACGTGGGCCCGACCCGCGCAGAACCCGGACAGTGGTTTCTGGCTAAACCGGAACGCCCTCCCATGGTGGCCAGTCTGGAGGATTTGCAGCGCATGATATACGATATGTCGTATACTCTGGAGAAAAGCGCCAAGCTCAAGGTTGCCGCCGGTGTGCTCCCGCGCGATATACGTAAGTGGCTGCGCCGGCTCAATACCAGCATTTACGGCCAGTTCACCCTGGAAGTAAAGGATGGCCAGTACACCTTGCGCTGCACATATACCCCGGAAGCCCGCATGATGGCGGCTTTCCGAAATCCTGCCATGGAAGGCAAACTGGAAGGCAAGGAGGGGGATGCCCTGGAAATCTGCGCATGGTGGATATGTGGAAATATTACCAGAAATATGCCCAATGGCCTCAAATTGAAACGTATTCATGATGCGCTCATCGATACGACTGTGTACAGCCAGGGCAAGCACAGTGTCACTGATATGCTCTTGAAAGGGCAGGGTTCCTGCGTGGCGTACACGGCGGCACTGCAGCTGATGCTGCACATGATGAAGATTGACTGCCGCCGCGTATACGGCACAGATGAGATGAACCATGTGTGGAATCTTGTAGAGCTGAATGATGAGTGGTACCACATTGACATGTCGTGGAATGACCCCGTTTCCAGCGTGCCGCTGCGCATGTATAACTACTACCTGCTCACGGATGCAGAAATGGAATGCGACCACGTATGGCAGGACAGTGAAATTTATGCAGAATCGCCGCAGATGAACATGTGGCACCACCCCATGCGCAATGATATCCGCCGCAGCTGGATTGCCGGTAGCAATGGTTATACCCTGCCGAATGAGGATAAGGAAATCCCTGCTGAACTATACAATATGTATGTCCGCCAGGCTGGCGACCGCCTGGAGCAGTTAAACCGCGCCAGTGGTCTCAACAGCGGCGGTAAGAAAAACTGGGCTGAACGTTTTCTGATGAAGGATAAACAGGTGCGCTCCGGCCGCAGGAAAGTAAACGCGCAGAAGTCCAGAATAGATAAAAAACGCTCATCACGTGCTGTTGAAAAGGCGGAGCTGAGTTCTGCTTCTGCCGAAGATAGAACAAAGGCCGGCGCTAAATCTAAGGCCGTGACTGATGAAAAGGAATTTGACCGCGAAGTGTTGAAGCTCATCCACGAAGCTCCCCGCCTGGTTATTCCCTGCAAGGAAACGGTGGAACCCTGGCGCCTGCGCGAAATTGTGGGTAAATCAGATATCCACCATTATGCGCAGCATTATAATGTCATCTATGATGAGCTCCAGAATACCATTACGCTGGATATCATCTTCTGGCCCTATATCAGAATACTCCAGGCTGCAACTAACCCGAAGATGAAAGCTTTGCTCAGCAGTGACGAACAGAAAGTGCTGAATGGCTGCATGGAACGTGCTAACTCACTGGGGAAGCCCGGGTATGTGGATAGGAAGATTGAGGAACAGCAGCAGAAGCTTCCCCTGCACATGAGTGGACAGACCTATGGTAAGGCTGAAAATACTTATAACAAAGCGAAAGGCGGGACCAGTGACAGCACGATTCTGAGTGACAAGACTACTACCTACATCACCATGCAACTGGCAGATATTCCCTGCACCATGGTATATGGACGCAAAGGTATGGTCGAAACCTCCTGGCTGCATCTTCGCGTAGACCAGCGGGAGTGGTATCATTATGGCGCTAAAACGGGCTTCAAATCTCCCTTTGCCACTGATTTTGATATGCACAAAGAATACGCCTGGGATGCGGAGGAAGTTCCGTTGACTCCGACCAAGGTCGAGAATGAAATCAGTAACTGATGAATGAGATTGTGCCCGCGTATAACTTCCACACTATGCAATTTTGTTTGTCGGTTGATGTGTTTTCTGCCGCTTCTGATGGTGCTTTATGCAGAGGGGAACGGTGAGTATCCTATGTTGGATAAGGCTCGAGAAAAGGAATCCCCCGCGCATTCTACAAATATATTCCGGCTGAGCCTGCGGAAAATCCTGCAATAAATGCCTCCTTCTTTCGTTAAAAGTAAGCCCCACTGGCTGGCGGGGCTTACTTTTGGGTGAAATTTTATTAATTGTTGCTGATGACGGGCTTCAAGGAACTTTCCTCTTCCTGCCCATTCTTGAATCTCTCGAACACGCCGCGTGGGTCTTCAGGTGTGCGCCGCAGTGCATCGAAAATTCTATCTCTCATTTCAACCGCCGCCTTGAAGGCCTCTTCCTCACTGCCATACTGGCGGTCGGAGAAATACTTGGTGAATTGGTTCCACTTGCGGCAGATGCTGAGTCTCCATCCCTGGAAGGATGTTGTCTCGTACGTGTATCGGGTAATATTACGTTGGGTCATATGTTATTGCCGGGTTGATTCCGGATGCCCCTATACTGCCATAGCAGGATACATGTGACAACCTAATTTGCTAATTGTTTGGCGTTGTTAGGTTAACATGCAAAAAAAAGAGGGAGCTGCCGTTCAGGCAGCTCCCCGGGAATCAGAATGTGCTTTTTGCTTAGCAGCAGGGCTTGGCAAGAATCTTGCGCAGGCGGGCAAAGCGGGGCAGGGATTCGGCGGTCTTCATGCCGGTAGCACCCTGGATGAGGGGCAGGGCATAGTCCACGAAGGCCATTTCCACGTTGTTGCCGGCGGCGTTGATCCACTCGCGGGGAACCTTGCGCTCGAAGTTAGCTACGCTGGCCAGGGGCAGGAGCTTCATCTCGCACTTGTAGTTTCCTTCCTCGTCGGTGGTGCGTTCAAATGCGGGCATCTTGTCGGTGTCGCCAGCCACAGCGGCTTCCACGGCGGTCTTGCCGGCGAGGTAAGCCTCGTGAGCATCGGTGGAGGAACCCAGGTGCGTAGCGCAGCGCTGCAGCAGGGAGGGCTCAATGGCGCGAACCTTGGCGCTGGGCACGCGGCCGCGCACGATTTCAGCCAGTTTGTTGGCCAGACCGCCGAGCTGGGCGTGGCCGAAGCCGTCGTTGCTGTTGGTCTTGGCTTCGGAGATGAAGTTGCC
>CAJGCV010000037.1 GCA_904501915.1 uncultured Akkermansia sp. | reverse complement strand
TTTGGTGAAGGTTCAATGCCTGAAACGGCAAAGCGCAGTATACAGACCCACCCCCGGCAGGAGCAATGAATAATACCCACCCGGCAGCGCGTTCCACATGAAAAGCGCTGCCGGAGGAAGGCAATTTTATTCACGCGAACCGGACGACAAGGAGAAAAAAATGAAAAAAATCAGGATTTGGCTTGACGGGACGGGAGAAAGAGTATATACTCCCGCCGTTCCAAGAACACAGGGCTATGGTGTAATTGGCAACACATCGGTTTCTGGCACCGCTATTCGGGGTTCGAGTCCCTGTAGCCCTACTCAATAAGCTCACAACTTCCGGTTGTGGGCTTTTTTGTCGGATGCAACCCACATGAAGGACACCTGGACACAGGCCTTACGGCTCGGTATCTACATGCTCATACTGGCATTTGTGCTGGGGTGGGCAGATAGGCTTATCTTTGCGCCGCGGCGGCAGCCGGTCTGCGTGCAGGAGGAGTTGCCGGCAGGACGTATCTGCCCGGAGACCCTGGCAGCGCAGTATGGTGAGCGAGTGGTGTGGATAGATGCGCGCAGCCAGAGCGATTTTGAGCTCAACCACCTCATGCTGGCAGAAAACCGCATGTTTCCCATCCGCAAAGGGGCTGAGATGCAGCAGCAGATAGATGCAGCCATTGCGCGCATGCTGGAGGCTGCGGAGAAGAACGAATGCATTGTGGTGTTCTGCACGGCGGAATGCACCGCTTCTGAGGAAATTGCTGCGGAGCTCCGCGAGCTCGGGCTGATTGAGGCGCCTATCTACACCCTGCAGGGCGGGTGGGATGCTTTGAAGCGTGCCGGTATGGCTGCAGAATAATCATATAGTGTCAGCGGGTGGTTTATATCACATTTTGTGCTTGCAAGCGGGGAAGTTTGTGGTAGAAGTAGAGGAGTCTTTTTTCCTTGCCTGTTCAAGGAAACAGCAATTCTCAACAAACCAACACATTAACATACCATGGATATTCAAGTAGCAGTCCTTTGCGACTACGCCGCCGATTATCAGGGCAAGCTCTGCGTGCAGGGTGCCTTTGATACCCTGTTTGCCCGTCAGTTCCCCGTGATTCATCCCGCCTGCGCTCTGGCTCTGCGCCTTTGCCTCACCCCGGAGGATTCCGGCGACCACAAGCTGGGTATCTCCATCATCGATGAAGACGGTACTCCGCTTGACAAGGAGCGCATGCCCATCGTGGGTGACCTCAAGGTGGCTCTGCCCGAAGGTGCTTCCTTCCTTACCCGCAACCTGATTATGAACTTCCAGGGCCTTCGCTTCGAGAAGGTGGGTACCTACGCTATCAACATCACCCTCGACGGCGAGCTTGTTTCCTCCACTCCCCTCCGCCTCGTGATGGTGCAGAGCGGCGAACAGGCCTGATTTTCTGATTGCTCCAACATACAAAAAAGCCCGCAGCTGGAAGGCTGCGGGTTTTTTTGCGGGGTGAAATAAATGAGAAAAAGCAGGTGGGTTACATGGGGAAGCCCAGGCCGCCTGTTACTTTGCGCATTTCCGCCTCGGCCATGTTCTTGGCGCCGTTGAGGGCGTCCTGCACGGCTTTGAGTACGAGGGATTGCAGGAATTCGGCATCATCGGGGTCAACCACGGCGGGGTCGATGGTGAGGGCTTTAATCATGCCAGTGCCGTCAGCGGTGGCTTTGATTTTGCCACCGGCGGTTTCAGCGGTGAATTCTTTTTCAGCCAGGCGGGCCTGGGCTTGTGCCATGTTGGCCTGCATGGCCTGGGCCTGCTTCATGAGTTTCTGGAGGTTCATGTGCGTAGATGTTATGGTTATTTAATGAGAGTGGCGTGAAATTCCTTGAGCGCCAGTTCAATGAGGGGGTCATTGTAGAATTCCTCTTCGGTGGGGCGCAGGGAGGGGGGCGCGGCGGGTTTTTCCGGCTGGGGTTTCTTTTCCGGTTCCTTGGGTTTCTTTTCCGGGCGCGGGGCGGGCGCGGGGAGTGGAGCGGGGGGCGGCGGTTCCTCTGCCTGGGGTTCCGGCACGGTGGCATCTGTCACCAGGCGCAGGGTGATGCTGCGGCCGCATATCTGCGGGGCGAGTTCTGTCATCAGCTCGCGGAGTGTTTCGCCCAGCAGGGCATCGCGCGTGTCGGTATCTGCCGGGTGAATGGCGATGGTCACCAGACCGTCATCCTCTGAGATGAAGAGGGTGTTGCCAATGGCACCAGCCTGCAGGGGGGAGGCCTCGCGCAGCGCCATGAGCAGGGAATCCCAGCTGGCGGGGGTCATGCCGCCAGCGGTGGGGGGTTCTTCGCCAGCCTGCGGGCACTCCGGCTCATCATCAAACGCAGGGGGCGGGGTGTCCTCCAGGTCGGGGTTCAGTTCAAAACTGGGCGGAGCATCATCGATGGGCTCCAGCCCGGCGGGCATGGGTTGTGGCTCCGGGGCAGGGGGTGGCGGTGCCACCGGTGCGGGGGCAGGCGCCGGCGCAGCTGCCGGGGTTGCCACGGGGGCAGCTGGTGCAGATGCCAGGGGGACGCTGGGCAGCTGTGTGGTGGCAATGGGAGTTTCGGGCAGGGGAGCGCCGTTGAGCGCGCGGATGATGTCACTGATATTGGCTTCTGCCAGTGAGTGCACGGCCTGAATGAGCCCCATTTCGAGGTGCAGGCGTTTGTTGGTGCTCCAGCGCATGTGTTCCTCTGTGCTGGAGAGAACTTCCATGAGGCGCACGATTTTATCTGCCGGGGTGCGGGTGAGAAGCTGGTTGAGGGAGTCTCGCCATTCCTCAGGCAGGGAGAGGCTGGCTTCCTGCGGGGCAACCTTGCTGATGAGCAGCTCGCGCACCGCCCCCATGATTTCGGAGAGCAGCTGCCCCATGTCGCGCCCGGCTTCAGAGAGTTCGTGCACGAGGTGCAGCAGGCTGGGTAACTGGCGGTCCAGAATGTAGGCCAGGGCGCGTGCCACGGTTTCGCGGCTGGTCACACCGAAAATGTCGTTCACGTTCTGCTCGTCAATGTTGTTGCCGCAGAAAGAGACGAGCTGGTCGAGCATGGACTGGGCATCGCGCATGCCGCCATCGGCCACGCGGGCAATGGCAAAGGCAGCCGGGAGACTCAGGGTCACACCTTCCAGTGCAGCAATGTTCACCAGGTGGTTGGCGATGATTTCTGCCGGTATCGGGCGCAGGTCAAACCGCTGGCAGCGTGAGAGAATGGTGGGCAGAATCTTGTGTGGCTCCGTGGTGGCAAAAATGAACATCACGTGTGCGGGCGGCTCCTCCAGCGTTTTGAGCAGGGCGTTGAAGGATTCCTTGGTGAGCATGTGCACCTCGTCAATGTAGATGATGCGGTACTGCCCGCGGGTGGGGGTGAACTGCACGTTGTCGCGCAGGTCGCGTATGTTGTCGATACCGCGGTTGGAGGCGCCGTCAATTTCCAGTACATCCAGGCTGCGGCCTTCGGCAATTTCCAGGCATACATCCTCATCCGGGTCAAAATCAACCTTAGGGCCGCCGGAGCAGTTGAGCGCCTTGGCGAAAATGCGCGCGGTGGAGGTTTTGCCGGTGCCGCGGGGGCCTACAAACAGATACGCATGCGCCAGGCGCTTCTGTTCTATGGCATTGCAAAGCGTGCGTACAACATGATCCTGGCCCAGCACATCCTTGAAGGTGCGGGGACGGTATTTTCTGGCAAAAACCTGGTAGCTCACGCTCGCTATTTTACATGAAACCGCTTGCCCCCGCAAGGACTATGTAAGTCAAAATGCGAAAGAATGCAGATTTCAGAAGTCAGAACGCAGAATGAAAACCAGCGCAGTGCCGGGAGAAGGCGTGCGGATTCTCTATTCTGCATTTTACCTTCAGCATTTTTATTATGTCACGCGGCATACACGTTTCCTGCTTGATTCGCGGATGCGTTCGGGTATCATGTGAGCATATTCTGTAAGATGACCGCTTGTTCTCCCAAGATTCTGATGGTAATGTGTGCCCTGGCGCTGGCCGGCACAGCCCCGCTGCAGGCGCAGAGCGCATCTGCCCGCCCGGCGGCGCGCCAGCGTTCTGTGGATCCGGCAGAGTATTATCTCACGGCCTACCGACTTTGCCGCGAATCTGAGCAACTGGCTGCGCGTCAGAATTATACAGCGGCCATCAAGAAGGGCAGGCAGGCCGAAAAGGTGCTGGCCCGCATCGTGAAGGATTACCCGCAGTGGAAGAGTAACCTGGTTTCCACCCGCCGGCGACTGCTGGCTGAGAATCTGGAAACCTACCGCAAGAAATCGGCCGAATCTCCCATACCGACCGGCCGCCAGCCTGGCCGCCCGGTGGCCATGGATATGGAGCTGCCCACCCGCACCCCGGGATACGACCCCGCCGGCACGCAGTATTCTCCCATCGAGCTGCCGGATTATGAGACAACCGACAAGCGTCTGTACAACGCACTGGCTGCAGCCCAGGAGGAATGCCGTAAAATGGCAGTTGCCTATAAAGAGCTGAATGCCAAATATGAAGATTCGCAGCGTGAGCTGCACTCTGCCCGCATTGAGCAGCGCATGTATAAAGACCGCTACGAAAAACTCCAGCAGCAGGTCAGCACGGAGCGACAGGCTGGTAACGAGGTGGTCAATTCTCTTACCCAGCAGCTTGCAGAGCTCGAGGTCAAGTACCGCGCCAGCGAAGCTGCCCGTGAGCAGGCCGAAGCCCGCATTGTAGAACTGGAAACTACCCTGGCCCAGACCCAGGAGGAACTGGCCCGTGTCACTAAGGAACGCGATGCCCTGAAGGCTGAAAATGAACAGCTCCGCGCCATTGTGGAGCTCAACAGCCCCGAAAAGACCAAAGCGCTGCTTGACCAGAACTTATCGCTCGACCAGCAGCTCAAGGAAGCTCTCGCCCGCATTGCTGAGCTGGAAAGCCAGCAGGCCGGTTCAGATGACGAGCGCACCGTTCTGCAGCAGCAGCTTGACACCGCACGCGACGAAGCCACCCGCCTGCGCGATGAAATGAGCGGCATCTTTGAGGAAAACATGGGTTACCGCCGTCGCGTGAGCGAGCTTACAGAACGCCTCAACAACATTGAGGCAGAGCTGAATAAAGCCGCAGAGCAGCCCGTGGTTGACCCGGCCCTGGCAGAGGAAAATGAACTGCTGCGCGAGGTGATTGCCAAGCAGCGCCGCAGTCTTGCCATGCAGGAAGAAGGCCGCAAGCTCCTCATCGAAACCTACAAGCAGATTAAGAACCAGGACCCCGATACCCTGCACGCCCTGCAGCAGCTGGATGAGCAGAGCTCCCTGGACCTCACCGATGCAGAGCGCCGTGTGATGGAGGCTGCAGCCATGGGGCACACCGAGGAGCAGAGCACCCAGGCGGTGCGCGAGGGACTGCAGATGGAAACCCTGGCAGACCTGGCTTCCAAGGCATTCAGTAAAGGCCGTTATACTGCGGCTGAGCAGCTGTACCGCACGCTGCATGATGCGCAGCCCAACCACGTGGCCGGCCTGGTGAACCTGGGTACTATCCTGCTCTACCGTAACAAGTGCAGTGAATCCATCGAGTTCTTTACCCGCGCCATCCGCATTTCGCCGGATCTGGCTATCTCATACTTCCTGGCCGGTGTCAGCTACTACCGCATGGACCGCCTCAGTGAGGCCGCGCAGATGTTCACCCGCACCATTGAGCTGGACCCGGGCAATGCAGAGGCGTTTTTCTACCTGGCCAACATCGAAGGTGTGAACGGTCAGTATGAACTGGCCATCAAACACTTTGCTGCAGCAGTAAAGCTCAAGCCCGGTCTGGGTGATGCCCATTACAACATGGCGCGTCTCTATGCCGAAACAAAAAGAATACCTGATGCCGCACGCGCCTATGACCGCGCCATCCAGCACGGCGCCGAACCCGACCCCGAGTTCGAAAACTACCTGCGCAACCACCCGGAAAGCGCCCACCAGCCCGGCGTGGATATTGTAACCACCATCGACCCGGAAACCGAAGCCGCTGAACTGCGCAAGAATGACCCTGAGTTTGAACAGGTTATCCGCGAGCGCGATGAAAACCGCATGGAAACGCCGGAAGTAGCCCCCGTGGCAGACCCCGCCGGCGTGGAGGAACATACTGCAGCTGCTCAGCCTGAAGATTCGCCAGTGTTCAAGGAAGCTTCGGCAGACCCCGGATTCTTCGAAAGGCTGAAAGCCAAATTCTGGGCTGTGGTGGCGGCTCCGGAGGCATCACCCGCCGGCGCGGGGCACGAAACGGATAAAGCACGCTTCGGCACTGTGCGTGTGCGTACGCAGGCAGAGGACGGCGGCTCCCGCCGTGTGCAGCTCCGCCTCAAACGCCCCGAACCTAAGCGCATAAGAAAGCGCGGCGGAGAAATCAAGCCGTTGGAACAGCCCTAAATCCGGAGCTTGCCGTCAGGCGTATTCAGTATTCCAGGGGGAGCTCCTCAGTGGCAGCGGGCACGGTTTCCTGCACTTTCGGTTTGAAGTTCAGGTAATTGCTTAAATCAATATCGAACCCCACTTTCAGCACCAGAAACACGATGCAAAGCGTGAATGCCACAATGGCAATGGTGCGGACCACGCGCACAAACATCCAGATACCCACCAGAGCAATCGCTGCGCATACACCGCTGGCAACTGCGGGATCCCACCCGGTGAAAAAGGAAGAAAAGCTCTCATTCAGGTTGTTCAGGAACTCAGAATTCATGGCGTGTCTGCTTGCTGGTGAATTGTCTGCGCAAAAACTACCATATATCATCATTTCTGGCAAGTGTTTTTTCCATGGTAGCCCCCGTACACAGGGGCATGAGCATGTTAAATACTACTTGCTATGGATGAGAATTCTGCTATGATGGGGTGCATGGCATGTTGCAATATAGGGAAAGGGTTACTTCTGGCTTTGCTCTGCGGGAGCACGCTGGCATGGGGAGCGAAGGATAAAGTGAAAGGGCCCAAGGCGTACGGTCCCGTACCTACAGAGCAACAGGTAAAATGGCTGCGCATGGAGTGGTATGCCTTTGTGCACTTCGGGTTGAATACCTACACCGGAAATGAGTGGGGATTTGGTGATGAAAGCCCTGCCCTTTTCAATCCGTCTGAGTTTGATGCAGAAGAAATTGTCAAGACTTTCAAGGCTGCCGGTATGAACGGCATGATTTACACTGCCAAGCACCACGACGGTTTCTGCACCTGGCCCACCAGGAGCACCTCGCACAATATCACAAAATCTCCCTGGAAGGGTGGAAAGGGTGATGTGGTGCGTGAATTTTCCGATGCATGCAAGAAACACGATTTCCCTTTTGGTACGTATCTTTCCCCCTGGGACCGCAACTGCGGAGAATTCGGGCGACCCGGCTATCTGAAAGTTTATTATAAGCAGATTGAGGAATTGCTGACCAAGTATGGTCCTATCTTTGAAATCTGGTTTGACGGTGCCATTGGCGGTGACGGTTACTATGGCGGAGCGCGCGAGAAACGTGATATCGGTGAGGCGGATAAGTACTATAACTACGCCCAGGTGGTGCGCAATATCCGTAAACTGCAGAAGAATTGTATTATCTGGGGTGCCTGCGGCAGAGGTGATGTTACCTGGGGTGGTTCAGAAAAGGGGTTTGTGAAACAGTATCCCCTCTGGAACGTGCAGGGAAACCGCTGGATTTCACTGGAGGCAGACACCCCCATCAACCACCGCGGCTGGTTCTGGCACCAGAACCAGGCAGGTGATGTCAAGAAACCGGAGCACCTCATGGATGTCTACCTCAGCAGCGTGGGTCGTGGTGGCAATCTTATCCTCAATGTTGCCCCGAATAAGAATGGACGTCTTGATCCGGCCGATGTGGCATCGCTGAATGCATTTGGCGAAATGCGCCGCAAGCTTCTTTCCCGGGATTATGCTTTGCGGGGTAAAGGCAAAGCCTCTTCCACGTATGGCAAATCATTTGATGCTGGTAAGCTGACAGATGGTGATATCGAAAGCTACTGGTGCCCGAAGGAAAGTGACAAGAGCCCCTCGGTTGAGATTGAGTTGACGAAATCCTGTACATTTGACGTTGTACGTCTGCGTGAGCAGATACGCCTCGGGCAGCGCGTAGAAGCTTTCCAGGTGGATGCCTGGGTGGATTCTGACTGGAAAACCATCATCCAGCCCGGAAATCCCAATGAAGTAGAGGGCAATTTTGACGGTATACGCGGTGGTAAGGGGCACACCATTGGTAATCAGGTGCTGCGTTGGCTGCCAGAGCCGGTTACGACTCGCAAACTCCGCCTTACCATCACTCGTAGCAAAGCCACGCCCTGTATTTCTGAGTTTTCCTTACTCTGCATGCCAGGGGTAGTTCAGCCGGAGTCCGTGGAGTCTGACGCAGAGGAGGAACCTGCCGAAAAGCCGCTCAGGAAATCCGGTTGGAAATTCCGCGGCAAAACCTCCAGTCTTGCTTTCGATGGCAAGGAGGAAACCATGTGGCAATCTGATAAGTGTCCGGCTCGTTTCGTGGTAGATCTGAAGCAGGAACATGAAATCAGCGGTTTTTCTTATCTTCCCCGCCAGGATGGCCAGACCGAAGGCATGACCAGCCGCTACCGCGTGGAGCTCAGTGCTGACGGTAAGAAGTGGAAAAAAGTATCCGAAGGAGAATTCGGCAACCTGCGTGCGAATCCTGTAGAGCAGATTATCAATTTCAGTCCTGTGGAGGCGCGTTACTTCCGCTTCACTTCCACTGCGGCGCTGGACGGCGAGGGTAGTTCTGCTGCAGAAATCAGAATCTACGGAAAATAAAACAACAAGGGCAATTTTTCCGGATTTGTTTCAGATTTGCTGGTAGATATATATGCACCAGCCAACGTGATTAACGCATAAAGTTGACGCTTTTGTATAAGCAGAGGCTGCAAAATCGTGGCGTAAGCCCCTCGAAATGAACGAAAAAGCAACTGAACCCGCGAAGCGGGTGACAGAGGGCTTTGGCATTCAACCTTTCCACGGCTTCCCGTCCCCAGACTCACGACCTTCCGTTTTCGCTGAAGCTTCGCCGGGACAAGCCGCCGTGGCAGGCTGTCACCCGCTTTACGGGTTCCGGATTATTTTTTTGCTTGCCATATCATATGGTTTTGGTAGCATGGGTAGCATGTTTGGTCGTCACATCATTAAAGCGATAAGTGCACTGGTTGTATGCGGAACGGCCTCCGCGTGGTGGATATTTGATTCTGAGCCCCCCAAGCCCTACGGACCTTTGCCTACAGAGCAGCAGGTAAAATGGCTGCGCATGGAGTGGTATGCCTTTGTGCATTTCGGCCTGAATACCTACACTGACCGCGAATGGGGGTATGGTGATGAAAGCCCCGGACTTTTCAATCCGTCTGAGTTCAATGCCGAAGAAATCGTCAAGACCTTCAAGGATGCCGGCATGAACGGCATGATTTACACCGCCAAGCATCACGATGGCTTCTGCACCTGGCCCACAGAGTCCACGGAGCACAATATCACGAAAACACCCTGGAAGGAGGGTAAGGGCGACGTGGTGCGCGAGTTTGCTGATGCCTGCCAGAAACATGACTTCTCTTTCGGTACGTATCTTTCCCCCTGGGATCGCAACTGTGCAGAGTACGGCCGCGCCGGGTATCTGGATGTCTACTATAAGCAAATCCAGGAATTGCTGACCAATTACGGTCCCATTTTTGAAATCTGGTTCGATGGTGCCATGGGTGGCGATGGTTACTACGGTGGTGCACGCCAGGGCCGTAACATCGGCAATGCTGATAACTACTACAACTACGCCCATGTGGTGAAAATGATTCGCGGGCTGCAGCCTGACTGCATCATCTGGGGTGCTGCAGGGCGTGGGGATGCTACCTGGGCTGGCTCAGAGCAGGGCTATGCCCGTTCGTATCCTCTCTGGAATGTGAGGGGTGACAAGTGGCTCTCCTGGGAGGCTGATACGCCCATCAACCACCGCGGGTGGTTCTGGCACCCCGGGCAGGGGTCTCATGTCAAGAGCCCGGAAGACCTCATGAAGATTTACATGTCCAGCGTCGGGCGTGGTGCCAACCTTATTCTGAACCTGGCACCGAACCGCAATGGCAAGCTTGACCCGGCGGATGTTGCGGCCTTGCAGGTATTTGGTAAGATGCGTAAGGAATTGCTTGCAAATGACTACGCGCTTGATGCCAAGGCTGCGGCAAGCTCAGAGTACGGCTATAGCAACAGCGCCGATAAGCTCACCGATGATGATATCGAAAGCTTCTGGAGCCCGGCCGAAGACGACAAGAACCCCACTGTTGAAATCACATTGGAGACTCCCGCTACCTTCGATGTTATCCGCCTGCGCGAGCAGATCCGCCTCGGTCAGCGTGTAGAGGCTTTCCAGGTGGATGCCTGGGTAGACGGCGCCTGGAAAACCATCGTGGCTCCCGGTCAGCCCGGACAGTCAGAAGATTTGCCGCCCCGCGGCAAGGAATGGCTCAAACATGTGCAGGATGGCCGGGGATACACCATCGGCAACCAGGTCATGCGCTGGCTTTCCTCTCCTGTAACCACGGATAAGCTGCGTTTGACCATTACCCGCAGCAAGGCCGTGCCCTGCATATCCGAATTCTCCCTGCTGAGTATGCCGAAGGCAGATGCCCGGCAGGAGGGAACTGCTGCCGCTGAAGAGGGCGTGCTGAAGCCTGCCGGCTGGACCTATGGTGGCTTTGCGGCGGAAAAAGCCGCGCTGGCGTTTGATAATAACCCTGATACCAAGTGGGAAATCGAGCGCTGCCCCTCTCATTTCCGTGTGGATATGAAGCATGAGCACACGGTGAGTGGGTTTGCCTACCTCCCCCGCCAGGATGGCCGGACTCATGGCATGACCAGCCGCTACCGCTTCGAAACCAGCACCGATGGTAACAACTGGACCATTGCCGCCGAAGGCGAATTCGGTAACCTGCGTGCCAATCCGGTGGAGCAGATTATCTCCATCACTCCGCAGAAGGCGCGCTACATCCGCTTCTTCTCCACGGCTGCACTGGATGGAAAGGCCAGCTCTGTGGCAGAATTCAGGATATACGGTAAGTAAGACTTTCTCTGTAGTTTTCCGGTATCTTTACAGCCCTGGGGCTCCTGCCCCGGGGCTGCTTGGTTTTTTGTGTCGCATATGTCCTTACATTTCTCTGCTCCAGGATTTTGCGAAATTATTGTAACTTTATTGTTGCGTAAACATGAAAACCTGATAGAGTATAAACATGTCCGCAAAACGCTTTATTCTGAATGAGACGAGCTACCACGGCCACGGTGCTGTGGAAGCCATCGTGACTGAAGTCAAAGGCCGTGGCTTTGCCAAGGCTCTGGTGGTGACCGATGCTGACCTGGTGAAGTTCGGCGTGGTGGCCAAGGTGACCACATTGCTGGATGCCGCTGGTTGCGCCTATGAGATTTACGACAAGGTGAAGGCCAATCCCAGTGTGGATGTGGTGAACGGCGGTGTGGCTGCTTTCAAGGCTGCCGGCGCTGACTACATGATTGCCATCGGCGGTGGTTCCCCGCAGGATACTGCCAAGGCTATCGGCATCATCATCAACAACCCCGAATTTGCCGATGTGGTGAGCCTGGAAGGCCTTGCCCCCACCAAGAACAAGTGCGTGCCCGTCATCGCTGTGGCTACCACCGCCGGCACCGCTGCTGAAACCACCATCAACTACGTGATTACCGATGAGGCCAAGCGCCGCAAGTTTGTGTGCGTTGACCCCCACGACATCCCCGTAGTGGCAGTGGTTGACCCCGATATGATGAGCTCCATGCCCAAGGGGCTTACCGCCGCTACTGGTATGGACGCCCTGACACACGCTATCGAAGGCTACACCACCCTGGCTGCCTGGGAACTGGCTGACACTCTCAACATCAAGGCTGTGGAAATCATTGCCAGGAGCCTGCGCAAGGCTGTGGAGAATGACCCTGACGGCCGCGAGGGCATGGCTCTGGGCCAGTACATGACCGGCATGGCATTCTCCAACGTTGGTCTGGGTGTTGTGCATGGCATGGCTCACCCGCTCAGCGCATTCTACAACACCCCCCACGGTGTGGCCAACGCTGTGCTCCTGCCTTACGTGATGGAATACAACGCTCCCTACACCGGCGAGAAGTTCCGCGAAATCGCCCGCGCCATGGGCGTGCAGGGTGTGGACTCCATGACCCAGGAGGAATACCGCAAGGCCGCTATCGATGCCGTGAAGCAGCTTTCCATGGATGTGAACATTCCCCAGACGCTGGCCGAAATCGGCGTGAAGGAGGAAGACCTGGAAGCCCTTACCGACGCCGCCATGGCTGACGTGTGCACCGGCGGCAACCCCCGCCCCTGCACCTGGGAAGAAGTGCTGGGCGTGTACAAGACCGCCTTCGGTAAGTAACTCTGAAACCCACATTACCAAAAATCCACCGGCATTCAGCGGCCGGTGGATTTTTTTGTTATTTTCTTGGCGTGATGATGAACTTTTGTGTTGCCATAGCAGGAAAATTAGTGTAGAGTGCCACGGTAAGCGTGGGCGTGCCCATTGCTTCACACACATTAACTCCATACCATACATTACTGAAATGAAAAGCAAGCTCGTTCTTACTCTTCTCGCCACTGCCGCTGTTGTTCTGAGCAGCTGCGGTGCTCCCCGCGTAGGCTCCCTCTACACCGACGTTAAGGCTCCCGTAGCCGCTGGTTCCGGTGGTGGCTCCCGCGTGGGCACTGCTACCTCCCAGACCATCCTGGGTCTTGTGGCCATGGGTGACGCCTCCATCGCTACCGCCAAGCGCAACGGCGGTATCTCCAGCGTGAGCACTGTTGACGAACACATCCAGTCCATCCTGGGTATCGTCACCACCTACACCACCACCGTGCGTGGCAACTAATATTCTTTAACAGAATACAATAATTTGGAAGCCCCGGAGTTTCGGCTCCGGGGCTTCCTGCATGTAAGGAGTGATCAGAATTTCAGCACACCCTGCACCTGCATGACGAAGGCACCGTCATCGCCATCGGAGGCGTGAATGGGGTTGAAGATGTACTGCAAATCGGGCTGGATGTAGAAGGTGGGAGTCACCTGCATGACCATGCTCAGCTCCAGGCCGTATTCATCCTTGTGCACCACGGGTTCCTGGCCGGAGGCGGCGCGTTGCCACATGAAGCCGAAGGAGATGTTTTCATGGTTGCTGTAGCTGCCCCAGCCGCTCTGGGTGAAGGGAGCCTGCAGCATGAAGCCGGCGGAGGCGTAGGCCTTGGTGCCGGTGAAATTAGCGGCATCCTGGTCCATGAAGGCGGCGCGTGCAAAGAAGCCCAGCGGAGAATTCTTGCCCATCTGCTGCTGGATGTTGATACCGCCGCCCAGACCGCAATCACCGCCGTTATCAAGCATGGTGAACTGCAGGCGGTAGGTGCCGGCGCCAAGCCCCATGGCATCATCGAAAATGAAGCCGGTTTCGACCATGTGCATCCAGTAGTTGGCGCTCAGGTCGTTGAAGGGGTTGTGGTTGATTTCCGTGTTGGTGCTTGTGGTGGCATACATGGCGTAGAAGCTATCGCAGGGCTGCCAGGCGGTCAGGAACCCGAGGTTACCCCAGGTAAGGGGCAGGGCGGGGTTGTTGCCGAAGCTCTGGTTGAGCAGGCCGCCACTGCCCCAGCCGGGCGTGTAGGCGTTCTGGTCCATGTAGTTGCTCACGTCAATCGTACCGGCCATGGCGACCCACTTGCCATTGAAGCCGCTGTAACCCAGGGCTACCTGGGGAACGAACACCCCCTTACCGCCGCGCAGACTGGCCTGCGGGTCACTCAGTGACCCCAGTGTGTGCTGGGCGCTGCGGTGGCGTTCGCTGAAGTTGGTGCCTTGTCCCCAGTCTGCCTCAAAAGTGAGGAATACGCCCTGGCTGTTGTCGCAATCCTTGGCCAGGAACCAGGTGCCGGTAAGCGAGCTGTTGAACGAGGAGAACTCGCCCTGCTGCCCGCGGGGTTTCGGGTGCACAGCGGCGTAGTCGTACGACATGGTGAGGTTGTACTGCAAGCCATATTCGCTCAGGAATGTCTTGATTCGTTGCGCACCGTTGGATACCGGACAGTAATTCACCCAGCCGCCTGGTTCTGCGCAGGTATTGCCCGGCACAAAGAGGCTGTCCAGGTAGGGCATGAATTTCTGCGGTGTGGCCGGCATGAAGCGCCAGCCGTGGCAGCGTGTCTTGCTCTGGTCTTCATCGCGATTGCGTGTTTGCTGCACCACGGCATCAGATGTAGGCACACCGGTATGGCGGCGTGCCAGGTGTGTCTGCGGGTCAATGGGGCCGACAGCAATGATTTCGATGAACTCCGGTTGCCAGCCAAAGGCTGTATCCAGATATTGCGAGGAGGTTTGGGCTCCTGCCTGTCCGGCCACGGTTGTGGCCGCCAACATGTAGCAAAGTGAGGTCGCTTTCATAGCTGCCGTGATGACGTATCAACCGGCAGCAAACGTTACAAAACAAGTAGATAAGTTAGTGCTGGCGTATGCCTCATGGCTGCAGGCGCTCGATGCTCCAGCTGCCATCCGGCAGCAGGGAGTACATGAAACGGTCGTGCACGCGCCCGGGTCCCCCCTGCCAGAACTCCATGTGGTGCGGTACGATGCGGTAGCCCCCCCAGAAATCCGGCAGCGGTACCTTGCCTTCCGCAAATTTGTTCTTCAGCTCAGCCAGTTTCATCATGAGCAGCTTGCGCGTGGAAATCACCTGGCTCTGGTGCGATACCCACGCTCCCAGCTGCGATTCATGCGGCCGGCTCAGGAAGTATTTGAGCGTCTCTGCGCGCGATATTTTCTCTGCGCGGCCATACACAATAATCTGGCGTTCCAGGGTTACCCAGGGCAGCAGCATGCACATTTCCGGGTTGGTCTCAATCTCGCGTGCCTTGCGGCTCGTGTAGTTGGTGAAAAAGACATAGCCGCGGGCATCGTAATACTTCAGCAGCACCGTGCGCAGGCTGGGCATGCCCTGCGGAGTGGCTGTGGCAATGCTCATGGCGTTCGGCTCAGGAATGCCCGATTCGAGCGCTTGCTTGAACCAGCGGTCAAATTGCTCAAACGGCGTTTCGGCCAGGTCGCTGCGGTGCAGCGTATCCTTCAGGTATTCTTCACGAAAGGCGGATAAGTCCATGCCCTCACTATATCATTGCGCTCCTGTATCTGCAAGCACATTCGCCTTTATCGGCATCGCGATGCCGATAAATCATACGGCGCGCCAGCGGCGTATTTCATTGAGGGAGCGGATGCGACCGACTGTCGGTATGGCGCGCAGTCGCCCCACTGCGTGGGGCTCAATGAAATACCTTCGCCTTGCTCAGGTGTTTACGAAAAAAAGCCCCTCAGCGTTCCGGGCTGAGGGGCTGGAGATTCGCTGCTATCAGCGGAAGATGGCTTCGTATACCTTGGTGCCGTATTGCCGGTTGGCGCGCAGGCGCAGTTGCTGCGCACCGGGTTCAAGCCGGTAGGTGTGAATCATACCGTGGCTGCCTACGTGGGTGGCACCACCCTCTACCTCGCAGCGGGCAGAGCTCACAACGGTGAGAGTGCGGGCTCCCTCAGGCACGGTAAGCTCCGTATTGAGCGCATATTCGCCGGTGTTGTAGGCGGTGGAGAAGTCGCAGTCGGTCAGGCTGGAAGCCAGGGCTGCGGGGTCAATCGCGGGAATGGTGAGCTGGAAGGAGTTGAGGCGCAGTTCCTGTTCCTGCTGGCTGGCGTTGGTGAAGCTGATGCCGCGGATGGGCTTCTTGGGCATGTTTTCCTTCTGTACTACGAATTCGCTGCCGTAGTAGCGCACCAGCCGGGCTTTCTCCGTGCTGCCATCGGCCAGGAGGAAGCTGACCTCACCCCAGGAGAGGAGGTCCTCTTTGTCCAGGTCTACAGAGAGTCCGATACCCATGACCGGCGTGGGCAGGGTGATGCTGAAGCTCTGACCGGGGGCTGCCTTGGCGGTTTCCATGACACGCACCAGCGCGATGTGGTTTTCATCGTTGTAGGCAGTGAGGCGCTTGAGTCCCTGCACCGTGTTGCTCAGGCGGGCGGGCAGGGGCTTGTTCACCACAAACTCGCTGATGCCCAGGCGACGCTTGTTCTGCGGCTGGGTAATGCGGAAGCGCAGCATGCTGGCGGTAATGGGAGACTGGCCGTAATCCTCCAGCACGACACCCTGGGTGCGTTCTTCACCCAGCGGAGTCCAGGTGGCACCGTCGGTAGTGTATTCCAGCTGGCCGATGGCAGGTTTGCGGGTGGCGTTGCCGCGGTCGGAAAGCACCAGTTTGAGGGTCTTGATCTGCATGGGGCTGCCGAAGTTCAGGCAGAACCAATCACCCTCCTCCTGCGCCTTGGCGGAATACCAGTGCGAGCCAAAGTCATTGTCGGAAATGTTGGCGGCGTTGAGCTTCTCATTGCCCATGTTGGTGGAGAACGTGGGCATCAGCGCGCGGAAATCGCCGCCGGAGAGCTCGGAATAGATACTGGCGTTGAGGTAGTTATACGTAGCGATAATCGAGGGCGTGATGGAATAGGAAGCCACCTGCACGTCCTCGACCTGTTCTACCTTGCCCTCCACCCAGGCGTCGCGGCGGAGATTCTTGATGGATGTGAGTTTTTCCACCATGCGGAAGAAGATATCCATGCGCTCGGGCAGGCTGTTGCTCTGCAGGGCACGCACGCCATCGATACCAGCCATGCCGGTGGTGTGGAAAGCGGAAATCCAGGGGGAAATTTCGCGTTGCAGGGCCCCGAGGTCGCGCGTGTCGTTCAGCTTTTCACCGGCGCTGGCCACCTGGCTGTACACTACGAGCATCTGGTTGCTCAGATTCGTATCAGGTTTGCCGTGCACAATGCTTTCGCGGTAGCGGTCCGGCAGGTCACCCAGAGATACGGATTCCTCGCGCAGGTAGCCGTGCGTGTTGGGCAGCAGATAGGAATTATGCTCGCAGAAGGTCTGCATCGCGCTGGCACAGCGGGAATACATGCGGGTGATGCCGTCTCTCCAGGTTTTGTCAGAGTCAAACTTCTCTATGTTCCAGGTGTAGTTGGCCACACCGAAGAGACCCACCTTGCTGGCTTCTGCGCGTTCCATGGGGTTGGCCACAAAGCCGCTCATCTGGTTTTTCATGTCAGGGCTCTGGTCCAGCCCATAGGTGCGGCCCATGGAGAGGCGGGAGGGCTTGAAGTCGTTGCAGGGCCAGTTCCACCAGATGAAGGTGGGGCGTTTCACGAGCGGGTTAACCCACTGCTGGCCTTCCAGGGTAATGTCGTGCACCACGGTATTGCCGGTCCACATGACGTGGATGTCCTTATGCAGCCCCTCGCCGATGGTGTTGAGGAATTGTTCGTTGGTCCAGCTCTTGTTGTAGCCGGTGGGGCACATGATGAGCTCCTGGTTCACATCCGGGTGCTTGCGGATGAAGTTTTCCAGAATGTAGTTGCAGAGCTGCACCTGGCGCTCCGGCTTGCCGATTTCGCCGAAGGAATCATCCACCAGCACGCCGAAGTCGCGAATGCCTATCTTGTACATGTGTTCCAGCTTGGCGCACAGGCCATCCAGCTGGGTTTTGCCCTCGTTTTCTTCCCACACCACGGTATTGGCCGGGTGAATAGCCCACACGAAGCGCACGCGGTTCTCGCGGGCGCAGCGTACCAGGGCTGCCAGCTCATATGCTTTGCCTGCAGGGTAGGGTTCGTAGCAGCCCTTGCCGTGGTGCAGCGGGTCATCCTTGGGGGCGTAGATGTAGAGATTCATCTTGTTGCGCCCGTAGAAGCGGAACTGGCTCTGGCGGGCTTCAAAGGACCACGGAATGCCGTAGTAGCCTTCCACGGTGCCGCGGTAGCGCATATCCGGCCAGTCCACCACGGTGCCCACGGTGATATCACCCAGCTCCAGCATGCTGCGGATGGTGAGGTTCGGGAAGGGGTCCTGGTGGGCATCCCTGGAGCCGGCTACATTCACCAGCATCTGGCTGAGGGTCTGCTTGGCGTAGTACCAGCCCGCATCATCGTTGTGAACCACGGTTACATGCCCATCCGGAGTCACCTCGATGGCATAGCCGCCGGAAACATTCGGCAGCTGGTCCCAGAGGTAACCTTTGCTCTGCGGGGTGCGGTGTTCTACTGTGAGCTTGCGTACCGGGGTGTGCTGTTCCAGCAGAGATACATTCTGCGGTGTGGGATAAATCGTGCACATGGGCTCGGCGTATGTGTTGCTGATAAGCGCGGTCAGTGCTACCAGGGCACTCAGGAATCGTGTCTTCATAAACTCAGTATCAGGGGAAGTAGTTCGTTAAAATCAGTAAGGCGGTATTCGGGATTCAGGGCAAGGCATGCTTGAGCATCTCCCTGGCAGGTGCTGGCCCAGGCGGCGTTGATGATGCGCACGCCCACGCTGTGGCAAAGCTCGATGTCGCTGGGGGCATCACCCACGTAAATGAGTTCCCCCGGCTGCAACCCCCAGAGCTGCATGACTTCCTGCAGGCGCTCGGCCTTGCAGTTGTGCGTGGGTTTGCCCAGCCCATACCATTCGAAAATGCCTTCCATACCGTAGTAACGGATAGTGGGCATGGCGGTGTAGTGTTCTTTGCCGGAAATCACCCCTACGCGCAGTCCGGCGGCTTTGACAGCCTTGAGCATTTCCACCGCCCCGGGGAAGGGTGCGGGTGCCAGCTCACCATGCAGCCGCTCATAGGCTGCCACAAAGCGCTCAATCGGCAGGGCGGGGTCATCCGGGCTCATACCCAGCAGCCCGCCCAGCACCCCGCGGTCGCTCAGCCCGAAGTAGGAGACTACCTCCTCTGCGCTGGGGGTGCGCCCGGTACATTCGGCCACACACTGGCGGTAGGCTTCCACACAGAGTGGAAGCGTATCTCCCAGTGTGCCGTCCATATCGAATAATACTGCCTTGAGCATGGTGATGCTGAATAAGGGGTGAAACGGAATCTGCAGCCTAACATATAACGCACTTCCTGGCAAGCACACATCAAGACTGCATACATAGTGTATACGCGGTTGACGGGCTTTT
>CAJGCV010000036.1 GCA_904501915.1 uncultured Akkermansia sp. | reverse complement strand
GTAGACGCCACTACGCTGACGGAGGCCGGATACGTGGGCGCGGACGTGGAAAACATCGTGCTGCGCCTCCTGCAGGCTGCCGATATGAATGTGGCCAAGGCCGAGCGCGGCATCATCTATGTGGATGAAATTGATAAGATTGGCCGCAAGACCCAGAACGTGAGCATCACCCGCGATGTCTCCGGCGAGGGTGTACAGCAGGCCCTGCTCAAAATTGTGGAAGGCACGGAATGCAACATCCCCCCCAAGGGAGGTCGCAAGCACCCGAATGAACAGTACATCCGCGTGAACACGGAAAATATCCTCTTCATCTGCGGTGGCGCATTCGTGGGGCTGGAGGGCATCATCCGCAAGCGTCTGGGTTCCTCTGCCATGGGCTTTGCCGCCGTGGAGGAAGACCGCGATGCCAAGGAATACACCGAAGAGGAAATTCTCTCCAAGGCCATGCCGGAGGACTTCTTCATGTTCGGCATGATTCCGGAGCTCATGGGGCGCCTGCCCATCTTCACGCCGCTGACCACCCTCACCGAGGACCAGCTCATGCACCTGCTCACCGAGCCGAAGAACGCGCTCGTGAAGCAGTACACCAAGCTCATGGCCATGAACAATGCCAGGCTCAAGGTGGAAGAAGGTGCGCTGCGTGCCATGGCAAAGCAGGCCATCGAGCGCGGCACCGGTGCCCGCGCCCTGCGTGGTATCTT
This sequence comes from uncultured Akkermansia sp., assembly GCA_904501915.1. GTDB lineage: Bacteria > Verrucomicrobiota > Verrucomicrobiia > Verrucomicrobiales > Akkermansiaceae > Akkermansia. Next base: position 18,404 of record CAJGCV010000036.1, on the reverse strand, counting down.
CGAAAACCTCATGCTGGATGTCATGTACAAAGTGCCCAGCGACAAGAGCATTGATACCGTGACCATCACTGAAGATGTGGTGCTGGGCAAGGCCGAACCGAAAATCAAACGCCGCAAGGCAGGCAAATAACGCGCATGCTGGTACTGGGAATCGAGTCGAGTTGCGATGAAACAGCCGTAGCCCTCATGGAGGACACCGGCAGCGGGCAGCCGCAGCTGCTCAGCTCCGTCATCTCCACGCAGATTCCCCTGCACCGCATGTACGGCGGCGTCATTCCGGAGCTCGCCTCGCGCAACCACTCTGCCAACCTGCCAGCAGTGCTTCAGGAAGCTCTGGAAAAGGCCAACCGCAGCATTCACCAGGTGGATGTGTTTGCCAGCACGGCAGGTCCCGGGCTGGTAGCAGCCCTGCTGGTGGGCAACACTGCAGCCAAAGCCCTGGCACTGGCTGCGCGTAAACCCTTTGTGGCAGTCAACCACCTGGAGGGGCACATGCTCTCACCCTTCATCACCCACCCCGCCGGGCTCGTTCCCCACCTGGGGCTGGTGGTAAGCGGTGGGCACAGCCTGCTGATTGACGTAAAGGGCGCCAGTGACTACACGCTGCTGGGGCGCTCCCGCGACGATGCCGCAGGAGAAGCCTTTGACAAGGTGGCCAAAATGCTGGATTTACCCTACCCGGGAGGTCCGGAAATTGACAAGCTGGCAGAAAAAGGAGACCCTGAGCGATTCAAGCTGCCGCGCCCGATGATGCACGAAGACCACCTGGACTTCTCGTTTTCCGGGTTGAAGACCGCCGTACTCTACACCCTGCCCAAACTGGTAGCCAGTGGTAACCCGCACGAGCTGGACGAGCAGACCATGTGCGACCTCTGCGCCGGGGTGCGCCAGGCCATCATTGACGTGTTGCTGCATAAGGCAGTGAAAGCCCTGCGCAAGAGCCACCACAAAGTGCTGGCCGTTTCCGGCGGAGTTTCCTGCAACAGCGGCCTGCGCCGCCAGCTGCAGGAAATGTGTGAGCGTCGCCGCATTGAGCTCATTCTGCCGCCCAACAGCCTGACTACCGACAACGCCGCCATGATTGCCTACGCCGGTCTTCTGCGTGCCCGCGCAGGTGATTTTTCGCCGCTTGATACACCGGTTGACCCGAACCTCAAACTCGCTGGTGTCCAACTCCGCAAATAACCATGGGACTCAGGGAAAAACTCATCGAAATTCTGCCCACTCTTCTGCCCGAATCAGAGGTAGAAGCCATCAAGGGCAAGGAACTTATTGCCCGTGTGCGTGCTGTGCTGGGCGATGCCTACTCGGACCACTCGCTGCGCTCGCAGTTCTCATTCATCGCGCTTGACCCGGACTCCTGTCTGGCACGCGTGGAGAACGGCCAGGGATATTACCTGCGACGCGAAGGCGACGCGCCCAGCCTGCAGCATGTCTTTGGCGGCAATGCAGAAAGTGAAACCATGCTGCACAAGGCCATGGCACTGGCTGTTCGTCTGTACGACACGGCCGGTCAGGGTGTTTTTGTCTACCCGGTGGAGGATGAGGAAAGCTGGAGTCACCCTGATTTAGTAGCCGTGCACTGGCCAGCAGGCTCATGGAACGCCGAAGGGGACTACATCATGGAAGGCGAAGCGGAGGAGCTTTCCTTCCGCGCCATCTGCGTAGGTTTTGCAGAAGATGAAGAAAGCTGCCGCCGTGCTTTCTTCCGCGCACTTGCCTGCGGCCAGTGGGCACAGGAAAGCGAGCTGCTCATCCTGCCGGGAGCAGCCAACGAAGAAGAACTGACCGACCTTGCCGCCCGTTACGGGGTAGGCATCCGGTGTCTGGATGCCGATGAGGGAGCTCTGGCAGACATGCCACGGGCAGACGAGATTTTCCGACTGAGTACAGACGAAGCGCGCACACTGCTGGCGAATCTGCCCCAGACCACACTGGCACGCCCTCGTCACCGCGCTCTTTCGCCCCGCGCTGCAGATGCCATGCCGGACACAGCCGTTGTGCTGCAATGGGCGCGCGGATGCACCAGCAGAGGCCGTGTAGAAGCATATGAACACCGAGTGGCTGTAAATTGACATGTTCAAAGACTATCTCAAGCGGCTGGCAGGAAAACGAGCCAACAGGTTAATACTGATAGCGGGCATTCTGCTCACATGCCTGGCACTGTACAAGCTGCTGCGCACAGCCATGTATGTGCATGAATCCGTCGTAGTCACCGCCACGGTAACAGATGTGCGCCAGCAGCCGTTTGAATCCACCCTGCAGGCGCTCCGGAACGGCAATCTTGCGCTGGGTGACAGCACATCATACCAGGCCATTGTGCGCTACACCGTACCAAACGGGCTGGTTATCAGCCGGCTCATGACAGATGCCGACGACACTGACTACACCATCGGCCAGCAGGTGGAGGTTATCACACCAGAACTTGATCCCAGCCAGGCACACATTCTCAAGTGGAAATTCATATGGGGCTGGGAATGCATGCAACTGGGAGCAGGTATCAGCATGCTGCTGCTCTGGCTTGCGCTGCGCGAACGCCGCCCCGCAAACCCGACACCGGCTTCCAAATCCACAAAGAAAACGGGTTCAAGGAAAAAATCCGCCGGCAAGAAAACAACTTCTACCCCACGCAAGCGCACACCACGTAAAAAGAAACAGGATTAGTCTGCCGGCCCATGGCTAAAATTTATTCCAGAATACCGGAACAGAACATTCAGCGGGGGGAGCGCATCGTGTACGATGCCATGACCCGGCTGCCTGCGGATTGGGTTATTTTTCATAGTTGCAAGGAAGATTACCTCGAAGACGAACACTATATCCACTACGAAGCCGACTTCGTGGTGCTGGTTCCGCAGAAAGGCATTGTGGTCGTAGAAGTCAAGGACTGGCCGCAGATGAGACTGCTCCATGGCCGCTGGCAAAGTCGCAAAAATGACCACGGCAGCTGGAAAACCCACACACACGCGCCCCTGGAACAAGCCAACATTGCACTGCAGAAAATCATGCGGAGTCTGACGCGTTGCGGCTGTCTGCCTCAGGCTGCCCCGCGCTGGCCGGAGCACCGGCACATGGCCATTCTCACCCAGGGCACACCACCCGATGGCGGTCTTCATAACCTGCCGTTTGATTCGCTCTACCTGTGCGGGGCAGAATCGCTGCAGCACTTGCAACAGCGCATTGAAGAGCTCTTCGTGCTTGACCAACCGGAGCGCATGTCCACCCACCGGATGCAGAAAATCACCGAAGCACTTGCCCCCAGCGTGCGTTTTCATGTGAGTCTGAGCACCTATCTGCAGGAAATGGACAGTGCCTCTGCCAACCTCCTGAACATTCTGCCGGCTCTCTATGAAAGCACCGGCGGCATACGGGTTGAAGGCTGCGCTGGTACTGGCAAAACGGTCATGGCCTGTGCAGAAGCCGCCCGCCTGGCGGCCGAATTCCCACGCAATGGGACCCGGCATGTGCTCATGCTCTGCTTCAACCACGCCATGGCGAATGAACTGCACCAGCACCCGCTGCTGGCAGAGCAGCAGGAGACGCTCTTCATCAGCACCTTTCACGATTTCTGTATCCAGCACATTCTGGAACACCATGGCTTTGGCTACATGGTCAACTACGTGGGCGATGGTGACCGCCTGCCCGATATCGCGCTGCAACAAATCCTGGAACTGCTGCCCGGCATACCGCATTACGATGCTGTTTTTGTGGATGAAGCACAGGATTTCCGCGGTATCTGGTGGCAGATTATCCAGGGGCTGCTCAACCCTGGCGGCAAACTTTACATCTTTGCCGATAAGCACCAGGATTTGTACGACCGCTACGACCAGTTGCCGGGACTCGCAACCCGCATACGCCTGAGTACCAATCTGCGCAACGCGCACCAGATTGCTAACTTCAGCAGGGCCATGCTCCCAGCAGATGCCCGGAATCTGCAGATTCTCCCCCTGAGTGGAGACGGCATCCGGATTTCGCCACCTGCAGATACTCCGGAGGAAAGAGCTGCAGCCGTCTCCCGGATCATAGAAGAACTGCTCCAAAGCAAAGAAGGTATACTGCCGCGTGACATTGTTGTGCTCTCCCCCTGGCGCACCGTGCACCCACGGTGCAGTCTCCGCCTGGTGCCCGGACTTGCCCTCGCAGCGACAGATGAACAGCCGGAACAGGCAGCACAGCGACGCGAAGCCTGCCGCAGCCCCCACTCTACCCGTATTTTTGCCTCCACCATCAAATCATTCAAAGGTCAGGAAGCCGCCTACATCATCGTGACTGATGTCATCGGACTTGGGGAAAGCCGAGGGTTCGATATGAAGGAACTCTACACCGCCTGCACCCGGGCCCGCTACGGGCTCTTCATTGTACCCACCACCACCGGCAAAGCACTCGTTGAGCCTTACCTTCCCGCATTCTCATGAAAAGCACCTTGCTCCTCTGCACCATCCTCTGTCTGCTTTCCTCCTGCCGCAGCATGTCGCAAGGACCATACAAAAACTACCGGGTGACAGACGACGAAGCCCTGCCCGCCTGCCAGATGCGCAGCGCTATCTACCAGCACAAGCGCTGATACGTTATCCAGCGTGCTTCTCAGTCTGCACCGGAGGCACCACCACCGCCGGGCGCTTATATCGCCCGTATTTTGGGGATTCGCCATAGCGGTTTGCCTCGCGGCGCGAATCTATCAGCGTGCAAATAAACAGGAACACCCCGGCCACCACTATAAGCCCAATTACCCCGTAAATCACCACCACGGGAAGAAACGGCTCCACCAGCAGCAAAGCAACCTGCAGAACCGACGGCACCAGCCAGACCAGATACCATTTACCACTCATGCCGATATCATGCAGGCGGCGCACATACAAGGGGGATGCAATAATAACATAAACCAGCAGGATTAAGGCAGAAAGCCCGGCGTAAGGCAGTATTTCCCCATATATGGCAGAAACAGCATCGCCCAGGCATTCCTCCGGCAGCACCATTTCACCGCCCTGCTCTACCAGATACAGCTTATCCGCAGCTTCGATTCGCTCTGTATAATATGCCGTGGCCCACCTGTCGCAAATATTGAAAAGGATATTGAGCGGTATGATGCGCACCCAGAAGGAGCTGCGCTGCATGCGGCCGGAGTAGCGACCGGGTTTTACATTGGTGACGGTATCAGACATGACAAAGAGTATGGAGGTTTTCCTATATGCGATAGAAAGACGGCTTGCGTGCATTGTGACAGATTTCTATCAATATGCAAGTTTTTTTCAGCTTGACCAGCAGGGAGAATTTGTTAGGATAATAGAATGAGACTGAGCACCCTTCTTACTTTGGCAGCCTTCGCCCTTTCGCCCCTTGCTGCGCAGGACCTGCAGCAGATTGCCGATTCTCTGCAGATACGGCAACCGGGAGCGTCTGATAAAAAAATCAGACTACCCAGAGTCAAAGGCGCGGAAGTTAAGCTGTTCAGTGCAGATTATGAACAGATTGTGAACAGCAAAGGGCGCATCATCAAACCGCTGGCAGATACTCCTGTGCGGCTGAGCTTTGAAGTCTGCAAAGGCGGCAGGACCGCCATCAGTCGCGATTATGAAATCATGGTTCCCGGCAGGCAGAGGGACACCGCAAACGCGCAGGCGCCCTATGTTTTCCCTGCGCTACTGAACTGGAGTCCGGACAAGGGCGAGTTGATATGGCAGGAACGCATTCTGGTATACGGAGCACGGGAGCTTTCCTTCATTCCCGAATTCATCCGCGAACTCAATGCTGTACTGCCAGAGCAACATGAAGTTGTTCGCACAGATTCCCCCAGGAATGCCACCATTATATTCGGCAAGACGAAAGGCTCAGGTGATGATGAGTCATACAATCTGAATATCGGTAAAAAACAAGTGGAAATCACGGCGTCCGGTACCATCGGGCTCTACTGGGGAACACGCACTCTGCTGCAAATGGCCTCGCAGCCCCGCCAGGCGCTGCCCTGTGGCTCGGCATGGGATGCCCCGCGCTACGCATTGCGCGGCTTCATGCTGGATGTTGGTCGCCTGCCCATCCCCATGGATTACCTCAAGGATGTGGTGCGGCTCATGTCCTGGTACAAGATGAACGACCTGCAACTGCACCTGAACGACAACTACATCTTCCACGAGCACTATGTAGATGCCGGCGAAGACCCGCTCAAAAAGTCATACTCCGCCTTCCGCATGGCAAGCGACATCAAGGGCGCAGACGGCACGCCGCTTACCGCACAGGATTTATTCTACACCAAACAGGAATTCCGCGAGCTGGTCCGTTTCGCCAAAGAACGCGGCGTGAACATCGTGCCGGAATTCGATGCCCCCGGTCATGCACTTTCTCTCACCCGAGTGCGCCCGGATCTGATTTACCAGGGGCCCATGAAACACGAAAAGCGCCGCTGCGAGATGCTGGATGCCGCCAACCCGGAAACGCTCAATTTTGTAGCGCAGGTGTGGGACGAATACCTGCAAGGGAAGAATCCGGCGTTTGGCGACTGCCCGGTGGTGCATGTAGGCTCCGATGAATTCTTCGGCGCAGCAGAAGATTACCGCAAATTCGCCGATGGATTGCTCAAGCACGTGCTGAGCCGCAAACACACGCCGCGCATCTGGGGCAGTCTGAAAGCAAAGCCCGGTAAAACACCTGTGCAGGTTGAAGGCGTGCAAATGAATCTGTGGAGCAAGGACTGGGCCAGCGCCTGGGATTCAGTCAATGCCGGGTACAAGGTCATCACCACGTACGACCGCGACCTCTACGTTGTTCCCTTTGCCAGGTATTACCGGGCAGATACAAAACTTCAGAAGCTTTACGAAAACTGGCAACCCAACCAATTCGGCAACGAGACCCTGCCAGCCGGGCATCCGCAGCTGCTGGGAGCAACCTTTGCCGTATGGAACGATGAGATTGACCGTCTGCACAAAGGCTATGGAGCCAGTGACCTCTGGCACACCATCAGCAGCATGGTCGCGGTGCTCTCCCAGAAAATGTGGGGGCAGGCTGCTGCGCCCATGAGCTACGAAGCCTTCCAGGCTGCAAGCGAACACCTGGGACGCATTCCATACTGTGACCCGCTTCACAAGTTTGAAGTCACCCCATTCCGAATGGAACCCGGTCTCACGCCGGTACAACTGGGGAAAGGCTCCAAGGGGCCTGATTATCACCTGACCATGGAAGTGCTGATGCCGGAGCCGCCTGTGCAGGGTGAAGAGCAAGTACTGCTGGATTCCCGCCAGGGACAGTTACTCGCGGCGGGTAAGGATGGCCGCATCACCCTGCGCCGCAGCGACAGCATCGAGTTCGCCTACAATGCCAAGCTCCCTGTGGGCAAGCGTACAAAGCTGGAACTCATCGGGCGCATGGGCAAGACCGAGCTGCTTATAGACGGAGTCAACGCCGGCGAACCAGAGAACGTGCGATTCCCGCTGCGCAAGGACGACCGCATGAGCACCTTCGTGCTGCCCCTTGAATTTCTGGGCAGCTCATTCAACGGAAAGATTTTCAGCATAGAGGTAAAGTAAGGCAACCGCACATGTGTCCCAAAGATTATGGGGAAATAGCCTTAAACGACATAAAGGCATAGTGTTCTGCGTGAAAAATCGCGTTGGAGTATCACCAGCCCCACCATCGGCAGTAAGCGTTCGCTTGCGGGCATATCGGCGTAAGCCGCTAACTTCCAAATCGTAAATCAAAACTCGTAAATCTACGTGTCCCAAATCTTTGGGACACGTGTGAGGCAACCGCCGCTGCAGGCGATTTTTCTTGCAATCCCGCGCTATTGTTGCTAACATGCGCGGGTATGAGAAAGACATCCATCCTCATGATGATTGCTCTCTCCGTAGCCCCGATTATGGCAGAGACACTACAAGATATAGCCAACAACCTGCCCGTAGCCCCGCGCGCCACGGCAAACAAGCTTGAAATTCCCCAGGTTCCCGGCGCGGAAGTGCGCTTTCTGGGTGCTGACTACGAACAGGTCATCCGCCCGGATGGCAGAATCGTGCGGCTGCTGGCTGACACGAAGGTCAAAGTGAGCTTCGAGCTGAGCAAAGATGGCGAAAAAGCAATTTCCAAAGATTACGATGTCATTGTACCCGGCATAATGTCCGCAGGTGCAGGCAACGCCGCACCGCAGATTGTACCCGAGCTGCTCAACTGGGTAGGCGGCCAGGGTGAATACAAGCTGGGCGACTTTGTGAAAGTGGCAACCGACATGCCCTTTGCCGCAGAATTTGCCGCCGAGCTGGAGGAAATGCTGCAATGCAAGGTGGAGCTGGTTCCCTTCGGCAGCCAGGCCGATATCAGCCTGGGCATCTGCAACAATATTGTGCTGGACAAGGAAGGCTACACCCTGACCATCACGCCCGAAAAAGGCATCGTGGCAGGAGCCACCACGGAAACCGGTCTTTTCTGGGCCACCCGCTCCATTCTGCAGATGCTGCAGCAGGGGAACGGCGCTGCCCCCTGCGGCACCGCGTTGGATATTCCCCGCTACCAGGTACGCAGTTTCCTGCTGGATGTGGGCCGCCTGCCCATTCCCCTGAGCTATGTGAAGGATGTGGTGAAATACATGGCCTGGTACAAGATGAATGACCTGCACATTCACCTGAACGATAACTACATCTTCCACGAAAAATATGTGGATGCCGGCGAAAATCCCTTCGAGAAATCCTACGCAGCATTCCGCCTGGAATCTGACATGGTTGGGGCAAACGGTACGCGTCTCACCGCTGATGACCTTTCCTACACCAAGCAGGAATTCCGCGAGTTCATTCAATACGCCCAGGCGCATGGCGTGAATATCGTGCCCGAGTTCGATACTCCCGCCCACGCGCTTTCCTTCACCCGCGTGCGCCCGGACCTCATCTACAAGAGCAAGAACAAGCGCGGCTGCGAAATGCTGGATGCCGCCAACCCTGAAACGCTCAAATTTGTGGAGCAGGTTTTCGATGAGTATATGCTGCCGCAGAATGGTCAGCCCGCCGTATTCGGCAACTGCGGGGTCGTGCACGTGGGGGCCGATGAATTCCATGGCGATGCCGAGCACTACCGCGCCTACACCGACGGGCTGCTCAAAATGGTACTGGGCAAGGGCTACACCCCGCGCGTGTGGGGCAGTCTGAACACCAAGAAAGGCACCACCCCGGTACAGGGCAAGGGTGTGCAGATGAACCTGTGGAACGGAGGCTGGGCCAAGGCCTGGGATTCCATCAACGATGGGTTCGATGTCATCAACACCAACGATGGAGCTCTCTACATTGTGCCCTTTGCCCCGTATTACCGCATGGATGCCCGCCACGGCTGGGTGCATGAGCACTGGAAAGTGAACCACATTGCCAATGAAGTGGTTCCCTCCGGCCACCCGCAGCTGCTGGGCGCAGCCTTCGGCATCTGGAACGATATGATTGACCAGCGCTACGTGGGATACAGCGCCTACGATATCTGGCATATGTTCAGCAATTCTGTAAATGTGCTGGCTGGCAAAATGTGGGGCAGCGATGAAACCACCACCTCCTATGCCGAACACCAGGCAAGACTTGCCACACTCAACAAGGTTCCCGGGCTCAATCCCTACGCTCTGTGGGAGAACGGAGCCACCTTCAGCTGCCAGCCCACGGCCCTGCCGTACGAAATCGGCAAGCCCTGCATGGGACCGGATTATGAGCTGACCATGGAGCTCATGCTCAAGGAATCCCCTGTGGAGGGTGAGGAACAGGTGCTGCTCAAGGGCGATTCCGGCGTGTTCTGCGCCGCACTGAGCGATGGCACCATCGGTTTCCGCCGCAGCGACAGCATGGAATTCTCATTCAACTGCAAGCTTCCTGTGGGCGAAAAGGTAACGCTGCAGCTCATCGGCAAGCCCGGCAGCACCCAGCTGCTGCTCAACGGCAAACCCGCAGGTCAATGCACTCTCACCCGCTTCCACCGCAACACGGAGGGCATCATCAACACCTTTGTTCTGCCGCTGGAAATGCTGGGCAGCAGCTTCAATGGCGAGATATACTCGCTGCAGGTCAAGCACAACACCCCCGCTGGTCCCACGGTTGACCCGAACCTCAAATAAACCATGTCTCTTACCCCCCAGCAGGAGTACGAAGCCGGTGCTGCCGCTTTTAAAAGCGGCAACGCCGCTGAAGGGGCTGCCCACCTGCGCAACGCCGCCTTTGCCGGGCACGCCGAGGCCCAGAACCAGCTGGCTCGTGTCTACTTTGCCCAGCTCAAAAGCCACCAGGATCTCATTTCTCTGGAATCTGCCGCACAGAATGGTGACCATGTGGCGCTCGTTGTGCTCGCCATGTGCCTGATAGAGGGGCGCCTCATGGAAAAGGACACCGACAAGGCACTCACCGCGCTGAAACACGCTGCCGCCATGGGCAACACCATGGCAGAGGCCATGCTGGCTCAGGCAAATGGCTGAACCGGCTCATCCCTGAAAAAAAACAGGCCTCATATCCGACCAACGGATATGAGGCCTTCTCTTTTACCAAAAACTAAACACTCGCAATGATCAGGCTCTTCACACTACCAGCACCGAGGGTCTGATTCAGTGCACGGATAATCTGAGGCTTCAAGCGAGTGATTTCATATCTCACCGTCGGGTGCTTCACGGTAATCCTGGCCCTGCCCCGCGCCACACCTGCCAATGCAGAAAAATCGGCCAGCGCGGGGCCGACTGCCTGTTTCCAGGCATCAGCCAGGAGCTCAGGCGCCAGGTTATCCTCCTGCAAATCAAGCTCACTGAGCAATTCCCCCAGCAGACTCTCCATGCTACGCTGATTGCTCTCGGGGCGTATAGTAGTACCACTACCAAAGAAATCTGCCACAGCCTGCGCGCGCGCCCCACTGCGGAAACTCCCCGTTCGCACAGCGCGTTCACCCACCCCATCAGGCATTTTCTGCATATAGAAACGCTTGCGAGGCTTACTCACCGGCAAGGGAGCAAGGGGAATCTCCGGCGTTTCTTTCTTTCTGCGGGCTGCGGCCATGTGGGGGAAAAACCGGGCAGCCCGGCAACAAAAACCGGGCTGCCCATGAAAGGAATGAATCCGTTGCTTTACTCGCCATCGTCACCGATAGCCTGCACGGGGCAGCCTTCCATAGCCTCGGTGCAGAGAGCAACCTCATCATCGGTCACGGGCTGCTTGCAGACAAAGGAAAGGCCCTCGTCATCATCACGGGCAAAGAAATCAGGGGCGGTTTCGCGGCACAGGTCGCAGTCGATGCAGTTGCAGTCAACATAGAACTTGCCAGGAACATTCTTCTCAGTCTTATCGTCGATATCGGCCATTGTCGTGTATGTGGGGGTTAGTACCCATAGCTATTTATGACCTATTTTTCCGAGAATGCAATCCTTTTTTATTGCAACACGGCATTTTTCGGTTCAAAATAGGGTCATGCAAGACCAGAACACACAAAATCAGGACAAGAGGAATCTGCGGGCATACACCTGGCAAATCATAGCCCTGTTCATCCTTATAGCCGGAGGCATCTGGTTCTGGTCACTGCTGCAGCAGGTCCCCCATTCAGAATGGCGCAATGCACAAAGCCCGCTTCCCTGGAAAAACGGTGGTATTGTCGTGGAGGAAGCAACAGCCTCCTGGCAGAGCTCTGCAGGTGATGAACGCATGGAACTTCGAGCCCTTTACTATCCGTCCGGTCGTATCGTCCTGGAATCAGCAGAAGGGAAAGGTATCATTTCCGCTCGATTCATTGACCCCGCTGGTCACCAGATGGGTGACCGCATCTTCCTTCCGTACGAAAATGGCAAGTTCACAGCAACCAGCAGCCACAGTATCGGGATAAACGGAAATGTTGCAAGCATACGCCTCGAGGATGGGTTCCAGACTCAAGACCTGTACCAACTTCACCAGATTAACCAGACTGAGCCATACTGGCTCATCGAGTTCGACTGCCAGCCTGAAGGTGAAACCCGTAGCAACCTCGGTTACATCAGCATTGTTCCGCATGACATCTGATACACGAAAAAAATGGCTTGGGCGCACCATGCGTGCGCTGGTCTGCCTGGCAGGCGGAGCATTCATGGCACTGGCATTTCCGCCGTATGACCTGGGCAACCTGGTCTGGATAGGCTTATTGCCCCTGCTCTGCGTGCTGTGGAACGGCCGCACGGGGTTCTGGCGGGGTGCCGGCTATGGCTGGCTCTATGGCATGGGGTGGTACTGCGTGAGCTTCTGGTGGATTCGCCAGGTAGGCTACGTGTTCCAGATTCCTCAGCCGGTTTTCCTGGGCATAGCCTTTCTGCCGCTCATGACGGTATACTCGTGTCTGGTGGGGCTCTGGGGCGGCATGGCAAACACGCTGCTGCGTCCGCGGCTGGAGGCTGCGCCCGACACCACCGGCATGAAGCCGGCACAAATCAAGCAGGCATGGGATAACTGGGCTTCGCAGGATTTGAGAAGCACCCTGCGCTGCGCCATAGGCGGGGGTGCCATGTGGGTATGCATTGAATGGCTGCGGGCCAACGGCACACTGGGCTTCAGCTGGAACAGCATGGGCATGGCGCTCTACGACGGGCTTTCACTCGTGCAATGGGCAGAATTCATCGGCACGGCTGCGCTCTCATTCTTCCCGGCTGCAACGGGCATCATCCTCTGGGGCGCAGGCCGCCGCACGTGGATTCAGTACCGTGCGACCGGCCGAGGTTGCCGGCCCTGGGACTTTTACGCCGCAGTGGTCATTCTGTTCGGCATGTTTGCAGGCGGGCTGGCTCTCTCAAAGCTGTATTCCCCACTTGTCATGATGCAGCGCAAGGATGTGCTGCAGCTGCCTGTCATGGGAGTGCAACTGAACATAGACCAGGCGGAACGCATCGACGGAGGGCCCATCATGCCCCACCTGTACGGTATACATCTGCGAGAAACACGCCAGGCCTTCAATGAGGTGCAGCAGGCCACCGTCAAACAAGCCATGGAAAACCCGGAGCTTGCATTCACCCAGCAGTTGCCGGTGTGGGTCATCTGGCCGGAAAGCGCCATGGGATGCCCGCTTCACCGCAACGAGCAGAGCGGCCAGCTCATGCCCGATTTTTACACAACGAAGCAATTCTTCGGCTCAGAAGGTCTGCCCATGGTACGGCAGCAGGTTCGTGACATGGGAGGCAAGGATTTCATCCTGTTTACCGGAGTAGATGAAAACTGCTGGGTACCGACCGGCAAGGAAGATGAATACAGACCGGGCGGATTGTATAATTCCATGGCCATCATCCCCGGCGGGTTCGACACCATCACCACCACAGCCAAGCAGCACCTCATGCCCTTTGGTGAGTACATTCCCTTCGCAGAGGAAATAACATGGCTTGGCCAGCTTTACAGCCAGATGACCGGCACACAGGTGGGCGAGGGTATCCGCCCCGGTAAAGGAGATGAGCCACTCCCCGTGGCAGTACCCGGCACAAATGAGACAGTAGGCGTCATCCCTGCCATCTGTTACGAAGACACCGTAGGCCGTCTGCTCACCAAATACGTGCGAAAAGGGCCACAGGTCATCGTCAATATCTCCAACGACGGGTGGTTCCGCAACTCGTGCTGCGGTGAGCAGCAGGCCCGCAACGCAGCATTCCGCTGCATTGAGCTGCGCCGCCCCATGGTGCGCGCTGCCAATATGGGTTACACCTGTGCCATTGCCCCCAACGGTGCATTCCTCGATATTCTGCAGAAAGCCGATGGCTCACCCCACCTGCCCGGTCACAGCTACGCTGTGCTCCCTGTGGATAAAAATGCTGGCTACACCCTCTATGCCCTCCTGGGCGACTGGGCAGTCGGTCTCTGCGCCATTCTGGTGCTGATGACTGGAGTGCCAGGCATGCAGCGCTTCCGTAACAAGTAAGGAAAAGCCCCTGAATCTCTATCTGATTCAGGGGCTTGAATATTTTAGCACAGGCGCATCAATAGGCGCGGGCCCAGAGGACACGGCGCGTGGTGGGGCGCCCGGTCAGGATGCAGGGAGCAGACTCGGCCGCGCATCCCATTTCACCCTGCGGCACGCAGCGGATAGAGATACGCAGACTCTTGGCCAGCGTCTCCTCCTCCTCGGGAGAACCGTCCCAGGGGCAGAGCAACCAGTCAGCATCGCCCTCGCCATTGAAGTTCTCCTTAAGTTCGTCCAGGCTGAAACAGGGGCGGATGTGGCTGTCGCGGAAGACGCGCTGGCGCTGCAGCAGCGTGTTCTGGATATCTTCCAGCAGGTTCACGGCATTTTCCACAAACTCGCTCTCGGAGATGAAGCTCTTTTCGCTGGTAGCCTGGTCGCGGCGGCAAAGGCACACGGAGCCCTTCTCCAGGTCACGCGGGCCGATTTCGATGCGCACAGGCACACCCTTCTTCACCCATTCCCACTTCTTGGTGCCGCCGTTGAGGTCACGGGTGTCAACCTGCACACGCAGCGGCATGCCGTGGAAACTCATGGCACTGAGCTTGTCGGCCAGCTCCTGACAGTGGGCAAGGATAGCTTCCTTCGTGTCGGGCTTCGGAGTCACGGGGATAATCACAATCTGCCTGGGAGCCACGCGGGGCGGGCAAACCAGGCCATCGTCGTCGGAGTGAGCCATGATGAGTGTGCCGATCATGCGGGTGGAAACACCCCAGGAGGTGGTCCAGGCAAACTGGCGTTCATTGTTGCGACCGGCAAAGGAAATGTTCTGAGCCTTGGCGAAGTTCTGCCCCAGGAAGTGGGAAGTACCAGCCTGAATCGCCTTGCGGTCCTGCACCATGGCTTCCACCGTAAAGGTACGCACAGCACCGGGGAAACGCTCGTGCTCGGTCTTTTCACCGGGAATCACGTCCACCGCCAGTACATCTCGCTGGAATTCCTCATACACTTTATGCATGAGAGCGGTTTCCTCCTCGGCCTCCTCGCGGGTTTCGTGGGCGGTGTGACCTTCCTGCCACAGGAACTCGGCCGTGCGCAGGAAAATTCGCGGGCGCATCTCCCAGCGCATCACATTGCACCACTGGTTCACCTTGATGGGCAGCTCGCGGTAAGATTCCAGCCAGCGGGAGAACGCAGCTCCAATCACCGTCTCGGAAGTGGGGCGAATCACGTACTTATCCGTGAGTTCACCGGAAGGAATCATGCGGGTCTTACCGGTTTCGGGGTCTTTGACAGCCTCCAGGCGGTGGTGGGTTACCACGGCGCATTCTGTGGCAAAGCCCTCGGCGTGCTCAGCTTCCTTTTCCAGGTAGGAAACCGGAATGAGCATGGGGAAATAAGCATTGGTATGGCCGGTGCGCTTGAAATCGGCATCGAGCTGCTGCTGGATGAGTTCCCAGATAGCATAGCCCCAGGGTTTGATGACCATGCAGCCGCGGACCTCAGAATTCTCTGCAAGGTCGGCAGCCTTGATTACCTGTTGATACCACTCAGGAAAGTCCTGTGCGCGGGTGGGCGAAATTGCGTTCTGTTGTGCCATGGCGGGGATTTTATGGATTATGGGTAAAATGTCAATGAAAATCAGCTCCGCCGTGCCGGCTCTCCTGGTAGAATTTGTGGTTGAGCACCGCGAGCAGCACCATGAATATCATCAGCAGCCAGGCACCCAGCACAGCAGACACAGCAGTCATCACCACGGCTGATGCCAGACTGATAGCGTATACCTGGCTGCCGGATTTCATGAGCCCCTGCATAATCTGCCCTCCATCCAGCGGGAAAATAGGCAACATATTCAGCACCGTCCACCAGCAGCTGATTTCGATGAGGAAAAAGAAGAGGAACATGGTCAGCGCCGGGTATGCCAGCACAGCCTCTGCCGGCAGAGCCCCCAAAGCAAAACAGGTAGCGTACACCGTTCCCACAGCAAAACTCCCCACATAAAGACAAAGAGCCACATATGCCAGCACGCCCACCAGCAGAGATGCAAATGGTCCTGCTAATGTCATCACCACCCCCTGCATACGCGACAACCGTGCTGTTTCATTGGTACAATCTCCGCCCAGCCAGGCCAGATACACACAGGGATACCCGCCACCCAACCAACGCCCCACCAATGCATGCCCCATTTCATGAACCAGCAGTACAACAAAACCCGCCAGAATAAACAGAAGCACACACAATAGATCCATCACGCTGGATATCATGAACGCCCGGCCAAGAAGCGCCAGTGTCAGCCAGAGCGTAGGATGGATGCACACTTGCACCCCGAATAGCGTGAATCGTATCATCGCTATGCATTCTACGCCCCTCTCTGCCCCTTGCGCAAGCCAGCAAGCCGCCATACGCCCCTGCATGACAAGGAAAATTCTCCTGTCTAAGCCTTGATTCATGCTTGCAGAATGTTTAGGAATTGTGTAATATATTGGCAATTCATGGAAGCCGAATACACAGAGGACGACATTCAAACACTGGACTGGCGCGAACACATTCGTCTGCGCCCAGGTATGTACATTGGCAAGCTGGGCGACGGCACCATGCCGGATGATGGCCTGTATGTGTTGCTCAAGGAAGTCATCGACAACTCGATTGACGAGTTTGTGATGGGTATCGGCAAAAAGATACTGGTGAGCATCGACAAAAACGGGCACTGCGAAGTGCGCGACTTCGGGCGAGGCATTCCCCTGGGTAAACTGTACGAATGCGCCGCCAAAATCAACACCGGCGGTAAGTACGATGGCGAAGCGTTCAAGAAATCCGTGGGGCTTAACGGCGTGGGTATCAAAGCCGTAAACGCACTTTCCGAAAGTTTTGAGATTCAGGCCTACCGTGAGGGTCAGACCCGCCGCATCCAATTCCAGGCGGGCGACATGGTGGAAGGCAGCGACATTACCGAAGCGACCGACCAGCCGGACGGCACGCGCGTGGCGTTCATGGTAGACCGCAGCATCTTTGCAGCAGATGCTGCCTACAATCTGAACTTTGTAGAGCGCATGTGCCGCTACTACTGCTACCTGAACACCGGGCTTACCATCAATCTAAATGGTCGCAACATTTCCTCCAAAAACGGTCTGCTGGACTTGCTCAAGGAAGAGATGAAGGAAGAACCGCTCTACGCCCCCATCCACATATCCGGCCCGGATATTGAAATTGCCATCACCCACGGCGATGACTACGGAGAGGAATACTATTCCTTCGTGAACGGTCAGCACACCACCATGGGCGGCACGCACCAGGCAGCTTTCCGCGAAGCCATTGTCAAGACTCTTCAGGGCTACTTCAAAAAGAGCTACGAAGGCTCGGATATCCGCAATGGCATCCAGGCCGCCATCAGCATCAAGGTCATCGAGCCGGTGTTCGAATCCCAGACCAAAACCAAGCTGGGCAGCAACACCATGGGCCCCGGCAAGGAAACCATCCGCACCTTTGTGCTCAACTTCCTCGCCCGGGAGCTGGATAACTACCTCCACCGCCACCCCGAAATCGGCGAAGCGATGGAGGAGAAAATCAAGGAAAGCGAAAAGACCCGCAAGGAAGTGGCTGGCGTGACCGGCAAAGTAGCCAAGGAACGCGCCAAGAAAGCCAAAATTCACACCCGCAAGCTGCGCGACTGCCGCGTTCACTACGACACGAAGCACAAGCGGGCGAAGGACACCATGCTCTTCATCACCGAGGGTGACTCCGCCTCCGGCTCCATTACCACCGCCCGAGATGCCGAAACCCAGGCAGTATTCTCGCTGCGAGGCAAGCCAGCGAACAGCTTCGGCATGAACCGCGCTGCGCTCTTCGAGGAAAAGCGCAACGAGGAACTCGATTTCCTGCATCTGGCGCTCAACATCGACCGCAGTATGGAGGATTTGCGCTACAACAAGGTCATCATCGCGACTGATGCTGATGTGGACGGCATGCACATCCGCCTGCTGCTGCTCACCTTCTTCATCCAGTACTTCCCTGACCTCATCCGCGAGGGGCACCTCTTCATCCTGCAGACCCCGCTCTTCCGCGTGCGCAACAAGCAGAAAACCCTGTACTGCTACTCCGAAGCCGAACGCGACCGCGCAGTGAAACAACTCGGTCGCAATCCCGAAATCACCCGATTCAAAGGGCTCGGTGAAATCTCGCCCTCCGAGTTCAAAGCCTTCATCGGCGAAGATATACGACTGGAGGAGGTCACGCTGGAAAACGCTCACAACCTCAAGGAAATCCTGCGGTTCTACATGGGCGATAACACGGATGACCGCCGCCAGTACATTGTTGATAACCTCCGCATCGAAGAAGATTTGGCATAAAGCACCCCGGGCTTTACTGATTTACACCATGAAGAAGACACTACTCCTCCTGACTGCAGTAGTCGCCCTCGCACTCTCCGCTTATGCTGAGTGGGAGCAGTGCCGCCTGGGCTATGTCTGGACCGGAAAGGAAGCATCCCCAGCCATTCCCAATGACCGGCTCAAGATAGACTATTATGATTTCCGCCGCCGGGCTGATGGAACTTATTATGTATACTCATCCGAATATGAAGGCGG
>CAJGCV010000035.1 GCA_904501915.1 uncultured Akkermansia sp. | reverse complement strand
CGCCGCAAGGATACCTCTACTGGCTTTGCCATCGGCATTCTTGTGGCGGCCGTCTATTTCATGGCTCTGGTATTCTGCGAATTATCGCGTAAATCCAGCGGCATCACACCTTACATTGTGCTCTGGCTGCCCAATATCATCTGCGCGGCATTTGCCATCTGGCAGCACCAGAAAGCCAAATTCCGCGGTTAATGCACCGCCCTGTCATTTAAAAAAAAGCCGCTCATACGAGCGGCTTTTTTCATTTATCTGTTACATCAATGGGCGTCCACCCCGGGCTTCATAATCCGCCCGCTGGTCTGCCCCCACCGGACCAACGGCAAAATACCTGGCTTCCGGGTGATTGAACACCAGCGCACACACGGATGCAACAGGATTCATCATAGCCGTATCCGTAAGCGTTGCGCCGGTGTGTTCCGTAGCATTCAGCAAGGCAAACACCTTTTCCTTCTCCCAATGGTCAGGCTGGCTGGGGTATCCGCAAGCGGGACGAATCATCCGGCTGCCGGAAACAGGCCACAGCGTTTCCATGCAAGACTGCGAACACTCGGCCAGAGCCTCGGCCAGCATACTGCAAAGCGCAGCGCACAGCAAGGCTCGGTAAGTATCACCCTCTGCATTCAGCGCCGCAGCCCAGGCATCACCCCCCGTCACAGAAAGCTGCAACGCCCCCACATAACCGCCCTGCCCCGCAGGTGCCACAAAATCAGCCAGCGCCAGGCGCGGCCGTTCGCTGACTTTCTGTTGGCGCAGGGTATGCAGCACCGTGCCGTTATCCAGCACCACATCATCCTGCACGCGCGAGGCAGGCCAGATACCGAATACCGCGCGGGCGTGCAGATAATCCCCAGCCTGAGCCAGCATCGCCCGGGCATCGTTGAGCACAGTCTGCGCCTCAGCCACTTTTTCTGCAGGGGCATTCGGATGCATCGCATTCCGCGCGGGATTCCAGACATCCTGCAGCTCGAAATAACGCAGCAGAATACTCCAATCGGCCTTTTCCTGCAACTGCTGCCAGGAGAGCGGAAAATCCGGTGCGCCATGGCAGCATTTGCACCCACCGGACACAGCCGCGGTGAACACCCCCGAGCGCAAGGGTGCCGGCTGGGGCACGGCAGACCAGTCGATATTCAAGGAATGCGCGCGGGCCTCTGCCAGGGGCATGAGAACTTGTTCCTTTTCTTCAAACTCGCGGCACATGCGCGCCTGCTCTGCCTTATGAGACTCGATGAACGCATCCTTTGCCGGGCCGACCAGCGCAGCAGCTGCCGGCACAATGGTAGACGCATCCGATGTCTGCACCACCACGCCAGAGGGATAATGCGGCGCCAGTTTCAGCGCCGTATGCAGCGGACTTGTCGTAGCGCCACCCACCAGAAGCGGAGTATGCAGTCCCTCAGCCTCCATTGCGGCAGCCACCTTGGCCATTTCGGCGAGCGAGGGGGTAATCAACCCGGAAAGAGCCACCAGATCTGCCTTTTCGCGGCGGGCAGCCGCCACAATATCCTCGCACGGCACCATCACGCCCAGGTCCACCACGCGGAAACCATTGCAAGCCAGCACCACACCCACAATATTCTTGCCAATGTCGTGCACATCGCCTTTCACAGTAGCGAGCACCACAGTGCCGGCAGAACTCTGCTGCCCCTGAGCCTGTTCGAGCAAGGGAGTAAGCACCGCCACACTCTGTTTCATCACGCGGGCGCTCTTCACCACCTGCGGCAGGAACATCTTGCCTGCACCGAACAACTCACCCACCTGCTTCATGCCCTCCATAAGCGGGCCTTCTATCACCGCCAGCGGCGAACCACAGTGTTCCAGTGCCTCGCGGGTATCAGCCTCTACATATTCTGTGATGCCCTTCACCAGCGCATACGCCAGGCGCTCCTGCACCGTGCCCTTCCGCCAGTCTGCCAGGGCTGCAGTCCCTTTTGCGGGAGCAGCGTTCTTGTCTTTATTAGCCGCCAGCTCCTGAGCGTATGAAATCAGGCACTCTGTAGCATCATCCGCACTGTTGAGCAGTACCGCCTCCACCAGCTTGCGCCGGTGCGCCGGTATATTGGCATAATCATCCATGAGCGCTGCATTCACAATGCACAGGTCGAGCCCATTCTGCACCGCATGGTGCAGGAAAGCCGAATGCATCGCTTCGCGCACTGGATTGATACCACGGAAGGAGAACGACACGTTGGAAATACCGCCCGATATATGGCAGTTCGGGTGCGCCCGGAAAATCTCTCCTGCCGCCTGGAAGAAATGCAGCGCATGGTTGGCGTGTTCGGCAATCCCCGTGCCTACGGTCAGCACATTGGGATCAAAGATGATATCTTCCTCCGGGAAGCCCACCTTATTCACCAGCAAATCGTATGCTCGGTGCGCAATGGCAATGCGGTCC
This sequence comes from uncultured Akkermansia sp., assembly GCA_904501915.1. Classification (GTDB taxonomy): domain Bacteria; phylum Verrucomicrobiota; class Verrucomicrobiia; order Verrucomicrobiales; family Akkermansiaceae; genus Akkermansia. Next base: position 17,244 of record CAJGCV010000035.1, on the reverse strand, counting down.
TCGCGTCCGCACGCCTGCCCGTTTTCATCGAAGCCCATCACGACCACCGCCGCACCATAGCGCCGCAGCAGGACAGCCTGACGCAGGAATTCCTCCTCACCATTCTTCAGCGATATGGAGTTCACAATTCCCTTGCCCTGGGTGCAGCGCAGCCCCGCCTCTATCACCTCCCAGTTCGAGGAATCAATCATGAACGGCACGCGTGCAATATCCGGCTCTGCCGCCACCAGATTCAGGAAACGGGTCATGGCAGCAGGACCGTCAATCATGCCATCATCGAAGCAGAAATCGAGCACTCGGGCGCCTTTTTCCACCTGCTGGCGGGCAATCTCCACCGCTTCCTCATACTTCCCCTCACGCACCAGACGTGCAAACTTGGGCGAACCGGCCACATTGCAACGCTCGCCGATGAATAAGGTACCCTGGCTGCGGTGGTGGTTCAACGGTTCCAGCCCCGCCAGCCGCAGCAGCCCCTCAGCCGGGCGGGGGGCGATTGCACGCGGTGCAAAACCCTGCACAGCCTCACGAATGGCAGCAATATACTCCGGAGTTGTACCGCAGCAGCCACCCACGATATTCAGAAGCCCTTCAGCGGCGTAATCGCGCAAAATACCGGCCATGTGCTCTGCGCTGTGCTCATAGCCCGTTGGGCTGAGCGGATTCGGCAATCCGGCATTCGGATACAGGCACACGGCGCAATCGGCCAGTTCTGCCAGTTTGGCGGCAAAGGGTTTCATGAGGTCTGCGCCCAGGGCACAGTTAATACTGATAGCCAGTGGCTGTGCATGGCGCACACTGTTCCAGAAGGCCTCCACCGTCTGCCCCGAAAGGGTTCGTCCCGCCTTATCTGTAATGGTGAAGCTGATGATGACCGGCGGCAGCTCGCGTTCCTGGCGCAGCTCATCAATCGCAAACAGGGCGGCCTTGGCATTCAGCGTGTCAAAGATTGTCTCCAGCAGCAGGATATCCACCCCGCCATCTGCCAGCGCTATAACCTGTTCACGGTACGCTCGGCGCAACTGCTCAAAATTAATCGCGCGGTAGCCGGGGTCAGTCACCTTGGGCGAAAGTGAAGCTGTCACCGCCATGGGGCCAATGGAACCAGCCACCAGAAGCGGGCGATTTTCACGGGCCTCGGCTGCGGCTGCGGCTTCACGCGCCAGCGCACATGCAGCCAGATTCAGCTCCCGCGCCAGGACTGCCAGCTCCTGATTCTCCAGCACCTCATCATAATACGCCTGCCCACGTTCTGCCAGGGCAGATTCATGAAAGAACTCATGCTGCCCCAGGCTCGTAGCCGAGAAAGTGCAGGTTGTCAGGATATCAGCACCGGCTGCTGCATATGCCGCGTGAATACCGCGTATAATTTCCGGCTGCGTCAGCACCAGCAAATCATTGTTATTCTTTAAGTCACGGGAGAACCCGGCAAACCGGCTGCCGCGGTAATCGGCCTCGGTCAGCTGGTGTTTCTGCACCATGGTACCGCAGGCGCCATCCAGTATCAGGATGCGCTCGCGCAGCGTATTCATTAAAAAGTTCCGGCGTTCTGCAGCGGTTGTCTTCATAGCAGGGAAATCAAAAAAAGCTGTCGGCGGCATGTATCAGCCCACCGACAGCAGGAAAAATCATAAGCTCGCGCGCGGGCTGCGTATCAGCGGCGGGGCGTGGGATTGCGGTGCCAGGTGATAGCGCCCTTGCCCACGGCATACAGGTAAGCCACCATCAGCACGCCGATAAAGGCTGTCATGGAAGCGAATGCAGCGCCGTTGTTCATCACCACATCCTGGAAACCAAGAGCCCAGGGATACAGGAAAATCACCTCAAGGTCAAACACCAGGAACAGAATCGCCACCAGGTAGAACTTGATGGAGAAGAACGAAGGAGAACCCTCACCCTCAGGAATGTTACCGCATTCGTACGGCACATCCATGGCGGAACGCATCTTGGAGCGGCGTCCGAACACAATACTCAGGATGATAATCAGACCGGCAAATCCAAAACCGGCAATCAACTGAATGAGCGCAGAAAAGTATTCCTGTAACATAATAAGGTGCAGATTTTATACCAGCAAACCACCGCTAAGTCAATACAAAACCCTAGGAGAGCCGGCCATATGGCTCACTTTTGGGGCTTTGCCTTCTCATCTTTCACCAATTCCTGCAAACGGGCAGCCCACGCCTCGGCCTCTTTTTCATTATCCCCGGCATTTTTCCCATTGCGCAACACATGCACCAGGCGTACCATGGCAGGCTTATAATCCTGGCCGGCGGCCATACGCAGCATGGCTAAACCGCGTTCGGAGTCCTTTTCCACCGGGTCGCCCAGCAGGAGCATCTCTGCAAACACATGCTGAGCCAGCGGGTCACCTGCCATAGCGCCTTTTTCATACCAGGCGGCAGCCGTAGCTGTATCGTCCAGCATCTTGTAATAGATATTGCCCAGAGCCGTAGCGGCCTGCGGCACAAATGAAGATGACTTCACGAGCCAATCCACGCCTTCCTGCAAGCTTTCTGGCTGCTGCGCCAACAGACGCCCAAGGCGGTACTGTCCCTCGGCAATCCCGGCCTCGGCAGCAGTGCGCCAATGTTTCATGGCCGCAGCCTTATCCTGCTTCCCCAGGCTGCCGTCATATTGCAGGATACCAAGGAACACCTCAGCTTCCTTGCTGCCCTGCGCTGCAGCCAGGGAGAACCAGTTGTACGCCTGCTGGAAATCTGCAGGAATCCCCATACCGCCGGCAAAATACACACCGGCCACGTCGAGCTGGGCACGCATCAGCCCGGCCTTGGCGGCTTGCTGCAGGCATAACCATGCTCCCTTGAAATCAGAAGCATCGTGCTCAACATTGGGTTTCAGCAATGCCTGTGCCTTATCGTACAATGCCTGAGCATCTGTAGGTTCAGCCTCTACGCCACGCTCGCAGGACACCAGAAACAGGAACGGCAAAAGAAACAGGCATCGCTTCATGCGCAGCATTATACACACATGCTGTTCATATTGCAAACCTAACTTCATGCGGAATTCATTCATCTCCGAAATCCAGGTCCACCGCACCATCTGCAAAAAGCTCATAGGCGATGGAATCCACTATCTCCACCTCCGCAAACTCGCCGACGGGAAGCGCGGGATCCACATGGATGCTGCCGTCCACATCCGGGGCATCCCAGGGGCCGCGGGCAATGCCGGGAGCATCCACCAGCACGCGCATGCGGGTGCCGATGCTCTCCTGCCCGATTTCGTCGGCAATGCCGGCCAGCAGCATGGAAAGCTCATTGCTGCGGCGTTTCTTGGTAGCGTGGTGCACCTGATTCTTCATTTTGGCTGCCAGCGAGCCTTCTTCCTTGGAATAGGGGAACACGCCCGCGCGTTCAAAGCGGAACTCCTTGATGAATTCGCGCAGCTCGGCGTGGTCTTCCTCGGTCTCACCCGGCAAACCGGAAATAAACGTGGTACGCAGACCGATACCCGGCACCGCGGTGCGGATATTGCGGATGAGGTTGCGGATGTAGTCGCCGTCCGTCTTGCGGCGCATGGAATCCAGAATGCCATCGGCAATGTGCTGCAGAGGAATATCCACATACTTCACCACCTTCTCACACTCGGCAAAGGTATCGATGAGCTCCTGGCTCCAGTGCGCCGGGTGCGTGTAGAGCACGCGAATCCAGAAATCACCGGGTATGGCGTTAATCTCACGCAGCAGGGAAGCCAGCGATTCACCGCGGCTGGAATCCACCCCGTCTGTCTTGCTGCCGCGCTTCTCCCACTTATCCATGCCGTAGTAGGTGGTATCCTGGGCGATAAGGTTAATCTCTTTGGCGCCCTGCTCTACCCAATGACGCACTTCCTTGATGATGTTTGCCTGGGGGCGGCTGCGGTGGCCACCGCGGATGCGCGGTATCACGCAGTAAGCGCAGGCGTGGTTGCAGCCCTCGGCAATTTTCACATAGGCATAGTGGGACGGCGAAATGAGCTTGCGGGGTACGCCCCAATCCGGCAGGTAGGTGGAAACCTTGCTCGTGTAGGTCTTTTCAGCTGTGCCGTTCAGGCAAGCGGTGGCAATCTCCGCCACCTTCGTGATTTCGTCCACACCCATGAAGCAGGCGACCTCGGGCATTTCCACAGCCAGTTCCTTAGCATAGCGCTGGGAAAGACAGCCCGCCACGATGATTTGCTGCCCTGCCGGAGCATCACCCGCCTCGCGGGCACGCACGGCTTCGAAGATGGTATTGATAGCCTCCTCCTTGGCGGGGTCGATGAAGCCGCAGGTATTGATGATAAGCACCTCAGCCGGCCCCGGCTCTACCTGGTGGAACCCGGCAGCCAGCATGCAGCCAACCATATGTTCGGAATCAACCTGATTCTTGGCACAGCCCAGTGATATAAGAGCAAAGGAAGCGTTCATGCGCGCATTATAGCCACGAACCCCAGCAGAATCAAGGCTTTTTCAGCCCCCATCCTTGTTCAAGAGCACGTTTAAGATTGGCTGCTGACATTTTTACATCATAACGCAATAAATCGGAATCGGCGAACGAAGCAAGCGGGATTCATAGTCCACGGTAGTGGGCGGCAGAGCAATAGCCGGGAGCTCAAAAATTCCCTGTTTTTTCTGAATTTTTTTTGATTTAATCTGCGTTATACTTTATAGTGACACCATGAAACTTCAACATATTCTCAACATTACCCTGTGGATGGCAGCACCACTGGTTGCTGCTGTGGAAATTCCAGACGCACCAGCCCGTCTGGAACGCTCACACATTCCCCAGTCCGACTGGAACAGCTTCCACGCCCTGCTGACAGCCTGCAGGGATGGGGATACTGAACAGGTGCGCACGCTTCTGGCAAAAGGAGCAGACAAAGACATGGCCCTTTTCTGCGCCTGCGCATCTGCACGGAATTGCAAAGACTTAATCAAGGAGCTGCTGGCAGCCGGGGCAGATGTGAACGCCGCCCCGGTGGAATGCTGCACCCCACTGTATGCCGCCATCGGCAGCAAGCGACTGGGCGAATGCGAAGGGTGGGCAGCCCATGCTGCTTCCGTCACGCACTATGAAGGGCAGGCCGAGGTGGTCAGCATGCTGCTGGCTGCCGGGGCAGATCCGAATACATGTTCCTCCTTCGGTCGTATTCCCCCCATCATTGAGGCCGCCCGCACCGGCGACGCCGCCACAGTCGAACTGCTGCTCAATGCGGGTGCAGATATGAATGGACGGGAAAAAAGCGGCAACTGTGCCTTGCATTGGGCAGTCGCCCAGCACCATAACCACATTGTCGAATTGCTGCTGAATCGCGGGGCTCACCCAGCCATACCGTCCCTGGAGCATGATTATATTGACATGGCCGGGGTATACGATAACATGCCCGGCACCACGCCCCTGCACTGCGCTGCTCGTTTCGGAAATATCAGGGCGGCAGAACTGTTGCTCCAGCATGGAGCTGATATCAACGCCCAGGATGCGATGCAGGTTACCCCCCTCGTCTGTTCGGCAGAGGCCGCCTCTACCGAAATGCTGAAACTTCTCCACCAGCGTGGGGCTGCCATCACTTCCCCGAAAATAGCCAGCCGTCTCAATCTCCGGAGCAAATCCGCAGCGGATTACCTCCGGTATCTGGTGGAGCATCATTACTCCTTCGCAGATTCTGATATTTTCTCCAGGGCTTGTTTCCTGCACCGGGAAGACATCCTGCAAATCCTGAAGGATGCAGGGCAGAAGGTTCCCCCGGTCAGTAAGGGGGGACTGTCGGCACTTTCATCGCTGCTGGTGCATGCACCTGCAGATACCACACAGGAAGAAGTGCTGGCGCGCCTCCAGTTGCTGATTGACTGCGGCGCAGATGTGCCGACCATGGGCTACCTGCCTCTGAGTTTCTGCGTGGACTACGGCTACGACCGCGTGTTCTTCAGACTGGTGGAGCTGGGAGCGCCTCTGACCAGCCCCCAGCCTGAGCAGAAGCGGCTGCTGACAGCCCACTCCACCCAGCCTCGCTCAGCCGAGGGGCGTCAACGCATCATGCAGTGGCTGGAGGCGAATCATCCCGACCTGCTTGCTGCCGAAAAGGCCGAGTTTGAGCGCCGCGAAGCGGAAAGCGCCAGACGCCGCAAGGGAGAAGCCCTGCTGCAGGCTGTGCGCAGTGGCAAGCTGGATGCGGTGAAGGCCGCCTTGCAAAACGGGGCCGACATCCACTACTTCAGCGAATCCGGAGAAACCGCCCTTTCCCTGGCCTGTTTTTCCACACAGAACCGGCACCTCGTGAAGTTCCTGCTGGAGCAAGGCGCCAACCCCGATTTCACCCCGGGCAACAAGGGATGGCTGCCGCTGGTGCGCGGCACAGACGTGGAGCTTCTCCGCCTGCTGGTCAGCAGCGGTGCCAATATCAACTGCCGGAGTCCGCAGGGCAGCTACTGCCTGCACACCATGGCCCGCCGCAATTCTGCGCTCACCGCCTGTGCACTGGAACTGGGTGCCGACCCGACTCTGACCGATGCCAAGGGATGCACGGCTCTGATGATGGTCACGACCATCGACCCCACGATTCTGCTGCACCAGGCAGCTCCGCAGATGCTCCACCACCGGGACAACGACGGCAATACCGCCCTGCACTGCATTGCAGCCAAGGCACAGTACACCGACAAGCCGGATGCGGAAGACATCAGCCACTACCCGACCGTCGGTGCGAAAGCCAGACTCTGTACGAATATCGGAGCGACCCTTGATAAGGAGGCCATCGCCCATTACCTCATGAAAGCCGGTCTTTCTGCCGATGAGCCCAACAACGCGGGGCAGACACCGCTCATGATTGCCGCCGGGCGGGGAGATGCCCGGCTCGTTTCCGTCATGCTGCAGTGCGGGGCCAGAGCCGCCGTGGTGGATGCCGCTGGGAAATCCGCCCTCAGCTATGCCCAGATGAGTGGCAACCAAGTACTGGCAGACATGCTGCGCGCCCATGGAGCCCCCGCCGGCAAGGAAGAGGCTCTGCTGCAGGCCGCCGCCGCAGGCAGTACCCAGGAAGTACTGCGCCTGATTTCTGATGGTCTCAAAGTGGACAGCTCCGGCAAGCACCGCATCGGCCATGAAGCCGCTGTACTGGCTGCGCTGAACAGTCATGAGGAAACCCTGCAGGCTCTACTGCAGCAAGGGGTACTGATTGATTCCACCGGAGCCGATGGCCGACGCATGCTCAACAAGGCTGTTGAGCATAACAACGCCGATGCCGTGCGGCTGCTTGTCAGACTCGGCGCCGGGCTCAACACCTCGTCGCATCTGAAATGCGGATTCGGGATGAATTGCAACTACGGCACCGCTCTGGATGAAGCCGCCGGGCGCGGTAATCTCGCCATGGTGGAATTGCTGCACACACTTGGCGCCAGAGTGGATGCCTCGCATCACCGCGCCACCATGGCCTTTGCCGTTCAGGGCAACAGCCCGGATATTGTTAAAAAAGTAGCGGAATACGGGGGGAACATTGATATACGCATCGGCGCAGGCTCCCAGACCCCGCTCAACATGGCCATTCAGAGTGGCAAACATGAGCTCGTACGACTCTTGCTGCAACTCGGGGCTTCGGCTAACGGACTGGAGCAGGTATCGACCGGCGAGCCGCTCCGCATCGCCTCCCGCAACAACGACACAGCCATGGTCAGCATGCTGCTGCAAGGCGGTGCCAACGCCGACCACACAGATCGCTACGGTCAGAACCTGCTTCACTCTGTCGTTTGCGTTGCTTCGGCAGATATTGTGGATTTATTCATCCGGAACGGGGCCGATGTCAACCGCCAATGCCAGGTCAGCGGGAGACTCACCACACCCCTGATCAATGCCGTGCGCTATCGCAAGGCGGAAAGTCCGGAAATCATCCGGCTGCTGCTGGCTGCCGGGGCAAGAGCCGATGTGCGCGATGCCGCAGGCAAAACCGCGCTCGATTACGCCAGGGAGAAAGGCCACACTGCCACGGTTCAGCTTCTCGAAACAACGGACTAACAGAGGCGCACCTGCTCATGGCTTTATCGGAGTGCGGGATTGCGGTCCCGTACTCCGATGATTTCCCATTTCCAATGGGAATCGTCAACTAAGGGCTTTTTCATCACAAGCCCCCTCCCCGCCAACTCAGTCGAATGCATCTCAGGAATCAAGGTTTTTCCTCCAGTGCGGGGGCTGCAGCTGTATCCGCGTATTTGACGGAGGGAAGCGACACATGCCCCGCCTTCACGCTGATTTTCAAGCCCTGCCCTGCCTGGGCATCGGCAGGCAGAGCCTGGCCGACCAGCTTATCGCCCACCCAGACATAATACCCCTGGGGACGGTTACCCTCCAACCCGGGATGCCACACCACACGGAGAGACTCCGGCTTAGTACGCTTCTTCTTGTGGTTCATCTCAAAACAATATAACGGGCGGTCTCCCCAGCAGATGTTATCCTTAGTCACGGTCAGTGTGCCACTGCCGGCTTCATCCCCGAGGCTGATTTCCAACGCACTGATTCGCGGGAGGATGGGAAGCTCCACGCTATAGCCACCTTCACGGGCAAAGGCATCCTTCTGCACGACACGTGAGGCGCCCCCCTTGATAGTCCCCTTCTTGCCGGCAGCCTGCCAGGCTTCGGCAGAGGCGCGCTCCAGTCCCGCAGTGCGCCCGGGAATCCCCATGGCTTCGGCCAGGTTATTGGCAATCACCATGGAGCCCTGCTCATTCGGGTGCAGTCCATCGCGACCGGGCTTGTTGGACATGGAATCCGGCCAGCTGAAGGGCACCGGAAGGGAGAAATCCACCAGGCCCTTGTTCACATCCACAAACACCAGCTTCTTGCCATGAGCCTTGGCATACTTGCCCACCCAGCCCTTCAGAAGGGCGTTGTACATCCGCACCGTGAGGTGGCGCTCCGGCTCATTGTTATTGGCGTGGTTGCCCCAGCAAGGAACGGACATCACATAGAGAATATCCGACTCCTCCTTGAGGATATCTGCAGCGATGCGGCCCATGTTCCCCCAATCGGCACCAGGAGTCCAGCTGTAGTATTTACCCTTCACACTCACCTTGCCGCCCAGCAGGTTCTGCATCTTGGTGGCAAACTCCTGCGGGCTGTAACCGCGGTCGGAAAGCAGGTCATTCGTGCCCATCAGGCAGCACCAAGTGTCGCAGTTGAACGAAGCCGCGGCGGACTTGGTGGAGTGGCCGCCATAGTTCACACCCGACATACCGGAGTTGGAACCTGAAATGATGTTGTGCGTGCGACCGGATGACTGCGCCAGGTGCACATTCGGAAACGGCACGCCGGCATAGGAATCGCCCGCATCGCTGGTAGCGAGCTGGGCATAGCCCGGCGTATACCCGCTGCGGGGGCCCACAATCTGAGCTTCGATTCCGTTGTCCACCAGAATCTTGAATAGCTGCCAGCGCCAGGTCTGGTCGTTCACGCCGTGGGTAATGGAATCACCGCAGAACATCACGCGACCCAGAGACGCCTCCTTTGTGCGGGTGAAAACCTTGGTGTAGTCCTCCGGGGCTTTATAGCCATCCGTGTTCAGGCTGGAAGGAGACTTGATGCTGACGGACGTCACATAATTAGTATTCACCGCATAGGCATGCGTGGTATTGAAAGGCAGCTGCGTCTTGAGGCCATGAGCATTCAGCAACTGCGTGTCACCGCAGAAAAGTTGCAGTCCCTGCGAGGGTACCAATTTTACGCGTAACGTCACCTTCCCGTCCACAGAAAGTGATTTTAGCTTTTCATAGCTGACCACGCCGTTCTTTTCCCAAGGGCTTCCTGCCCAATAGCATGTCAGGTGCTTCGCGGTATCGGCGAGCCCGTAAACAAGCTTGCGGCCATCGGGCGCGCTGAGCTCCCAGGTGAGCATCGGTCCCTGCTTGTAGTCATTGGAGCCCAGATAACTCTCCAACGCAGCCACATCCAGCGAAAATTCCAGCTCGGTTTCAGCGGCAGATTCCACCGCAAAGCGCCCCGCTCCATCGTATATCACCTTGTTCTGCGCATCGCAGAAGGAATCCTTCAGCTTGGCGTAATCAGCTGCACCAGCCTGCAGCGCCACAAATAAGGAGGAAAGAAGCAGTTTCTTCATCATGTTTCGTTCTTATGGTTCGGGGTTAAAATAGTAGCCTACGCCGCGTTCAGTGCCTATACAGGCGGAAAAATTGCCAAGTTTCTGGCGCAGGCGCTTCACATGCGTGTCCAGCGCCCGGCTCTGGGTCGTATCGGCATAGCCAAAAAGGATTTTCTGCAACTCGTAGCGGTCCTGCACCTTGCCGGGGCGTTCCATCAAATAGGCCAGCAGCTTGAATTCGGCTGTGGTCAAATCCAGAGCCGTGCCCTCCAGCGTCGCTGCCAGAGTATTCTTATCCAGCACAAAAGCACCACAGCGCACCACCAGCTGCGACGCAGCGGCACTCGTCCGCGCCAGGACATTGCGCACGCGTAGCACCAGTTCCTTGGGGCTGAAAGGCTTGGTCACATAATCGTCTGCGCCCAGGCTCAGACCTTCCAGGCGGTCATCCAGCGCCCCGCGCGCCGTCAGAAAAATCACCGGAATGCTGCGCGTCATCTCATTTTCCTTCATGGCGCGGAAAACCTGCATACCATCCATGCCCGGAAGCATCACATCCAGTATCACTAAATCCGGACGCAGTTTCTGAATCTGCTCCCAGCCCTCGCCGCCATGGTGCACCAGGGTGCAGCCCCAGCCCTGGCGTTCCAGATTGAACGCCACCAGCTCGGCAATATCCACATCGTCCTCTACCACCAGCACCTGCATACCCTGCTACATTAACATTCTATACTCCGGCAAGTAAAGCTAATTCTTCATCATGAGCCCACCGGCAAGCAAACCACCCCCGACCACCAGGACCATGCCACCCACCAGGGTAAATATCAAACCAAGGCTGGGGCCGTCATCGCAGAGTCTGGCGTTCTCCGGGGCAGAAGGCAGGTACGCCACCTCCGCGGTGTGACCAATGGGGAAATTGTATTTTGTACTGCCCACATTGGATTCAAACTGGTGCAGCGTTCCCCCGGCATCGGCAAACTGGTAACTGGGATAATACACCCAATTGCCCTGCTTTTCCTTGTTTACCTCAATGCGAATACGCACGCCCGCGTGACTTCTTCTGTGGTGGCGGTCATGGTGGTGTTCCGTCTCGTGGAATTCCTTGCGCACGCTCACGACGGTTGCGGTGGTTCTGACAGCCTCGCGCTCAAAGCGGGCATCGCGACACTGCATCACAATCCCCAGCGTCAGGAACAACAAGGAGACAGCAGAAAACAGCGAACCAATTGCAATCATGGGCGCCCGCCCTGTGTTCATAGGTACTGGGTTACCCCACGAATCCGTGGCGGTGGGCAGACCGGCAAAGGCTGGCAACTGTGCAGCTGGCAAGGGCGCAGAAGGTGGGGTTGCCGCTACCTGACTCGCAATCATGGCGGCCACCCTGTCTACCTCCGGCACATCAATGAAACCCACCGGACTCGGTCCGCGGTGAATCCGCGGGCCCAGCTGCCAGCGCTGCTCATAGCCAAAGACAATATCCCCGTATCCGTCATCACTGCGCCGGATTTCCCTCACCGGGTCTGGCTGCAGCGGATACGCCACCACTCGTGCCCCGGACAGCATCCCGGGGTCAAGCACCACCACGCGTTTATCGGTCAGCAGGTACACCGTGCGCTCGCGACGCCGGCGGTGCAGCCAGGGCGAACAGAGCAAGGCAATGGCCACACCCCAGAACGGCAACGTAATCAGGAGCGCCAGCCACCACATGGCGCTCATCATGCACAGCGCATACGACAAGCTGCACGCCAGCACCACCCCGGGAATCACGCGGAAAAGCGTCTCCAGCACTCCCAGCTGAGTGCGCGGTCTGGCAATCAGCAGCACGCGTTCCTCCGGCAGCAGCGCCGCCCGGCAACGAGCATCTTCCTCCATCCTCAATTCTTCACTGATATCATTCATCGGAACCAAATAGCCTTTTTTCTCAGTCTACCATATATGCCCTGCCAGCTCCAGCCCAAAGTCAGAATGCAGAACGCAGAATAACCAATTAGCGCTACGCCTTCCGACTTTGCGAGAGGTAATGAATAAGTCAAAACCCGTTTGAGATTCATCTCAGGCGGGTTTCTCTACTCCGCGGCGCCGGGAGGCGACGCGCTCATATCCCATTCTGCATTCTGACTTCTGCATTCTGCATTCACCAGGGCTTGCTGCAACGATTTGTCCTTGTCTGCATGGTGCAATATGGTAGAATACCCGAAATTTTTCTCTTTCTATGGTTAAGGTCCTGCTGTTGACTCTTGTTCTGGCGTTTGTATCATCACTGCACTGTTCTGCAGCAGACTCACCGGTTTACCCGCGCCCCCAACGCATGGAGCTTAGTTCCGAAATGACTACCGTCAAGGAAGTGAGCGTCCGTAAGCGTGGAACGAAATCGCGCAGCGGGCTGTGGAGCAAACTCCCGGATGTGAAGGAAGGCTACGCTATCTCGATTACCGACAACAAGCTCACCGTTTATGCCAATGATGACACGGGGATATTTTATGCCAAGCAGACAATCAGCCAGCTACTGCGCGGTGCAGAGGGCTCCCGGAACGCCCACAAGGACCCCTTCCCCTCTGATTCGCTGGAAGAAGTAGCCAAAAAGGGAAAATTGCCCATTGGCACCGTGATTGACTGGCCGGATTTACCCTACCGCGGGGTGGTGGAGGGCTACTACGGCATTCCATGGAGCACGAAGGCAAGACTGGCACAGCTGGAATTCTACGGTAGGAACAAACTCAACACCTACATTTACGCCCCCAAGGATGATCCTTACCACCACGGTTCCGGATGCTACGAGCTTTACCCGGAAGACAAAGCCGCTGAGCTGAAAAAAGTGGTGGCGCATGCCCGCAGGAACCATGTACGCTTCTTCTGGGCTATTCACCCTGCCAACACCATCGACTGGTACAACCAGGACGGCAGACCTCACATGGACAGTCTCTGCGCCAAGCTGCAGCAGCTCTATGAACTCGGGGTTCGTGATTTCGGTGTATTCGTGGATGACTCGAATGGTGAAATCGGCAAGCCTGCCCGCCAGATTCAGCTCTGCAACTACATCCAGCAGAACTTCATACGCAAACATCCGGACGCCAACCAGGAGCTCATCATGTGCCCCACGGGCTACAACCGCGGCTGGACCAATGAGGGAGTGCTCACCGAAATGGGCAACGGGCTCCCGAAAGATATTTTCATGATGTGGACGGGTAACACCGTGGTACACGACATCAAGCTGGACGGCCAGAAATGGGTGAACCGTTTTCTCAAATCCCCCACTTTTGTATGGTGGAACTGGCCGTGCAATGACTTCCGTCGCGACCGCCTTTCCATGGGGCGAACCTACGGGCTGGGCACAGAGGAGGAAATGAAGAAGCAGATGAGCGGATTTGTTGCCAACCCCATGGAACACGCCGAGGCTAACAAGGTGGGGCTCTTCGGCGTGGCGGACTACACCTGGAATATCTCGCACTTCGATTCCCACAGCACCTGGCGCGCAGGCATTGCTCGCCTGTACCCGGAATACAAGGAAGAAATGCAGCTGTTCTGCGACCACAACAGCTACTTGCTGCCCAACGTGCATGAATACTACCGCGAAGAATCTGCCACTCTGGCACCGCGGCTCAAATCCCTGCGCCAGCAGGCAGAACAAGGCTCTACCTCGGAAGAAGCTCTGCAAGCCATCCGCAAAGTATTCAAGGATATCCGCAAGGCTGGTAAGAAACTGCGCAAGGCCCAGGGCTCTGCCGCAACGCTGGCAAAGGAAATCCAGCCCTGGTTCAAGCAATTTGAACTGCTGGGGGATGTGGGCGACCGCCTGCTGGATTCCTGCTCAGCCAAGGAGAAAAAGCCCCTGTTCGCCTTCCTGAAAGCCACCAATACTCTGGCGGAAATGAAGAAGACCACGCGTCCGCAGTGGAATGGCAGCGGAGTGACCACGGTTCAGGGCGTGACGGTGGGAACGGAGCACCTCATGCCGCTGATTGAGGCACTTCTCCGCCGGCAGAACCAGGCACTCTACAAGAATATCGCCAAAAATAAGACGGGCAGTAAGAAAACATCAGTCATACCCTCCGCCACCAGCGGCATCCGCGGAGTGAAGCTCACCGTGAACGACACGGAGAGAGAAATCAGCATCAACCGTATCATGGAATTCCATAATCTGCCCAGCGGTGCAAGCATCGAACTGAACGTCCCCGCAGGTGCACCAGCGCAGGAAGCCATCGTTGACCTGGAAAACGAAGGCATCAGCACCTGGGGACGCGTGGAACTGCAGGCCACCAATGGAAAGAAAAGACAGCCAAAGGCAGAGCAACGTGGCACGGCTTTGCACCTCGGCGGCGACGCGATGAAAGGCGGTGTGCGCAAACTGGTGCTCACCAACACCTCCCGCTCGCCCCAGCAAGTTAAGATAAAGGATTTCAAGCTGCTTCTACCTCCTCCGGGCGAGTGGCTGGATGCCCGCTGGCTGACGGATGCCGACCTGTCCACCTCCGTCGATTGCAGCCACAGCGAGCTCCGTTTCAATCTGGGCGTCCCCTCCACATCGACAAAACAGGTGATCCTCGTGGGAACAGCCGAGGCTGAAATCTCCCCCGGAAAAGCAGAAAAACGCTCCGGCGGTGTGCTTTACCACAGCCTGCCCAAGGGTACCCGCACCATCGAAATCTCTGTTAAGAAAGAAGCCGGAGCACGACTCAACGAAATCATCTTCCGCTGACAGCTTCATTCACTCTTTGCACGCCATCGCCAACGCAGCCGCAACAAAATGCCAGCCGTGAGCGTCTATTTATTAGAAAATCTGCATTTTCTGCAATTTTTTGTTGCGGATTGAAGCCAGGAAGTATTATCATAGGCAGAAGGAGATAGAGAATGAAATTCTTGACAAAGAAAAACGCAGCACTTGTTCTGCAATTGCTCACGGTAGCCGGTATTCTTATCGGCATGGGTGCCGGGTTTTGCCTGCTTTGGGAAATAACGGATATCTATATGTTGAATGGCGTTTTGTATACCATGCAGCCGGAGGAACAAATACGGGTACTACGTGAGGCGTTTGATGAATTGAGAGATGATGGTATAGAGTACGGCCTGGTTGCCGCAGCGGCCCTGGCTGTATCTGCAATTTCAAGTATGGCATCTTTCATTCTGACTTGCCTCATTAAAACTTCGCCACAGCAGACCACAAAGGAGATTTAATCACGCATGCCCTCCATACCCGGAATCCTTGCCACCACAGCCCTCTGCCTTGCGGCGGCGGGGCTGAGTTGCTGCAGCTCTTCACCCATGATTGAGCTTTCCAGCAGTATAGCTTCCCAAGCCTGCGAAAACACGAAGCGAGAACTACCTTGTCCACCATGGGATGAAATGTACGAAATCCAAGGAGTTTACAGCTTTGATTTTGTCACGCCTGACGATGAGCTGGACCATGGAACCCCGGATGTTCTGGTTCTGACCCCACAAGCGCATGGGGAACACCTATACGGCGTCACAATTTTCCATATTTTCCAAGGGCATAATCTTGATGACCCGGAAATGACCTGCCATCTCAACTGCGAACTTAAAAATGGTGTTGTCACAGTTCCTGAACGGCCAGCCGACAATGTAATCGGTAAAAAAGGCCCCTATAGCATATCATTCAAAAGAGATGATCAGAATCACATTATTGGTCTTATTGTAAAGGAGACAAACGCTTCAGAGGAAGAAACACACTACCGAAAAAATATAGGGCATCAGGATTTCAAATAAGGCTCTGTTCTTCAAAATGGAGGATACCTTTGTTGATTCATTCTCAACAATCAGTCAACATCCGACCGTGTATTATGACCTTTTATCGGACATTGATTGAGGCTTTTTCTATCGTTTATCCTCCATTTGGTAGAACAGAGCCTATAATTAGACGTACATTCCTGAAGTCTGGTCAAGTATGCACCATGTTAGGATACGCCTAAAAAGATTTATAACTTATACGTACATAAGCATTTCCTACAAAATACAGTTACAAGTTTCTAGAATAGTGCAAACTTTATACCGCTGCGGAAGGGTTATGAATTTATAAATAAAACTTCTATGAAAGTATACCTATCAAAAAAAACAACACTCTATGCAGTAAGCACAATATACGCTTGTCTATTCGGATTGGAAGTTTTTCTTTTACAGTCGGAAAAACTATTTCTTATAGGCCTTTTATTTCTTCCCGCATTTGTAATGACAATCCCTTTAATATTAGTTAATACCTTCTCTCCAAAGAATATACATGTCGCAAAACTAATACAGGTTCTTAATCCTGCTATCGCGTGTGTTCTATTCTTCTTCATATTAACAATTATTCGTTTTTACTATTCTCATGCAATTGGTCGCTTTCCTTACACCGAATCACTACTTACTGTTCTCTCTTTTGTTTTCTATTTTACATTAGATATTAGCATTAAACTATCCTTCCATATACTATGCAAAATATACGAAAAAATTATATGAATTTCTAATAAGTTTTCTTTATTGCTATAAAAATATGACTCTGTCCTACCTAAGAGAGGATGTCTTTGTTGACTCATTATCAACCTTCCTCAGTCACGTGATGCGTCATCACAACCTTATATCGGACATTGATTGATGCTTTCTCTATCATTTATCCCCCATTTAGTAGGACAGAGCCTCAAATAATTCATATTATCAGTTTTTCAATGTCCATGTCCTCCACCCCCCGAATCCTTGCCACCACAGCCCTTTGCCTTGCGGCGGGGGCGGGCACGTTAACTGCGGCAGAATGGAAAAACCATTATCCGCAAGAAGCAGTTGTTATTCAAGGCATCTCCTCGCAAATAACCGCCGATTCAGATGAATCGAGTGTGCTTTATTCTTATTTTGCAGCCGATAGTAAAATAGCGTACATAGAAGAAAGTTTTTCGACAAGTATGGTAGCCGTATGCATCAGATACCTTTTTGATGAGTCTGGCGATTTCGTTGCCGCTGCCTGCCGGATATCCACACAGAGCGTCTTTTCTGATGATTGGACACATAGCCAAATGATTCTAGTTCGAGGTCAACATCTTAAAGTTGAACGATGCGGGATAAGTGAAGCGATAGATGAACGCGCCAGGCATATCATGAAACGTTGCCTGGCTGATTGGAAACAACAGAGCAAGAAAATAAGAAAATGACCAAGTTCCAATTCCCCAGAATCCTTGCCTCCACAGCCCTGTCCCTCGCGGCGGTGGG
>CAJGCV010000034.1 GCA_904501915.1 uncultured Akkermansia sp. | reverse complement strand
TTGGCCTCCGTGCATTCCAGAATGATAATATCTCTAGGCATAATTGCGAATTGTTGACTTGCGGGCGCACATTTTACACTATTCGTCGCTTTCGTCAAGAGAAATCGCATTTTCCATGTCATTTTGTAGGTCAGCATACCCGACATGGTCCTGTTTTTTGGCTCTGTAGTTGGCATAGGAGCCATATTTTTTCTCGTATTCCTCCTGGCATTTCACGGTGAGGCGGCAGAACGGGCGCACCTGGAGACGCTTTTTGGGGATGGGGTCGAGAGAGATTTCGCAGATGCCGTATGTGCCGCGGCGGATGCGTTCCAGGGCGGCATCAATCTCGAAGAGCTGTTCGCGGTCTTTGTCGAGCAGGCGGATGGTGAGGTCGCGTACCTCTGCCTCGCTGCCGGCATCACCGATGTGCTGGCCTGAGGATGAGGAAACATTGGAAGCGCCGCTGCGCAGGTGGTCGCGTGTCACACTCTGCATGTTGGGCAACATTTCGTCACGCAGATTCAGCAGAGCCTGCTTCTGCTCCTGCAGGAATTTGGGCCATTCCGGGTCTGCTTTCAGCAGGGCCAGCGTTTCCTTAAGCTTCTTGACGCGGGCTTTTTCCTCTGCTGTGAGTGTTTCTCTTACCGGGGCTTTCTTCGAGACCTCGGTTGCGGCTTCTTTTTTCGTTGCCTTGGTTTTAGCTGTGCTGGTCTTCTTGGTCGTGGCCATATATTTTCTGCGTTGGTACCTGGTTTCCTTTACCGTTGTAAAACGGCGTGCATGATTTGTCTGCTACTACCATATGTGAAGACAAATTTCAAGTAAATTCTGCTAATAAGTAGTAATATTTTGTCTGGCGCTGACAATTAGGCTGAAATTGTGGCAAGGGGCACGCTTTCTCGTTGCGTCAGAAAGGTTGCTGTGCTAGAATGCGTGCTGATTATGGTGATGGAACGCAAAACGGGCGTGTTGATGCCGCTGTTTTCACTGCGGCGCGAGGGAGATGCCGGCATTGGTGATTTAACTGCGCTGGAAGAGTGGATTGACTGGGCCGCAGCGCATGGCGTGGGCTTTTTGCAGTTGCTGCCTGTGAATGCCCTGGGCGAGGATGATGCGCCATCTCCCTATTCTGCCATCAGTTCTGTGGCATTGGAACCCTTGTATCTTTCTCTGGAGCGTATTCCCGGTATGCCGGATAATCTGCCTTCGTATCAGGATGATTTGCCGCCGCTGCAGCAGCCTGGCGGGCGTGACCTGGTGGATTACGCACGCGTACGTACGTATAAGCGTTACTGGTTCATGCAGGCCTGGAGACGTTTTGAAGCAGATGATGCCTATGCAGCGCTGCGTGCTGAGTTTGAAGACTGGGTGCGGGAGCAGGGGTTGTGGTTGGAGGATTTCTGCACGTTTCGTGTAGCCAGTTTCGGCTTTGGCACCATTGCCTGGTGGCTCTGGCCGGAGCAGAATACTGACGTCGTGCGCCGCATTGTCAACGATTGTGCTGATTCGCGTGCGCAGAAACGCCACCAGCAATGGCTGCAGTGGCTGTGCGCGCGGGAATGGGCGCACGTGCGCGCTCATGCTGATGCTAAGGGGGTGCTGCTTATGGGGGATATCCCTATCGGCGTTTCCGTTGCGAGCGCGGATGTGTTTTTTGAGCGCTATCTCTTTGATATGGACTGGAGCGGAGGTGCTCCCGCTGAGGGGAATTTTGCCGAAGACCCATTCACGGCAAAATGGGGCCAGAACTGGGGAATTCCGCTTTACCGCTGGGATGTGATGGAGCACGACGGCTTTGCCTGGTGGAGTCGCCGTGTGCGCAAGCTGGCCGAGGTGTTTTCCATGTACCGCATTGACCACGTGCTGGGCTTTTACCGCATTTACGCTTTTCCGTGGATGCCGGACCGCAACCCGGAGTTCCTGCCGCTTACAGAGGATGAAGCCGCTGCCCGCTGCGGTGGCCGCCGCCCGGGATTCCGACCGCATGGTGACTGGAGCGAACAAGAGCGCCGGGATAATCTGACGCGCGGTGATTACCTGCTGCGGCAGCTGCTGAAAGCTGCACCAGGTGTGCGAGTGGTGGGGGAGGACCTCGGCTGTGTGCCGGATTATGTGCGCCCGGATTTATCTTACTTGCGCATAGCCGGGTTCAAGATTCCGCACTGGGAGATTACCCCGGAGCAGCAGATTGTGCGGGGTGAAACGTATAACCCCTGTTCCTTTGCCACTTATGCCACGCATGATTTCCCGCCCCTGTGCAATGATTGGAATGACTGGGCAGATGCCGTGCAGGAGGCATACGGCGCTATCAGCGACCCCGCCATGCCTCCGGAGGTTCGCCGGGCGGCCCAGCAGAAGGGGCGCGACTGCGCGCGCGTGCTCTGCTGGCTGGGCGATTTTGCCGGATTGGAGCACCGGGAGTGTATGGCTTCCTGGCATCAGGGAATCAAGGATGCACTCATCCGCGCTCTGCTGCAGAGTAATTCTGCCTATGCTGCGCTCATGTGGACGGAGCTGTTCGATATTCCGGTGCGCCTGAATACTCCCGGTACCGAGGGCGGTACGAACTGGCGTCCTCGCATTCCCTTTACTGCGGCAGAGGCGGCAGAAATGGAACAGAGTGCCTGGCTGTACCGGCTTTCAGTTGATGCAAAACGAGCGTAAGTTGGTCTTTCAAGAACATGGAGCTTGTAATAATTACTCTATGTTAGCTGGTTCTGATGCGTATTATCTGCAAGCAAATCAGCAACTGACAGACTCGAAAAAGCTGCAGAAACAGATTTTGAGCTTGTCGTGGCGGGTGATTTAGGATAGAATCGCTATGTAACGTTATGAATATTCAACCGAAATTTACTCCTGTGCTCGACCCGGCCTTCGTGGCTCCGGTGCTTTGGAACAAGGCTTTTGCCGATAAGGTAGCCGCTACACCCGGTTCTCATACTGTGGAGCTGGCGCTGACTCGTCTGGATGGAACCTGCTTCCGCTGGAGCGGGAAGATTCTTCCCCAGGAAGGCGAGAATATTGCCCTGAATAACCAGTACATTGAACGTATTGTGAAGTTCCTGCTCTGGATGAAGGGTGGCTGCACCATTATGGTGGCTGGCGATGACCAGATTGCAGACATGCTCGCCGCAACGTACTGCGCCGGTGGTGCCCGTGAGTTTGACTGGGATTTCATCGGCAAGAAAATTTATGACCAGCCGATTCAGGTGGTGAAGGTTGCCTCTGCCGCTGAACTGCCGGCAGAAAACAGCACTTCTGTTTCCCTTGGCCGTAACCTGGATGGCTACCGCATCGGCTTCGACCTGGGTGGCTCCGACCGTAAGTGCGCTGCTGTGGTGAACGGTGAAGTGGTGTTCTCCGAAGAAGTGGTGTGGGACCCCTACCACCAGACAGACCCCATGTACCAGCTGGAAGGTGTGGATGATTCCCTGCTGCGCGCTGCCAAGCACCTGCCGCAGGTGGATGCCATCGGCGGTTCTGCTGCCGGTGTGTACGTGAACAGCGAGCCCCGTGTGGGTTCTCTCTTCCGCGGTATTTCCCCCGAGGATTTCCAGAATGTTATCCGCGGCATGTTCGGCACCCTGAAGGATCGCTGGTCTGAACGCATGGGCAAGGAAGTTCCCTTTGAAGTGGTGAACGACGGTGAGGTAACTGCTCTGGCTGGCGCTATGGGCATGAATGACGACGCTGTGCTGGGTATCGCCATGGGTACTTCTCTGGCTGCCGGCTATGTGGACCCCGAGGGGCACATCATGCCCTGGCTGAATGAACTTGCCTTTGTGCCGGTTGACTATCAGGAAGATGGCGGCGTGGACGAGTGGTCCCGCGATAAGGGCGTGGGCGCTATGTACTTCTCCCAGCAGGCTGTGGCTCGCCTGGCCCCCCGTGCTGGTTTTGAGTTCGGTGCCATGCCTTATCCTGAGCAGCTTAAGAAGGTGCAGGCTGCCATGGCTGAAGGTGACGAACGCGCTCGCAAGATTTACGAGACAATCGGCGTGGAGTTCGGCTACACCATTGCATACTTTGCCGATTTCTACGATGTGCGTAACCTCCTGTTCCTGGGCCGCGTAGCCACGGGTGATGGTGGTCAGCTCATCATCGATAAGGCCAACGAAGTGCTTAAGGCTGAGTTCCCGCAGCTTAATATCACGCTCTGCGTGCCGGACGAGAAGACCAAGCGCCACGGCCAGGCCGTAGCCGCTGCTTCTCTGCCCAAGATTGGCTAAAGGCTTCTGATAATCAGGGGCAGGGGAGGAAACATGCTCCTCTGCCCCTTTTCGCTTACCTGATTTTTACTCTCTCTCTTCTTTCCTTTACCTATGGCCGAGCAACACGATCTCTGGACTTGCCCGCAATGTGGCATGCAGCAGGATATTTCCGCATTGGGCTTTTATGTGGAAATTGCCTGTCCGCAATGTGGTACCAGGGATTTCGTGCACACGATGCTGGCTAATTACAAGATTGATTCGGTACTGGGCATCGGTGGCATGAGCGTGGTGTTCCGCGCTCGCGACCTGGTGCTGGGGCGCCCGTTGGCCATCAAGGTGCTCAATGATACCTACCGTGACGAGCCGGAACGTATTGCCGGTCTGGAGAACGAATGTGCTTTGATGGCGAAGGTGCGCCACGAAAATGTGGTGAATGTGTACTCCGCCGGTTGGTCTCGCGGCCAGTTCTATATTGCCATGGAGCTGGTGGATGGTCGGAATCTGGAATTGATTGCTGCTGACCGTGGTTTCCTGTTACCTGCAGATGCTTTGGAAATTATTCGCCAGGTAGCATTGGGTTTGCAGTCTGCCCATGAGGCGGGGCTGCTGCACCGCGACGTGAAGCCCGGTAATGTGCTGATTACCCCGGAAGGGCAGGCCAAGGTGCTGGATTTCGGTCTCTCTTTGGAAGATAAACCCGGGGCAGGTACAGAAGAGGTTATCTGGGCTACGCCCTTTTATGCGCCGCCGGAAACCTTGCTGCGCGAGGCAGAAAGCGCCCAGACGGATATTTACGCGCTGGGTATGTCGCTGCGTAACCTGCTTACTGGTGAATCTGTGCTTCCCGGTGCTCCGGAGACGCTTGATGACATGCTGGCGGCAAAGAAGACATTGCCTGGCATTGGTGTTGTGGCACCTCACCTGGTGCAGCGCCTGTGTCAGTTGGTGGACCGCATGACTGCATATGAGCCGGGAGAACGCCCCGCCAGCTATGATGAATTGCTGAGCGAGATTGCTGAAACCCAGAAGGTGCTTGAAACGGAGCTTGACCCTGCAGAACGCGCCAGAAGATACCGCCACAAACTCCTGGTGACGGCTGGTGCTCTGGGTAGTGTCGTGGCAGGGCTTATCGGCGGTTTCCTGGTGGCATTGGTCACGCCTTCTGGTAGTGTGCAGGATGCGCTCGATGCCGAAGTGATGCATTGGGAACAGAGGGCTACCTACCTGGAGGCTGAAAAAATGCTCCGGTCGGGTAACATTGCCAAAGCGTCTGAACTGTTTGCGTCCCTGACATCAAAAGATACTGAGCCTGCAATGGCTGCGTCTGCTGCTTTTATCAGCACCGCGCTGGATGCGCTGGATGATAAGCAAACAGAAGATGGATACCGCCGTTTGTCTGAAATTGCTTCACGTGCGGATGAGGTGTGTGAGGCAGGGCGTGAGCGATATGACATGCTGATGGATTTGAGGGAGCACTTGCACGATGATTTTGAAAGCGCAGCCCAAACTGCTGATGCGATGGAAAAATCGCTGCTGAAAGTGGCGGCACAGGTGCTGGCCGCAGACCGTTACGTGCACAAGGGACGCCATGCAGAAGCTTCTGAAATGATTACCAAGATATTGGATGCGCTGGCAGATTCCAATATCCTGGCCTTGAGCGAACAGGTGGATGAATACCGCATGTTTGCTCCGCGCCGTGCTGCTCGCGTGGCCCTGGGCGAGGCAAAACGCCTTTTCCAGGAGGGACGCCTTGACAACGCAACTGCCATGGTGAACGATTTGTTGAAACTGAAAATCAGTCGCCTGGAGAAAGAGGAGATTCGCGTATTGAGTGAGGCTGCTGCCATTATGCTGGTCGCCCGGGAGACCCTCAGTAAAGCAACCAACCACGTGCCGGTTCAGGATGCTTTGCCAGAGGAGCTCCGCAAACAAGCCGAGGGGCTGCCTGATGCTGGCAACCTGCCGCTTGAGATACTCTGCCTGGCGCGTATGCTCCGTGGTGAATACGATGAGGCGTTCCGGGATAATCCCTACGCTTCAGATGCAACCAGTAATGCGCCTTTTGCTGTAATTATGCGCGACTGGAAGAAACGCCTGGAGAAATGAGTTGCACAGAGCCATGGTCTCATGGATTGAACGGAGAATCGGTAGCAGGAGAGATTCTCAGTCCTTGTAGACGCGGGGAACGCGGCCGGAAATGCTGGTGATGATGTTGCTGGGGATGGTTCTGGCCCGGGCGGTAAGTTCTTCCCACGGCACGTTCGGCCCCAGAATCTCTGCCACATCGCCGGGCTGAACCTTGTCCATGTGGGTGACATCCACCATAATCTGATCCATGGTGACCCGGCCGAGCACCGGGCAGTATTCACCGTTCAGGTAGACGCGGGCGCCGGTGTTGGAAAGGTAGTGCAGGTAGCCATCGCCAAAGCCCAGGCCAATGGTGGCCACGCGGGTGGGGGCGGTAGTCACGTAGGTGTGGTTATAGGAAACACCGTGGTCGCTGGGCAGGGTGCGCAGCAGGGTAACACGGCTGTAGAGCGTGAGCGTGTTGCGCAATTCCCGGTTGTAGGGCGAAGGCATGGGCGAATAGCCATACAGAATACGGCCCAGTCGCACCATGTTGGTGCTGGGTACCTTGTAGTTGAATACAGCAGAGCTGCTGCAGAGGTGGCGGTAGGGGATGTCCAGATACAGACTCAGCTCTGCCAGAGCGCTTTCATAGGTTCGAATCTGGCTGTGGGTGAATGAAATATCATCTGCCGCTGCGGAAAGGTGCGAATAGACACCCTCGATATCCAGATACTCAAAATCGGCCAGCCGCGCCCCCATTTCGCCCAGTGTGTGCGGCAGCAGCCCCGCGCGCCCCATGCCGGTGTCTACGTTGATATGCAGGTGGACTTTCTTATTGTAAAGCTGCCCCAGGGAATTATAGTGGCTGGCCTCCTCCAGGCTGGAAAGCGCCACGCGCCAGCCATTCTGCACCACCATTTCTCGCTCTGCCGGGTAGCAGGGACCCAGAATAAACGGGTAGGTTCTGCAGCCTGCTTCCTGCACTCGCAGTGCCTCTGCAGGCGTTGCTACGCCGAAGAATTCCAAATCGCAGTCATCCAACGCTTTCACGACTCCTTCGATGCCATGACCATATGCTTCTGCTTTCACAATGGCCATTTGCTTGTGCTCGGGTAAGATGCGGCGCACTACGGCCAGATTATGTCGCATGGCGGCGGTGTCGACCTCGGCCCAGGCGCGGAAGAGAGATGTATCCTGCATAGGACTATTCTATGCCCTGTAGTGGCTGATTGCAATCTTATTTGCAGCTTCTATAGCAAAAAAAACGATACAGACAGGTATCTCGCTTGAAATTGCTCAGAAGTTCGCCTATAATGCGCGCGTGAACATGCAAGTATTCCTTTCTGCAACAGATCCGCTGAAGTCGATGGGCTGGGGTCTCATGGAGCTTTTTGAGAAGGGTGGTCCGCTGATGTGGCCGCTGCTTTTCCTTTCCGTTGTCGCTTTTATGGTGATGTTTGTCTGCCTCTGGACAACCCGTACCTCTGCTGTGTTGCCGCCGCGTATGGTGATGTCGGTTGAATCCTGCATCCGCCGCAAGGACTACGCCGGGCTCATGAGCATGTGTGAGCGCGACGGCTCCAGCTTTGCGCTTACGATGCACGTGATTGTCATGTTCCTGCAGCGTAACCCCCGCGCCGGCATTGAGGAGGTGCGCGAGGTGGCCGCTGCCGAAGGCGCACGCCAGACCAATATCCTTACCCGCCAGATTAACTGGCTTTCCGACATTGGTTCCATTGCGCCCATGATTGGTCTGCTGGGGACCGTGGTGGGTATGATGAAGACGTTCATGGAAATGGCTGCCGGTAACTTCGAAGGGGTCAAGCAGATGCAGATGGCTCACGGTATTGCCGAGGCTATGATTACCACGGCTGGTGGTCTTGTGCTTGCTATTCCTGCCATGGCTGCCTATGTGTTCTTCCGCAGCCGCATTCAGAAGCGCATTGCCGATATGGAAGTAGCGGTGACCCATATTCTCTCTGTTGTATCGGTGCAGATGGATCGTGAGCGTCGCCTGGGCAACGCATACCAGCGCGGGGCTACCCAGGAAGTGCTGGAGGAAGAAGATTTTTAATGAGACACCGGGAGTGGCGTCATGAAGTTTAACACCAAGATACCCGAGCCCATTGGCTTTCAGCTGGCACCCATGCTGGATGTGGTGTTCCTGTTGCTCATTTTCTTTGTGGTGACGCAGAAGTTCATTCTCAATGAGCAGGATTTGAAGGTGAAGGTGCCTACTGCGCCTAAATCGACGGAAGAAACCTCGCGCGCTATTGATGAGATTATCATCAACGCCCGGGAAGAAGATGGTGACCTGGTCATCACCATTGACCGTGAGGTGTTCACCCGCGATAAGCTTTACGCCATGCTGCAGCGCATGATTGCCGTGAACCCGAACCAGCCGGTGCGTATCCGAGGTGACGCACAGATGAGCTGGCAGCGCATGGCGGACGTGATTTCCACCTGCTCCCAGGCGGGGGTGTGGAATGTGTCCTTCTCCAAGCAGATGCCCGAAGCTAAGAAATAATAGCGCGGGGTTGCGGTTATTTTTTCATCTACCTGATTTCCCTGATATGAATACTCGATTTTTTACTGTGCTGGCGCTGGGCTTTCCCCTGGTGCCGGCATTTGCTCAACAGCCGGACGGGCAGGATGGCCCGCTCGTAGCGAATGCTGAAGCTGATGGTTATGCCATTGCAGAGCATCTGTATACTCAGGCTTGCAACACCACAGAGCCTGTGTCGCGCTCGCAGGCTATGCTGCGCGCAGCTCAGCTTTTCGGTGACTTTGCTCAGCGTTTCCCGCAGTCGGCCAACTGCGCCAAGTCCCTGTACCTGCAAGCTATATGCCAGGCAGAGGCTGGTGATCACACGGCATCAAATGTGACCCTGGGTGAGTTGGCAAATGCTCATAAAGGCGAATATGCCGCCGCAGCTGCCTACAAGTTGGCAAACCAGGCAACCGAGCGCCAGATGTGGCAGAAGGCTATGGGTTTTTACCAGATAACGGTGCGCGAGACCAAACGTGCCGAGCTGAAGCATGATGCCTTGTACCGGTTGGGGCGTGCGCAGTTGCAGTCCGGCCTGCGCAAAGATGCTGAAATGTCGTTCCGTTCATTGCAGTTGATGCAGGGGGTGGACCCGCTCATCATGCAGACGGCGCTGCTTTCCATGGCGCAGATGAAGACCGAGGATGGAAATGATACGGAAGCGTATTCGCTGTTCTGCAATATTCTGAATATGAATGGGCTGGATGAGCGAGTCCTCGGAACCGCCACCTTGCAGGCCGCACGCCTGGCTGCGCGTCTGGGCAAGACGGATGAATCCCAGCAGCTGTATAGTCGCCTTACAAGCATCCGCGGTATGGAGAAATACGCCGGTGAAGCGCAGATGGAGAGCATTCTTGCGCTCTACAAGAGTGGTAAGTATGCTGAGGTCGTGCGCCGTGCTTCCGCGCAGCCCAGCGCATTGGACGACCCTGCCAAAGACGCCCGCCGTTCGATTATCGTGGGCCAGTCTGCTATGGAGGTGCGCCAGTATGAGGCCGCCGCCGTATGGTTTGAACAGGCAGAGCGCTGCCAGCCAGGCACGCCGCTTGCGGCAGATGCCGGTTACCGCCGCATGATTTGTCTGCAGCAGATTCGTGGCGCAAACTTTTTCCAGGAGGCTGAGAAATACCTTGGAGCATACGCGAACCCCGGCATGCCTACAGCCGGTCTGCCGTGTGTTGACCTGGTGCGCCTGATGTATGCAGACCGCCTGATGAATTCTGATACCGCTGCGGCTGCCCGGCAATTTGATGCCTTGAATTTTGATAACCTGCCCGAGGCGGTGAGACCGGATGCCATGTACAAGAAAGCCTGGACTGCGGCTCAGGGGGCTGTTTATGATCCGGTTCCCACGCTGACTACGTATATCGAGTCTTACCCGGCAGACTACCGCATGCCTGACGCATTGACCCTGCGCGGAACGTTCCACGGCAAGAAGGGAAATGTGCGCGATGCGCTGGCAGATTACGACCGCGTTATTCGCGATTATCCGGACTCCGAATCGGTTCTGGTGTGCTGGCAGCGTGCGGCAAAACTCTGCGCTGGCAGGGATGCAGACAAAATGGTTCACTATTACCAGGGATTTATCCGGCAGTGTGAAGAAGTTGCCCGCAAAGGCGGCAAGACCAAGCCGGGTGCTCTGGCTGAGGCTCATTACAATATCGCCGGCGTGCTGGCAGAAAAAGACCCCGCTGCTGCAGTGCCGCATTTCCAGGAAGCCCGCACTATGTATCCGGAGCAATATGCCTCGCTCGTGGATTTGCGCCTCGTGCAGTGCTTCTTCAAGATGAAGGATGCAGAGAACCTCAAGAATGCGCTCATTGTGCTGGAGCGCAGCAACCAGGCATCGTACAATGCATTGCCACCCGCCATTCTCCGCTGGTGTGGTTGGACCTGCTTCCAGTCGCACGATTATCTTTCCGCAGATAAGTACCTTTCTGATGCTCTGCTGCGTGAACCGCGCGAGAAATATACAGCTGCTGATGGCAGTGAACAGGAACGCCCCAAGGTTGAACCCATTGTATGGAAGACGCTCGCCAGAGCCCGCCTGGAGCTGCAGCTCTATGCTCGTGGTCTGGCCGCTGCCGAGCATTACGTTGCAGTGGAGACTCAGCCATACCGCAAGGCTGAGGGTATGCGTGACCAGGCGCAGTTGCTCATTGGGCTGAACCGCGGTGAGGAAGCCCGCAAGGTGTGCGAATCTGCCATTGCCATGGGTATTGACGGTCCAATCAAATCGACTTTGTTCATTACGCTGGGTGATGCCTGTTACATCGACCAACAGTACAGCGAGGCTGCCAAATACTATGGCCGCACCGCTAACGTTGTGAGCGATAAGGAACTTAAACCGCTGGCTCTTTACAAGATTACGATTGCACTCAAGAAATGTGGCAAGGAGGGTGAAGCCGCCCAGTACGAACAGGCTTTGCTGGCAGAATTCCCGCATTGGACTCCGGCCAAATCTGTAAAGAAGTTCATGGAAGAGGTCCGGAATTAAGTTGTTCCTGAAGCTATGTTTTACTCCCCCACACCAAATCGTCGCAAGAGCTGGTTCCGGCTCTTGTCGATTGGTCAGCGGAAGCTGATTATCGTCAGCACTGTCCTGGGGGGGATGCTGGCTGTCTTCCTGGGGGTGATGGGCTATTATGGATACCGAGCCTCGAAGTTCAACCTTGACCTCGTCTGCTCGGGGGTAGGTGCCAGCAGTCTTTATGATTCATCCAATCATTACGTTTCATCCATTTCAGAGGAAGAATCCCGCTTTGTGTCCAGCCAGGATTTGCCCCGGCACCTGGTGAATGCCTTTGTGGCTCGTGAGGATGAGAAGTTTTTTGAGCATGGGGGCGTTGTTTATACCTCAGTGTTGCGCTCCGCTTTGCGCAATCTTCAGTCCATGCGTTATGAGCAGGGCGCTTCGACCATAACCATGCAGCTCACGCGCAATGTCTTTGAGCTGAGTGGCAAGTCCATGGACCGCAAGCTGCTGGAAATGATGCTTGCACAACGTATTGAACGCCATTTTGATAAGAATATCATCCTGGAACAATACCTGAGCCGTATCTTTTACGGCCAGAATTGTTATGGAATCAAGGCCGCTGCTCGCCATTATTTCGGTAAATCCGTCAAAGACCTTAACCTGGTGGAATGTGCCACGCTGGCTGGTCTGGTGCGGGCGCCTTCTCTCTTTAACCCGGTGCGGAGCATGGATAGCGCCATGGCCGTGAAGAATGAGACATTGCAGCGCATGCTCGAATGCGAAATGATTACGCAGGAGGAATGCAATGCAGCCATGAGTGCCCCCATTGTGCTGGCCCGGGCTCCGCAGCAGCCGGAGTCGTTCAGCTCGTACGCCGTGATGTGGACGCGGCGCGAGCTGGAAGAGCTGGGCTCTGAGATTCCGGAGCATTCCGGCGGTGTCGCTGTGGTTTCCAGCTTGATTCTGCCGTTGCAACAGTATGTGGAAAAGGCGGTCGAGTCTGCGCTTTCCGCGGTAGAGAACACTGGGGCGTATCCTGCGGCGTGGTCGCAGGACATGAGCCCGGAAGCCGCTGCGGCTGCTGGTAGTGCCTTTGCGAGACTGAAGCGCCCGCAAGGCTTGAAAGTGCGTGGAGAAAATAATGATTTGAAAGGCCTGTTGCAGTGTTGCGTGCTGGTGGTGGATGCACGGCGCAACCAGCGGGGTAAGGTACTGGCCCTGGTGGGTGGCCGCAGTGTGACGGATGGTGTGGATCGCT
The DNA here is from genome assembly GCA_904501915.1 of uncultured Akkermansia sp. Classification (GTDB taxonomy): domain Bacteria; phylum Verrucomicrobiota; class Verrucomicrobiia; order Verrucomicrobiales; family Akkermansiaceae; genus Akkermansia. Next base: position 7,387 of record CAJGCV010000034.1, on the reverse strand, counting down.
GGCAGGGGAAAGTGCGTCCCGGTCGCGTGGCGGCTCCGTTTTTGTTCTGCTGTGCGTTCCTCCCCGGCGGGGATGATATGCACATTGTAGCGCGCAGTACGGAAGTGACCGGTCTGCGTATGGGGTATGATGTGGTGAGCTCGTTCTACAAATCGCTTAAACTGCCCATAGAGATTCCGGCGCGGGAGCAGGAACGCTATCTTTATAACGGCCTGTTCAACATCAGACGCCTGGACCTTGCCCGCCTGTTGTTCTGCCTGTTGAATGAGGGCAGGGGATACCGCATGAGCATGGTGAATACCGTCTGGAATAACAGCCGCCAGCTTGTATTGTACAATTATGAACCGGAAAAATCTCCCGAGTACATTCGCCGTGAGAGTGCCGGTGCTGTGGCTACGCTTCCGCCTTTCCATGTGGCCGATGGTGAACCTGTCACTATGAATGAAACCCTGCCGGAGGGGGGCGGCCAGTGGGCTATGGTGTATCGCCCTCGCGGGGTATGCTCGTTTGTATGGATGGGGTATGATGATACAACTCATCCGCATGCCACCGCCCGGGAGTTGAGACCCTTGCTGGTTCAGGCTGCCGGTAAGCTTGCACGCGAGGTGTATGAACAGGCCCGCGTGGAATTGCGTGCCATACAGAAAAATTCTGAAAAAGCTACATCGGAAAAATGAGTGCCGAATACGCAGCGTATCTGACAGCCGCCCGCCAGGCAGCTATGCTCGCCGGGGAGTTTCTACGCCAGCATTTCGATGCTGTCAAGCAGGTGGATGAAGCGTTGCTGCACGATATCAAATTGCGTCTGGATAAGGAGTGTCAGGCATTGATAACGCAGCGCCTGCTGCAGGATTTTCCTCAAAGCTCCATTCTGGGAGAAGAGGGAAACAGCAGCCCGGAACGTGCGGAGTTCCAGTGGGTGGTAGACCCCATTGACGGTACGGTGAATTATTTTTACGGCATTCCTGTTTTCTGCGTAAGCATTGCGCTGCGCCACCACGATGAATGGGTGCTGGGTTGCGTGTATGACCCCATGCAGAGGGAATGCTTCACTGCCATTGCCGGTGGACAACCCATGCTGAATGATAAGCCTATTGCGGTATCCTCCCGTGCGCAGATGCAGGAGGCTGTCGTATTTATCGGCCATGGAACTCACGATGGCTCCGGCGAAGCCGGCATACGCCGTTTTGCCCATATATCGCGCCAGGTGCGTAAAATCCGTATTCTGGGAAGCGCTGCGCTCACTCTTTGTTACATCGCCGCTGGTCGTTTTGATGCATATGTGGAAGACCGCATCTGCCTGTGGGATTTTGCGGCAGCCCGTGTCATTCTGGAAGCCGCCGGCGGCAGGCTGGAATTCGCCCCCCGGACCCCGGATGGAATCAAAGGCTCCATAGTGGCGTGGAATGGTCTGCTGCCCCTGCATGAAGCTTTGCAAATGGATTAACCAACGATGAATGAACAACCTTCAGTGCGCCAACTGGCGTGGAAAAGCCTGCTTCGCTGGGCGCAGGGGGGAATCTTTGCCGAAACGCTCATTGCCCGAGCTGCCAGTGAGCATAAGCTGGCTGCTTCCGACCGTTCGTTGCTGCAGGCCATCGTGTATGATACCTTGCGTCATCTCAGCTGGCTGGACCATGTGCGCATGACGCTGCGCCCTGGTAAACTGGAGGAAAAAATGCGCTGGCTGGTGCTCATGGGGCTTTGCCAGCTGCTGGTGATGCGCCAGGCTGAACACGCAGCCGTGAGCGAAACGGTGCGCCTGGCACCGCAGCGCGTGCGCGGCGTGGTGAATGGTATGCTGCGCAATGCCGCCCGCCGCCGTGAGGAATTTGATGCCGAGCGCGCTAAACTGCCTCTGGCGGTGCGGTATTCCACCCCCTCGTGGCTGGTGAAACGCTGGTTGCGCGAGTTCGGTGAGCCCGAGACCCGCGCCATGCTGGAGTGGAACTCGCTGACGCCCCCGGTTTATGCCCGTATCAACCCGGTGAACCCGCCGCAGGAAATCCCGGAGGCGTGGGAAGCCTTGCCCCATCTGCCTCTGTGGTATCGGCTGCGCGGACCTCTGCCCCTGGACGCATTGCGCGCCGGGCAGGTGTATATCACCGATCCCTCCACCCGCTATTGCGTGCAGTTGCTCGCCCCGCAGCCCGGCGAACGCGTGCTCGATGCCTGTGCTGCCCCCGGCGGTAAATCTGCGGCCATGCTGGCAGCAACCGGGGGAGATTTACACCTCCTTGCCACCGATGTGGAGGAATTCCGCCTTAAACCGCTGCGCGAAAACCTGCTGCGCGCTGGTGGACGTGATGTGCAGGTTGCTCAGCACGACTGGACCCAGCCTTGCCCACCGGAGTATGCTCAGGCGTTTGATGCCGTGCTGCTCGATGTGCCTTGTTCCAATAGCGGCGTGTTGCAGCGCCGGGTGGATGCCCGCTGGCGATTGAGCGCGGCTGAAATCACGCGCCTGGCTGCGCTGCAGCTTTCTATTCTGGAGCAGGCTTGCGCGGCTGTCCGTCCCGGTGGTCGTCTGGTGTACAGCACCTGCTCGATTGATGGCGAGGAAGACCGTTCTGTGGTTGATGCTTTCCTGGCTCACCACCCGGAATTTGGTTTTGCGGGGGAATATCTGGCTCTTCCGCACCGCGAACTGGCAGATGGTGCCTACGCCGCGCTTCTGCGCCGTGAAAAATAAGCAGAAAATAAAAAAAAGCTCGCATTTTATGCTTCCGGGGGTATAATGAGGGACGAAACGTACCCCACAGCACTTCTACCATGATTACGAAAAAGCTCACCGTTCAGAATAAGCTTGGTATTCACGCACGTCCCGCCGCGCAGTTTGTGCGGGTGGCCAGCCGTTTTCAGGCAGATGTTTCGGTAGAGAAGGATGACGAAGCGGTGGATGGCAAGAGCATTATGGGCCTCATGATGCTGGCCGTGGGCTGGGGGGCTGAAATCAGCGTCACTGTAGACGGCCCCGATGAAGCCGAAGCTCTGGAAGCCTTGGAAGAGCTGATTAATAACAAGTTCGGCGAGGCATAAGACCTCGCCGTTGATTTTTAACCTTCACCCACATTCCCGGTTTATGAGCGAAGGATTTGAGCGCCGGTTTAAAGGTCAACCCGTTTCCCCCGGTATTGCCATGGGGCGGCTGCGCGTTGAGGCCAGGGGGTGCTCCGCTCCTCTGATTCGCACCATTCTGCCCACCGAGATAGAGGATGAATGGCAACGCTTTGAAGACGCGCTGAACCGCACAGAGGCAGAAATCAGCTCGCTCAAACTCCGCGTGGAAGAACTCAGCGGGGCTACAGAGGCTGCCATTTTTGATGCGCACCTGCTATTCCTGCGCGACCGCATGATTATCTCCCGCATGCGCAAGGAAATGCCCGAGCGTCTGCAGAATATTGATTCTGTGTACTATGCAGTTGTGCAGAATTTCATGGAAGCCATGCGGCAGGTGGATGATGTCTACCTGCGCAGCCGCGTGGCGGATATTGGCGATGTGCTCCAGCGTGTACTCAAAAATCTTGACCAGGGGGGTGCCAAAACCCGCAAGAACAAACCGGTAAGCAAGGAACCCTGCGTGCTGGCTGCGTATGACCTGGCGCCCAGTGACACGGCTGACCTTGATTCGCAGAATGTTCTGGGCTTTGTCACGGAAATGGGGTCGGCTATTTCGCATACCGCCATTCTGGCACGCTCGCTGGGCTTGCCGGCAGTGGTGGCTGTCCCCGGGCTGGTGATGGAGTCCCGCGTGGGGCAGCCGGCCATTCTGGACGGTTACAATGGTGTGCTGATTCTCAACCCCACCCAGGAGACTCGCGAGTATTATGAACGCCTGCAGGCGGAGAAAGAGAAGGCGTATCAGGCTCTGGTGGACATGAAGGATCTGCCCGCTGAGACGCGCGATGGTCACCGCATTCACCTGGCTTGCAACGTGGACTTTGTGCATGAATACTCTGCGGTGAAACGCTCCGGTGCAGATGGCGTGGGCCTTTACCGCACTGAATTTTTCCTGCTGGGCGGCGATAGCCTGCCTGATGAAGAGGCTCAGTACCAGCATTACCGCCGCCTGGTGGAAGAATGCGCCCCGCAGGAGGTTATTTTCCGTACCTTGGATTCCGGTGGCGATAAACTGCCCTTCGAAGTGCTCGAAGAAAAAGAAGACAACCCATTCCTGGGCTGGCGTGGCATCCGCGTCTCCCTGAGCCGCCCCGCTATCTTCAAGGAACAGTTGCGCGCTATTCTGCGGGCTTCGGCTCATGGCAAGGCCGGCGTCATGTTCCCCATGGTTTCAGGTCTTACGGAGGTGAAGGACGTGCAGGATATTCTGGAGGAATGCCGCCGCGAGCTCCGCGAGCGTGGGCAGGCGTTCGATGAGAAGATGCGTGTCGGCATCATGATTGAAGTGCCCAGTGCCGCTATGATGGCCGATGTGCTCGCCCGTTATGTTGATTTCTTCTCTATCGGCACTAATGACCTTACGCAGTACACCATTGCCGTCGATCGCGTGAACTATCGCGTTGCCAGTATGTTCCGCTCCACTCATCCAGGTGTCATACGCCTGATTCACCAGACCATTTCTGCCGGCATTCCCACCGCTATATGCGGCGAAATGGGGGGAGATATCACCCTGGTGCCGCTGCTGGTCGGGCTGGGGGCAACGGAGCTTTCCGTGGGGGCGCATCTACTGCCGCTCATCCGCTTTGCTATCCGGCACCTCGATTACGCCGAGTGCCGCGAAATGGCTGAGCTCGCTCTCCAGGCGGAAGATTCGCGTACCATTCGTTCCCTTTCCAAGGCGGTGGCTCTGCGTTCCTATCCGAACCTTTTTGAATGATTCCTGACTCGCAGAGGCGTGTTATGCCACATTTGCAACTTGGTTTTTAGAATTGTTTTAAAGAATGTCGCACAATCCGCTTGATTTTGTGCGGCGTTTCTGTATAGTGAGTTTTCCAGAACTAACCATAGAAACGTCTAGTATGAGCGACAAAGTATTATTCTTCGACACCACGCTTCGCGATGGTGAGCAGTGCCCGGGAGCTTCGATGAATCTCCGGCAGAAGCTGGAGGTAGCGCGTCAGCTCGAAAAGCTAGGCGTGGATATCATCGAGGCAGGTTTCCCCTGCATTTCCGATGGCGACTTCGAGGCTGTGTTCACCATTGCGAACACGGTGAAGAAGTGCCGCATTGCCGGTCTTGCCCGCTGCGTGGAGAACGATATCCGCCGCGCTGCCGCCGCTGTGGCGCCTGCAGGCGACCGCGGCCGCATTCACACCTTCCTGGCCACCAGCCCACTGCACCGCGAGTTCAAGCTGAAGAAGAGCAAGGAGGAAATCATCGAAATGGCTGTGGCCGGTGTGAAGCTTGCCAGGAGCCTCGTTAATGATGTGGAATTCTCTGCCGAGGACGCCAGCCGCACCGAGCACGACTACCTGGCACAGGTGGTCGAGGCTGTGATTGATGCCGGCGCCACCACCGTGAACCTGCCGGATACCGTGGGCTTCACCACACCGCAGGAATACATCGCCATGATTGACTACGTGGTCAAGCATGTGAAGAATATCGACAAGGCGGTTATTTCTGTGCACTGCCACAACGATATCGGATTGGCGGTGGCCAACTCTCTGGCTGCTGTGACCGCCGGCGCCCGCCAGGTGGAAGGCACGATTAACGGCATCGGTGAACGCGCCGGCAACGCAGCCATCGAGGAAGTGGCTATGGCTCTTTCCACCCGCCCGGAGGCTTTCGGCTTTGCCCCCGGCGAGAAACCGCATAACCTGGAAACCCGTGAGATTGTCAAGACCAGCCGTGTGGTGGCCAGCATGAGCGGGCTTTCCGTGCAGCGCTCCAAGGCCATTGTGGGTGAAAATGCCTTTGCGCACAGCTCCGGCATTCACCAGCACGGCATTCTGGCCAAGCGCGAAACATACGAGGTGATCGACCCCGCTGAGGTGGGCTGGGGTGAGACCGAGCTTCCGCTCACCAAGCACTCCGGACGCGCAGCGGTGAAAGCACGCCTGGAGAAGCTTGGCTACAACCTTTCCGACAGCGAAATCACCCATGTGTTCGAGCGTTTCAAGAAGGTGGGCGACAGCAAGAAGTTTGTGTATGATGACGACCTGTCATCCCTGGTGAACGACTCGCTGGATACCTGTGACGGCACCTGGAAGATGGTGGACATTCAGTTCATTGCCGGCTCGGCTGCCCGTCCCACTGCCACCGTGCAGCTGGAAAAGGATGGCAAGATGTATACCGACTGCGCCATCGGCAATGGCCCGGTGAATGCTTGTTTCAAGGCCATTGACCGCATCACCAGGAGCAAGGGTGAGCTGGTGGATTACAATGTGCGCGCCACCTCCATCGGTCAGGATGCCCTGGGTGAAGTGACGGTCAAGGTGCAGTTCGGCGCTTGCGACTGCGGCAAGCCGGTTTCCGGTAAGGGTGCCGCTACGGACGTTATCGAGGCTTCCGCCCGTGCGTACCTCAACGCCGTGAACCGCAACATTTCCCTTGCTGCGCTGACCGCTGCCACCCAGGCATAAGCCTATGAGCGCAGATTTACCCATTCGCATCATCGTCGGCCTGGGAAACCCAGGCCGCGATTATGCTGAGACCCGGCACAATGTGGGTTTCATGGTGCTGGATCGCCTGGCGCGCCGCTTCGGGGCAGAATGGAAGCTCGACAAAGCCCGCAAGGGAGAACTGGCCGTCGGCCCCGGAGTGCTGCTCATCAAGCCGCAGACTTTCATGAACTGCAGCGGCGAGTGCGTGGGACCCATCATGCGCTATTACAAGTTCGAGCCGGAGCAGGTGCTGGTCATTTACGACGATATCTCCTTCCCGGTGGGGACAATGCGTCTGCGTGCCAGCGGTTCAGCCGGTGGCCACAATGGCATGAAATCCCTCATTGCCCACCTGGGGGGAGAGAAATTTCCGCGTCTGCGCGTGGGTATCGGCGCGCCGGGGCAGAAAGAAATGGTGGGGCATGTGCTGGGCAAGTTTGCACCGGACGAACGCCCGCTGCTGGAGGAATGCCTTGCCAAGGCCGAGGAAGCCACGGCGATGATGATTCGCGAGGGCTTCCAGGCCGCCGCCAACAAGTTCAACGTCAAGAAGGAAAAGAAGCCCCGCAAGAAGCCGGGACAGGCAGAGACTCCTGCGGAGTCCCCCTCAGCAGAAAATACGGAAAATACTGTGCCAGCAGGAGAAGTTACTGCTTGACGACTCACGCCGAATCAGGTATTCTTTATCACGATTTCACCCCTACACATTATGCCGACTGACAAACCGATTAATACCATCTCCGTGCTCGTGGAAAACAAGTTTGGTGTGCTTTCCCGCGTAGCAGGTCTGTTCTCCGGTCGCGGCTATAACATTCACTCCCTCA
>CAJGCV010000033.1 GCA_904501915.1 uncultured Akkermansia sp. | reverse complement strand
GAGGAAATTGACCGCCTGTGCCTGAATGCCATGCGTTCGCTGCTGCTCCGGCGTGATGTGATTGTAGTGGCATCCGTTTCCTGCATATACGGTCTGGGCGCACCGGAGGATTACCGGAATCTGACCCTTTCGCTGCACGAAGGGCAGGAAATGGACCGCGATGCGATGCTGGCCTGCCTGGCAGAGCTGCTGTTCGAGCGCAATGACTACGATTTTCAGCGCGGGCGCTTCCGGGTGCGCGGCGATGTGGTGGAGGTATACCCCGCGCAGAGCGATGGCGAGGCGATACGCGTGGAATTCTTCGGCGACGAGATTGATGCCATCTCGCTCATTGATGCCGGCACAGGGCGCGTGCGAGAGCGTTTGCAGAGCTACCTCTTCTTCCCGGTCAAACAGTATGTTTCTGCCCCGGAAAAGCGCCTGCCGGCCATCCAGAGTATCCGCCGTGAACTGGCAGAGCGCGTGGAGTGGTTCGAGAAGAACAACAAGCTTATCGAAGCTCAGCGCCTCAAGATGCGCACCGATTACGACCTGGAGCTCATCAACGAAATAGGCTTCTGCAAGGGGATTGAGAACTACTCGCGCCACCTGGCAGGCCGCGCCCCGGGCAGCACCCCTTCCACCCTGCAGGATTACTTTCCGGCAGACCATCTCACCATTATTGACGAATCGCACGCCACCGTGCCGCAGATAGGCGGCATGTACGAGGGAGACCGCTCCCGCAAACAAGTGCTCATTGACCATGGGTTCCGCCTCCCCTCCGCGCTGGATAACCGCCCGCTGCGGTTTGATGAGTTCATGAACCGCCAGGCTCAGCTGGTTTATGTTTCTGCAACGCCGGGACCTTTTGAATATGTGAACTGCGTGGCGGGCAACAAGAGCTACATACCAGTGCTGAAAGCAAAGCGTGGCAACACCCACGCCCGCAGCCGCGAGGCCAGCCAGGCCATCACCCATGCGCCGGAGGGCTTCCGCGGTGTGTTCTTCCACCACCTCAGTGAACTGCGCGTGCCGCCGCATTCCAGCGCCGCCCCGGTGGAAAGTTTCAACCCGCGAGGGCTTGCGCAGCCGCTTATTGTGGAGCAGCTGATCCGCCCCACGGGGCTGCTGGAGCCCGGAATCACCCTGCACCCGCTCGATGGCCAGATTGATAAAACCATTGAGCTGTGCCGCCAGCGTGTTTCCGTGCGCGAGCGCGTGCTGGTGACCACCCTCACCAAACGCACGGCGGAGGATTTGACGGATTATCTCCGCAAGGTCGGTCTGGAGGTGGAATATATCCATGCTGATGTGGATGCCATTGAACGTGTGGAGATTCTGCGCAAATTGCGTGCCGGTAAGGTCGATATCCTGGTGGGTATCAACCTGCTGCGCGAAGGCCTCGATTTGCCCGAAGTCTCCCTCGTCTGCATTCTCGATGCCGATAAGGAGGGCTTCCTGCGCAATGAAACCAGTCTGGTGCAGACCGCCGGGCGCGCCGCGCGCCATGTGCATGGCGAATGTGTGCTTTTCTGCGACGTGGTGACGGATTCCATACGCCGCCTGGTGGAGGAAAGTGACCGCCGCCGCGCTATTCAACAGGCTTATAACGAGGCGCACGGCATCACCCCGCAGAGTGTCAGCCGCGGTGACCAGAGCACCTTGCGCCTTTATACGCCGGACGATGCACTTGAAGACACCGATGATGATTTCGGGGTTCTCATGGCCGGGGAGGGGGATGATGCTCCCACCGATGTGCCGGCTGCCATTGCCCGTCTTGAGAAAGAGATGCGCGAAGCTGCCGCACGCCTTGATTTTGAGGTGGCGGCTGTGCTTCGCGATAAAATCAATCTCTTGAAGAACGACAAGCGTCCCAACGTCCGCCGCTGAGCGTTGGCGCTCCGGCTGGGATATAAAGCTTGAAAAATGGGGTTGAATCTGTTAAGATGAGGGTTCACCTGTACCTCAAATACATATTATGAGCGCTATTCCGAATGTACTGGCCGGGCGTTACGCCTCTGATTCTATGAAAGCCATCTGGTCCGCTGAAGGTCGCATTGTGCTGGAGCGTGAGTTCTGGATTGCAGTGATGAAGGCTCAGAAAGACCTGGGTCTGGATATTCCGCAGGAGGCGATTGATGCCTACGAGCGTGTGAAAGGGCAGGTGGATGTGGACAGCATCAACGCCCGCGAACGCGTGACCCGCCACGATGTGAAGGCACGCATTGAGGAGTTCTGCGACCTGGCCGGGCACGAGCATATCCACAAGGGCATGACCAGCCGCGACCTTACCGAGAATGTGGAGCAGCTGCAGATCTGGCGCTCCATGCATATTATCCGCGACAAGGCGGTGGCGGTGCTCGACCGCATGGCCAAGTGCGCCAACGGATGGCGCGATATGGTGTTTGCTGCCCGCACTCACAATGTGGCCGCCCAGGCCACGACCATGGGCAAGCGCGTGGCTATGTTCGGTGAGGAAATTGTGCACTGGGCCTGGGCCTGGGTGAGCATGATGGAGCGCTACCGCGTGCGCGGTCTCAAGGGCGCCGTGGGTACCCAGCTGGACCAGCTTTCCCTCTTTGCCAAGAACCCGGAGACGGTGCGCGAACTCGAAAGCCGCATCTGCGCGCATCTGGGTATTTCCTCCAAGTGGATGAATGTGGGCCAGGTGTATCCCCGCTCGCTTGATTTTGAGATTATTTCCGGTCTGGTGGGTCTGGCAAGCGGACCGAGCAGTTTCTGCAAGACCTGGCGCCTCATGGTGGGGCATGAGCTCTGCACTGAGGGCTTTGCCAAGGGGCAGACCGGCTCCAGCGCCATGCCGCACAAGATGAACCCCCGCTCCTGCGAGCGTGTGAATGGTTTCCACGCTATCCTGAAGGGTCACCTCACCATGATTGGCGGCATTATCGGCGACCAGTGGAACGAGGGTGATGTGTCCTGCTCCGTGGTGCGCCGCTGCGTGCTGCCGGATGCCTTCCTGGCGGCAGATGGCCTGTTCGAGACTTTTATCACCGTGCTGGACCAGATGGGTATGTACGAACCCGTGGTGCGCACAGAGCTGAACCGCTACCTGCCGTTCCTGATGACTACCACTATCATGATGGCTGCCGTGAAGCGCGGCGTGGGGCGCGAGACGGCGCACGAGGTTATCAAGGAACACGCTGTGGCGGTGTCCAATGACCTGCGCAATGGGCTTATTTCCACCAATGACCTGCTGGACCGCCTGGGGGCTGATGGCCGCCTGATGCTGACCCGTGAGGAAATTCAGGAGATTTACGACGCCAACGCCGGCGATACCGGTATGGCTGCCCAGCAGGTGGATGCTTTTGCCGCCATGGTGCAGGAGCTCGCTACCCGTTTCCCGGATGGCGTGGGCTACGTGCCGGGTGCTATTCTGTAATGCTCATCTATGGCTGCAGGGCAGGAACAGCTTCTGTTTGACAACGGCGCTTACCGCCTCACGAGCACCCGGCTGGAGCAGCCGGGGCTTGTGGCGGAGCTGGTGTCGCCCACCTGCCTGCGTATTTCGCGCGAGGGGGCTGTGCGCGAGGTGCAGATTCCTGCCGCCTTGCCGGAGGGGTGCGCCGGTGTGCGCAGTTCCATTCCTGTGCTGCAGGCTATGTATACCCTGGCGGCACATGAACTGCAGGCCAATATCACCCCGGAGGGTGTCATGCTGGCCGGTGCCAGCTGGTCTGCCGTGTGGACGCGCGATATGGCATTTGCCGCAGCCCTGGGCACGGCTCTGGCTGCCCCGGAGGCTACACGCCTCAGCCTGGAGTCGCGTGTGCGCGACGGCGTGGTGCTGCAGGATACCGGTACGGGTGGAGGCTGGCCGGTTTCTACAGATCGCGTGGTCTGGGCACTGGGTGCGTGGGCGCTGTATCAGGCGCAGGGGGATAAGGGCTGGCTTTCCTGGTGCACGGAGGTGCTCTCCGCTACGCTGGCGCAGGATGCCGCCGTGCTTCCGGCAGATAAAGTGCTGCGCCCCGGTGAGACTTCCTTCATCGACTGGCGGGAGCAGAGCTATCCGGATTGGATGACCCCGGCGGATATTGCTGCTTCCTGTGCCTTCGGCACCAATGTGCTGCATTATATCTGCCGCCAGTTGCTGGCACGTATGCTGCGTGAGCTGAACCGCGATGCGGAAGCTGCCACTTATGCAGAGGAGGCTGCGGCGCTGGGGGCTGCCATCAAAGAAAACTTCCGCAGTGCAGGGGGTGCGCACTATGGTATCATGCGCACCGCAGAGGGCTACCTGGATGACCGCGTGGATTCCCTGGCCACGGCGCTGGCGGTGCTTTGCGGGCTGGCTGGTGACCAGGGTACGGCATTGCTGCAGCATCTGCCGCGCTCGCCTTTCGGTACGCCGGTGTTCACGCCCTATAAATCCCGCCAGGAGAAAGCATACCATAACCGCAGTGTGTGGCCGTTTGTGGAGGCATACGTGCTCATGGCGCAGGCTGAGCAGCAGAATGCGGAGGGTGCAGCGTTTTCCATGGCCTCCCTGCTGCGTGCGGCTATGGCTTTTGGCTCTAATAAGGAGAATTTTCATGCCGAAAGCGGTGAAGCCGGCGGTACGATTCAGAACTCCGACCGCCAGCTGTGGAGTGTGGCGGGCATGCTGGGCATGTATTACTACGCCCTGTTCGGGATTCAGTATGAGGGGGATAATCTGGTGATTGCGCCTTGTGTGCCCCGGGAATACCGCGGCAGCCACTGGCTCATGGGACTGCGCATCCGCAATATGGTGCTGGATATCCATGTGAACGGATACGGTACCGAGGTGTGGTCGGTCATGGTGAACGGCAAGCCGGATTCGCCCATTATTCCGTTGGATACCGAGGGCCGCATTCAGATTGAGCTGGAACTGATGCCCGCAGAGGGTGAAGTTGCCCCCGTGCAGCCGACAGCGGCGCAGGAGGATTTATCTGAGCCTGAGTGGGATGCCCCCAGTGCGGAATTACTGCGCTGGCATCCTGTACCCGGGGCAGATTCCTACAATGTGTTCCGCAATGGTGTGGCGTTTTCTGCCACGCTGGATTGCCAGTGCGCGCTGCCACCCGTCAAGGCGCTTTATACCGAGTACACCGTGCAGGCTGTCAATGCGCATACCAGCTCGTGTTTCAGCAAGCCGTTTGAATACGTGCAGGCTGGCGGGCGCACCATGTTGAAGCCACTGCGCATAGGGGAGCAGGGCGAGTTTGAGGTGGAGCAGGGGCAGGCCTGGCTCGATACCCGCACCTGCACAGCCCGTCTGGATTATGAACCGGTGAATCTGGAGGCGGGTACTTACGCGGTGCGCGTGTTCTACAGTAATGCCACCAATTCACTGCGCGATGGCGATACCTGCGCCTTGCGCGAGCTGGTGGTGGACGGTGAAAGCTGTGGCGTGATGCTGATGCCGCACAATACCGAGGCGGGCTGCTGGGAGGATTACGCCCGCTCAGCCGCATTGCGGGTGGAGCTGCCGGCCGGCACGCACCAGTTCTCGCTCTGTTACACGACCCGCTGCGCCAATACCAACGGTTCGGTTAACCAGTGCATGGTGCGGAATCTGGAAATCACGCGTCTGGCCTGAAGGGACTTTATTTGAGCAGTTTGTCGATGAAGTACTCACCGCTTGTCATCCAGCAGCGGATGGTGAGCCCCGCCAGGAATGCCAGCGCCAGAATGGCTATGACATAGAGACGGCGCAGAATGATGTGAATGACTCCATCTTCTACAGTCTGTACAACGGTGGTTACCTGAGTGTGTTTCGCCTTTTTCTTCTTCTTCTTCCTGGGTGCTGCTTTTTCAGGCTCAGACTCCGGTTCCTGGGTGACCTCTTGTGCGGGGGGGGCGGTGTCTGGTGCGGCGGTTGCCTCATCATTATACATGAGCATCGTTGAGCCGAGGCTGTATACAACGTGCGGCATGAGAACAACGGCTTGCACCAGGTTTCCTTCTGCCAGAATGGTGGCGCCTTCAACGGCGGGTGAGAGCACGCGACCTTCCGGTTGAATGGATATGATGCAGTGCTGCGGCAGCATATCAGGAATATGCGGCAGGGAAATGTGGCAATCTGCGCCGCTGCCGATGATAACTGCTGAGCCATCATCCGGAAGGAGGAAACGTAAATCTTTGCCTACAGAATCGATGAGGTCGATGTATGCCATATATGTGTTTTTTCTGAATGCTACTTGCTGAGGTTGTCTATTGCCTCCTCAATGGTTTGAATAATCTGCTCTTCATCCACCAGGCGTCCCTTGCCGCATGTGCCGCAGGCAAGCATGCCTTCCTCCGCCGGGCCGATGATACTGTGCCCCTTGCGTGCTGCCAGTGCGGCTGCGTTAGCCTGGGTGGCGGGGTGTTCCCACATCATGCCGTTCATGGCGGGGAAGATGAGCACCGGCCCGCGGTATGCCAGATACAGGCTGGTCAGGGCGTTCGGGCATTGGCCGTGCGCCATGCAGGCCATGGTGTTGGCAGAGGCGGGCACTATGGCCAGCACATCGGCGCGCTGCGCCAGGTCAATGTGCACGGGTACCCAGCTGCCGGTTTCATCTTCAAACGTGGTGATAACCGGATTGCGCGAAAGCGTCATGAGCGTGAGCGGGGTCACGAATTCAAGCGCGGCAGGGGTGCACACGCAGTGCACCTCGTGCCCCAGCTTGACTAGTCGCGATGCCACGCCGGCTGCTTTATATGCCGCAATGGAACCGCAGACTCCCAGTACGATTGTTGCCATGGCGCTTTCGGTGGCAGAGCGTTTTTATCAGCAGGCGGAGGGGTCGAACTCCACAATCATGTTGATTTCCACAGCCACGCCGAGCGGCAGGCTCGGCACGCCCACGGCAGAGCGGGTGTGCGCGGCTTCCGGTCCCAGCAGTTCCACCAGCAGGTCTGAAGCGCCGTTGAGCACCTTCGCCTGGTCGGTGAAATCGGGCGTGCAGTTCACAAAACCATTCACCGCCACAATTTTGCGCAGCGGGGCAAAGCTGCCCAGCTCGGCCTGGATCACGGCCAGACGGTTCAGGATGGCGGCCTGGGCGGCGCGCTGACCTTCCTCGATGCTGACTTCTGCCCCGAGCTTGCCGTAGATGGCCACATCACCGTTGATGGAGATGCCGCCGGAGAGGTGCAGGTAATTGCCGGTGCGGATGCACTGAACATAGGAACCAACAGGTGCGGGGGCGGGGTTGAGCTTCAGCCCTTTCTTTTCAAGTGCTTCGAAATTGAAATTCATAATCGTATCGTTACTTTGGCTGATGCCAGCATACACCGCAGAAGCCCGCTTGGCAAGGAAAAACAAAGAAGCCCGGCAAGTTGACTTGCTGGGCTTCTTACTCCGGCGGTTGGGATCGAACCAACGACCTAATGATTAACAGTCATCCGCTCTTCCGCTGAGCTACGCCGGATTTTGCTTCCCCCGTAGCCGGGGTGCGGGCAGATATTACTACTTTGCCCGCATCATTGCAAGTCTTTTTTGGAAAAAAATGAATTTTTATTGCAAATTGGGTCTCAAAAGGGGTAAAATACGCCCATGAGCAGCCCGAATTCTTCTGCCTGGACCCTCCGGTTTTCACTTTTTGGCATTCCTGTGCGCATTCAGCCCATATCCTGGGTGGTGCTGGCTATACTTGGCGGCGCGTTCGGGGTGGATGACGGAGGGGATATGAGGCGTGTGCTGACGTTTGTGGTGGCAGCTATGCTGGTGCTGCTGGTGCATGAGTTCGGGCACGCGCTTACCGGGCGCAGTACCGGGGCTCAGGTGGAGGGTATCGAGATTGCCGGTATGGGCGGCACTACGTCTTTCAGCACGTTATCTGCCACGCGCCGGGGGTTCATGCTGACCTTGCTGGCCGGACCGCTGGCATCACTGCTGCTGGGTGCTCTGCTGGGGTTGATGTTCGGGTTGCAGATAGGAAATGCCTGGGTGGGGCTTCGTCTGGCATTTGAAATGCCCTGGGCCGATACGCTGAGCCTGGATTTGCAGCAGCAGCTGATGGTGGGGCTTTATACGCACTCTGTGCCGGAGTTTCTTATACAGTTCTACACCACCGGTATGCTGGTGTGTTTCTGGTGGAGCTTGTTCAACCTGCTGCCCGTCTTTCCGCTGGATGGCGGAAAATTGCTGGGTTCTGTGCTCAATAACTACAAAATTCCCTGCGTGCTGGGGCTGGTGGTATGCGCCGGGCTGGGCATCTGGGCCTTGCTGGAAGCCCAGTGGTTCAATGTGCTGATTCTGGGCTACCTCGGCTATATCAACTGGCAGTATCTGAGCGTTTTCCGCCGTCCCAGGTAAGGCCGTGGAGGGGGGCAGGACTGAGATCCTGTGCTCCGCCCCGAATCCCTCATTTGTCGGGATGCGCTGGCTCAGCTCTGCATCAGCAGGTTAACCGGATTATACAGCAGGGCGCCCAGGCGCGCGGCTATGCGGTTGGCAACAGCCGGTTCCAGTGTGTTGGAAATGAAGAATGTGTAGGGCAAATCCACGGAGCGGAGGTCTTCACCACCTGCGCGGATTTCTGTTTTGGGTGAGTGCCCCCGCGTGACAAAGGCAAATTGCGGGCGGTGGTTGCAGCCCAGGGAATCGGCTATCTGCTGGCGGGTGGTATCGGTGTCGCACACGGTGATATGCGGGCAGAAACCAGCCGGAATGTCCGTGTTCTCTTTCTGGCGTTCCTTGGCAATGCGGTATACGCTCTTGCGGGCTGCATCGCGGATGTGCATCACCTTCTTGCCCGATTCGGCAAAGAGCAGCAGGTTGACTTCTTCGCCCTCGGGCAGCCAGCTGCGGTGCTCCATGCAGGCTTTCACCGCTGCGCGGATAATGAAATCAAACAGGGCGTAGCGCTGCTCCAGCAGCTTTTCGCACTGTACGGCAATGGGCAGGCTGATGCGGGCCAGCGCTCCCATATTCACCACATTGTCGTACACGTAGTATCCGTCCACCTCCGGCCCGGTCGGGGGTATGGCAAAATCCTGCACCACGGTTTCGCCGTGGCGGCGGGGCGGGGTGCTTGCCGCCGGGGTATCCACATCTGCCGCCATGATGCGTCCGCGTGGCCCGGTGCCGCGCAGTGTGGCGGGGTCTATTCCTTTCTTCTGGCAGATTTTGCGGGCAAGGGGGGAAATGAGCATGGCAGTGAGTGGAGGAGGTGGAGAGAGAAGTTGCTGCGGGGTGCCGGCGGGCACCCCGCGTGGGTTGAATTCAGCTTCAGGCCTGGTAGCGCAGTTCGCCGTCGATGATGGTCATCACGGTGTCGTACTCCGCGTTGAGCACCACCATGTCAGCGGTGTAGCCAGGGGCAATCTTGCCGAGATCGTGCAGGCCGAGGCTCTGAGCCTGGTTCCAGGAGGTGGCTTTCACCAGTTCGCAGAGCGGTTTGCCGGTGAGTTCCTGCACGTTCTTGAGACCCTTGGCATAGCGCAGGGTGGAGCCGGCCAGGTTGCCGCTTTCCAGGCGTGCCACGCCGCCCTTCACGATGATGGGCAGGCCGCCCAGCTGGCCGGGGCCATCGGGCATCCAGGAGCATGCCAGGGAGTCGGTAATCATAATCATCTGGTCAATGCCCTTGTTGGTGAAGGTGAGCTTGAGCATGTCCTCGCACAGGTGAATCTTGTCGCAGATGATTTCAATCTTGATGTCCTTATCAAGCATGCCGGAGCCCACAAGACCGATTTCGCGGTGGTGCTGGGGGCTCATCTGGTTGCAGAAGTGGGTCAGGTGTTTCAGACCGGCTGCCTTGGCTTTCTTGAAGTCGGCATAGCTGGCGGCAGAGTGACCGGCGGAGCAGGTGATGCCGGCTGCGGTGGCTTTGTTGATGAAGTCGATGGAGCCGGGCATTTCCGGAGCCATGGAGATGAGCAGCACCGGGTAAATGTCGTTGAGCATGGCGACTTCCTCATAGTCTGCCGGGCGCACGAAAGCGGGGTTCTGGGCGCCGCACTGCTTCGGGTTGATGTAGGGCCCTTCCAGGTGCACGCCGGGGGTCTTGGAGCCATTCGGACTGGCGGCGTATTCCTTCACCACGGTGCAGACATCGGCCAGGGTCTTGGTGCCCAGGGTCAGGGTGGTGGGCAGCCAGGTGGTCACGCCTTCCTTCATCTTGCAGTCGGCGATGGTGCGGATGCTTTCCACCGTGCAGTCGCAGGTGTCGCAGCCACCGGCGCCGTGGGAGTGGATGTCGATGAAGCCGGGCATGAGCATGTTGCCGCCGGCGTCGATGGTCTTGTCAGCTTCGGCAGTCTCGCCGGGCTGCAGCACAGCGATAATCTTGCTGCCTTCCACAAGAACAGAGCCGCCGGGCAGATCGATGCCGGGGGAGATGATATGGGCGTTTGTAATAAGTGTCTTCATAATCAGTGAGTATTAGGGGTACACAGCAGGGTCATTCCTACTGTTTACGAAGTAATTCTACCTGTATCCCCACCACGATGCAAGGCAAAAGCGCAGAATAATGATATTTTTCAGTTTTGGTTGGAGAGAGATTGTTTTTGAACTTGAAAAACAGTACAGGAAATAGTACCATGCCACCCGCAGCACTTTGAGTAACATGAGCCCAGAAACGGATGCGAAACCTGATTTGAAAGCCGGCGCCCGCCCGCTGGCCGCCGCCAATGTGGTGATGCCTCAGGCCCCGCAGGTGGAAAAGAGCCTGCTGGCCATGATGACGATTGACCCGAGCAATATTGTGTCGCAGTGCGTGTCCAAGGGCATGACCGGGGACTTTTTCTACATTCCCGCGCACCGTATTCTGTGGGAGATATTCCGCGAACGCTACGATAAGGGCATCCCGATTGACGTGACCTCCATCATGCAGCAGCTGGCGGATAAAAAGCAACTGGAGGCAGTAGGCGGCGCTTCCGGGTTGATGGATGTCTTCTCCTATGCCACCAATACCGGGTTGTTCAACCTGCATTTTGATACCCTTAAGGAAAAATACATACGCCGCAGCATCATTCTGACCGCTAACCAGGCCAGCGAATCTGCCTACACCAGCGAGGCAGAGGTGGATGCCCTGCTGGATGAAACCGAACAGGCGGTGCTGAAAATCCGCCAGAGCACAGACAAGGGCGGTGAATGGAAACTGAGTGCCGATATTGCCGCCGCTGTGACCAACATGGAGCGCATGATGAGCAGCAAGGGCGAAGTGCTGGGGCTCACCACGGGCTACCCCCGCCTGGATACCATGATTAACGGGCTCAAAGGTGGTGAATTGTTCATCATTGCCGCGCGTCCCTCCATGGGTAAGACTTCGTTCCTGCTCAATATCATGGAGCACCTGGCGCTGAATGTCAAAAAGCCCATTCTCATCTTCTCCTGCGAAATGCCCAGCGTGCAGCTGGTGGAGCGTCTGCTCTACGCCCGCAGCGGCGTGAGCAAGCAGGTGCTGGTGGCGCAGCGCGGCAGCGTGGTCAAGGAGGACCTCAAACGCATTAAATACGCCATCAACGAACTCAAAGCCAGTAAGATTGTGATTGATGACACCGCGGCAATCTCCATTGCCGAGCTGCGCGCCAAGGCCCGCCGCGTCATGCGCGACCACCCGGATTTGTGCTGCATAGGCATTGACTACCTGCAGCTCATGCGCTCCCACACCAAGCAGGCTCAGAACAGCCGCGAACGCGAAATTGCTGAAATTTCCGGCGGTCTCAAGAGCCTGGCAAAGGAGCTCAACCTGCCCATCATTGCCCTGGCTCAGCTGAACCGTGGCCCGGAAAACCGCCCCGGTAAGAACAAGGGCGTGCCCATGATGAGTGACTTGCGTGAATCCGGCGCTATCGAGCAGGACGCCGACATGATTGGCCTGCTGTACCGCATGGCTTATTACGCGGAGGATGATGAGGAACGCGAAAATGTGGGTTCGGATGCCAATCTGGCACTTTCCAAGAACCGAAATGGCCCTACGGGTGATATTCCGCTCACCTTCATACCGGAGCTGATGCGGTTCACCCCGCGCATACCGCGCGCCGATGAAGAAGAAGGAGAAGGCTGATGCGTTTGCTTCCATACCTTCTGCTGCTGTTGGTTGCCGCGTGTGCAGCGCCGGCTGTGGAAGTGGATTTTCCCGGCCCGCCTACAGAAGCAGTGGTGCTGGATATCGGGCATTCCAGCCGCGACAGCGGCGCCATCACCCCGGTGCTGGCCAATGGGAAACGCCTCTCGGAGTTTGATTTCTGGTATGAGTATTGCTACTATACCAGGAAAGTGATTCAGGATGCCGGGTTTGCCTGCGTGGTGTGCAACCGCGGTATGGCCCCGGAGGGGGAGAAATACAAACCCTGGGCAAAACGCGCCGATGTGCAGCACCTCGGCAAACCCACAGATACGCTGCGCCGCCGGGCTTCCGTTTACTCGCCGGACCGCGTGGCTGCCGGTATCAACAGCGCTGATTATGCCGTATATCGCAAAGCTCCCGCCATGGTGTTTCTGCACCATAACAGCCTGGGCTCGCGGTGGTCTACCTCTGCTATGCCTGCCCTCATCCTGACCAACCGTTACAATGGGCGGGCTCTGGCAGAATCAGTGGCAGAGACGCTCAATCATACGATTCTCAACCACGGTATGGAGAATGGCGGGCGCGAATGCACGGTGGAGACCCGCCATGTGGATGCCTCCCGCGGTGGCGGCTGGCTCAACGTGTGCGATGACGCCGGTATCCCCGCCATTATTCTGGAAGCGGCGTTCATGAACAACCGCAACCATGTGAATTTCCTCAACAACCCGGAAACCGCCCGCCAGTACGCTGAGGCAGTGGGACATGGTGTGGTGCATTACCTGAAAAACCGCCGCACGCCTCCCCGCAAGCGCTCGGATTTCAACGTGCCCGATGAAGGTTCGTTCGGCTATGTGGCGGAGTCCCGCCGGTACAAATGGGAGATACCCGGAGCGCGGTATTTTTACCGTGAGCGTCAATCAACCGCGGGGTGGAAGACTGATGATGCGGGGAGCCGCCGCCGCAAGCTGGTGAAGAGGGTTACTGGCCAGAAAGGCCGCAAGAAGCTTAAGCGCCGCACATGCGAGCACAAGCCCCGGAGCATCGGCGCTGACGATAAGAAGTAACAGCAGCGGCAGCACTGTGATACGCGCTATCAGCTGCCATTTTGCCGCAGCCATGCGCGGGATATTGACCACGGCAACCAGCAGCAGCACTACCCCGAGGATGGCAGGCAGCTCCGCCTGCCGGTAAAGCAGCAGCTTGCCGCAGCACAGGGTATATACCCAGCATACCGGCGAGAGCGGCGCCAGTATGGCTGCCACGCTTACAATCCAGCGGGTGATGACGGAGCCCCGCTCAGCCAGCAGCACGATGTGGCTCCACACGGCCAGTATGGTGAGCAGGGCAAACACAACATGCAGCAGCAGGGAGGAGAGCATCCCGCAGGCGATACCCGCCAGCGGTTGATACGAAAGCAGGAACAGCGGCTCCGCCAGTGCCAGCCCCGCGCAGGCATACAGGCAGTAGCGCGTGCCGGTGGCCAGCCAGGCTGCGGTGTTGCGCACCGCGGGCAGAATCAGGTATTCAGGCGTTTCCATCTTCCGGGGCAGGGGGCAGGGGTGCAAAACCTATGGGGAAACGCGCCTTCCCGCTCATATCCGTCAGCACGCGGCACTGGGTATAGCCCAGCTCCTGCATGAAATCGCGCACGGCGGGCCCCTGGTCATGCCCCACCTCCAGCATCACCAGCGCACGTGGCGCCAGGTGCGGCAGGGCTTCTTTCAGAAACCGGCGCACAATATCCAGCCCGTCAGCCCCGCCGTAGAGCGCGGTGGCGGGGTCGTGCTGCACTTCGGTGGAAACTTCCTCACCTTCGGGAATGTAGGGCAGGTTTGCCAGTGCCAGCTGAAAAAGCCCTTCCGGCGGTTGCACGGCGCCTTCTGCCGGCGCATCCCAGGCAGAGAAAAGGTCACTGCGGTAGGTCTTCACCCGTGCACCCAGGGCGGTGGCGTTCTCCAGCGTAAGGGAGAGCGCGGCCTCCGATATATCGGCCATGATGACTTCCGGATGCTGGCGGGCAAGTTCCAGAGCCAGGGTAATGCCGATGATGCCGCTGCCGCACCCCATGTCCAGCACGCGCATGCCCGCGCTGCGTGGAGCCATCTGCAGCGCGAGCTCCACGAGCTCCTCTGTTTCCGGGCGGGGAATGAGGGCGCGTGCATCGGTGCGGAACTCGCGGCGGTAAAACTCCGTGCTGCCCAGCAGGTGCTGCAGGGGCTCGCCCTGGCCGCGTCGGCGCAGCAGTTCGCGCAGCGGCGCCAGTTTGTCCTCCGGCAGCGGGTCTTCGTAGTGCAGGTACAGCCAGGTCTTGTTGCAGCCCAGCACATGAACCAGCAGGCTCTGCATGGAATGCCGGGCGCCTTGCACCCCACGCGATTCCAGATACTCCGTGCCGCTGCTCAGAACTTCCTGAATGGTCTTCATGACTTCAATTCATCCATGCGTTCTTCCATTTCCACATGCTGCATGCGGGTAATCACCTCATCCAGCGCGCCGGTTGTTACCACGATGTCCAGGTTGTACGCCGTGTAGCCGATGCGGTGGTCGGTAAAGCGATTCTGGGGGAAATTGTACGTGCGGATTTTTTCCTCGCGGCCACCGCTGCCGATGAGGGCACGGCGCTGGGCGGAGTACGACTCCTGCGCCTCGCGCTGCTTCATTTCAAACAGGCGGGCGCGCAGAATCCGCATGCCGGTTTCTTTGTTCTTCAGCTGGGAGCGTTCGTTTTCGCAACGCACCATGATACCCGTGGGAAGGTGGAATATCTGCACTGCAGATTCCGTGCGGTTCACGTGCTGGCCGCCGGCGCCACCGGCGCGGCAGGTTTCAATGCGCAAATCTTCCGGGCGGATTTCGACGTCCACTTCTTCTGCTTCGGGCAGCACAGCTACCGTGGCAGTGCTGGTGTGAATGCGTCCCTGGGTTTCTGTGGCCGGCACGCGCTGCACGCGGTGTACGCCGCTTTCGTATTTCAGGTAGCGGAACACCTCCTCGCCGGAGATGCGTGCCGTTACTTCCTTGAACCCGCCTATATCGTTCGGGCTGGCATCCAGCACCTCTACACGCCAGCCACGGCTTTCGGCATAGCGCTGGTACATGCCCAGCAAATCACCCGCAAACAACGCCGCCTCATCCCCGCCTGTGCCGGCGCGTATTTCCACCAGCGCGTCGCGGTCTTCCGTAGCATCGCGCGGCAGCAGACTGTACTGTATCTGTTCGGTGAGCTTTTCCACCCGCGGTTCCAGTTCTTCCAGCTCTGCCGCGGCCAGCTCTGCCATTTCTGGGTCATCGCTTCCGGCAAGCTCGCGGTTTTCCTCAATCTGCTGCAGAGTCTGCTGCAGGCTTTCCCAGTCCCGCAGCAGTTCCTGGGTGCGCCGGTGCTCGCGCATCAGCTCGCCGGCGCGCTGCCTGTCCTGGAATAACTCCGGGTCTGCTATCTGTGTCTCCAGCTCGGCTAGTCTCTCCCGGCGCTTGTCGATGAGGGGGGCGTAATCCATACCTGCCGCCCATTCTAGCTTACTACCCCAGAGCGCGCAAGTGCAATCTGCGTGCAGGTAATACATATTTTAGGCTTGCCAGCTCTTCTGTTGTGTGGTACAAGTACCTCCGCACAGCCCACGCTGGCTGTGTGCACTGCGTGGTCTCGTGGTGTAAAGGTAGCACTAGGGATTTTGATTCCCTCTGTCTAGGTTCGAATCCTGGCGAGACTACTGGATAAAATCTCCTGAGCGTTTGTTATAAACGGTCAGGAGATTTTTTTATTGCTCAGCGTTGTACCTGATCTGTGTCAAAAAAATCCCCTTCTGCCGGTGGTTGGCAGAAGGGGTAAAGTAGAATGGATATACGCAGAGGCTTTATTCTTCTTCCTCTTCGTCAGAGAAGTCATCCTCCTCTTCTTCAGCGGATTCTTCCTCTTCGGAGCTTTCTTCTTCCTCTTCGTCGGAAGATTCTTCCTCTTCCTCGTCAGCAGAATCCTCCTCATCTTCAGAGGTTTCTTCTTCTTCGTCGCCGGAGTCTTCCTCTTCGGTAGTCTCATCGCCCTCAGCATTTTCGGCGGGCGTTTCGTCGCTTTCTTCGTTGGCTGCCTTCATGGCGGCGATGCGGGCTTCTTCTGCAGCGCGTTCAGCATCTTCCTCTGCCTTGGTCTTGGGCTTGGAAATCAGGTACTTGGCGTCAGTCAGACCAGTTGCCTTGCGGGCGTCGACTCGGTAGGCATCAAATCCGGTCTCGTGCAGGTAGGTCATGATGGCGTCGGAAAGTTCGCGGCGCTGCTTGCCTTCGTACACATACATCTTGTAGGCACCAACGAAGGGCAGGTCCCATGCGGCAACGCCGTCGCGGGGAATGAGCACGCCCACCAGGTTTGCATTGCCGTCAGAGCAGATACCCCAGACGCGCTGCTTGCCGCGGGGGGAGGTCATGGCCACGTAGTACTGCGGGTAGGCATATGAGAAATCCTTGATGACGGAACCGCGCAGCCAGGCATCCAGAGCGCGTCGTGCATTGTCCGGCATGGGGCCGGCCTCGGTGCAGAGGCGGTTCTTGGGGGATGAGGCATCGTTATAGCTGAAAATGGTTACATTGGTGCCTTCGCGCAGCTGTTCTGCACGGGTTTGCGTGGGCTGGGTTGTGGTAACCTTGCAGGAAGAGATGAGAAGCGCTGCGGCAGCCATACCACAGGTCAAGGCAATACGTTTGAAGAGATGGAAATGTTTCATGGCATTCGATGACCCTCATTCTAGCCAATATGCAAGGGAAATGACAAGCAAAAATTTACGATTCGGGCAAAAAAAGTCAATTTCGAGGTGTAACGAATGATATTTGGTCTGGAAATTTGGTGCACATGCGTAAAATGGGCTTGACGCAGCGCGCGCATGAGGGCAGAATTGAAAAAGTATGAAGTTTGTTCACAGTTTTTTGCACATGAATAAGCGCGTGGCAACAGCGCTGGCAGTGGGTATGCCTGTTTTTCTGACAGGATGTGATGAAAAAGAGGTTGCCGCGCCAGCGGAGACTCCGGTAGTGGCAGAGACACCGGCACCGGTAGTGCCGGAGGTGAACGCGCTGCAGGAGGCCAGGGAAGCTCTGTTTAATCATGCGGTGTATACACTTGCTGCCAAGGTAAGCAGCCCCGATAAGTTCCCTGAGCTGAATTCGACGGTGAAGGATATGCTGGAGATGATGCGTTCCTATTACGTTGAGCTGCAGAAGGGTGAGGCTACGGAGGAGCGCGCTCGCCTGGCTCTGCAGATTGCTGCAACCACGCGTGAGCTTGGGGCTGTGTCGAAAGCGCAGGGTGAATACGAGAATGCTCTGAAAGAAGTCAATGCCCTGCCTGAGGAAATCCGCAATAAGGTGGAGAGCCAGCGCATGCTGAGCGCATGCCAGAACGGCATAGGCCTGTGCCTGCTGGCGCAGGGTAAGGCATCGGAGGCATTGCCGTACTATGAGGCTGCCCTGGCTGTGGACGAGGCCCAGTACAAAGCAGTGGCTCCGAAGGAGGGCGAGGAATTGCCGGAGGGTGAGGTAGACCCCGTTATTTCCCGCGCTGCATCAGATTTGTTTGATTCGTACCGCTGCCTGGGTGATTGCCTGCGCACCATGGAGGACCCGGAGGAGGCTCGCACCACATACAAGAAGGGACAGGCAGAAGCTCAGCGTCTGCGCCGGCTTTCGTCCGATATGTCCATAGCGTACGTAAAACTGCTTACCTCGCTGGGAAATCTCGATAATGCCCTGGGGAATTCCAGTGATGCGCTGGGGGCCTGGGTGATGGCCGCCAAGATTTGCCAGGGGCTGAATGGAAGCAGCCCCAAGCTCGATGTGAAGGCTGAAACCAAACGCTGTTTTGACGCTCTGCTGCCGGCTATTCAGGCTGTGGGGCAGAAAGTGCAGGCAGAGCATGAAGCTGCCCAGAAAAAGGCTGAAGAAGATGCCGCCGCTGCCGAAAAGGCCGCTGCTGCGGCTGCAGCCGCCGAAAAAGCCGCCGCAGAGCGTCTGGCTGCTGAGCAGGCCGCCGCAGAAGCCGCTGCCCGACAAGCTGCACCCCAGCCGGAGCAGCCTGCTGTCAACGCCCAGGAGGAAACGAACAATCGCGTGCGCAACCGCCGCCGTCGTCGCCATTAACGCTGTCTGTGCCTGTGGCCCGGTTTCTGATTTCACTCCCCGCGCTGGAGCGCAATGCCGCCATCCTGAACGAGGTTGCAGTGGCTTCCGGCGCCCGCATGCTGGTGGCGCTCAAGGCGTTCTCCACCACGGCAGGATTTGCGGCATTCAGGCCGGCAGCGGCGGGGTGCTGTGCCTCCGGGTTGTACGAGGCGCGCCTGGGAGCCCGGCATCTGGGCGGGCATGTGGCGGTGTATTCCCCCGCCTATCGCGAGGCAGAGCTGGCCGAGCTGCTGGAATTTGCCCACCATATCGATTTCAACAGCGTGCCGCAGTGGCAGCGCTGGCGCAACCAGTGCCTGGTGCACCCCCGCGTGCAGAGCGGGGAACTGCAGCTGGGATTGCGCGTGAATCCTTGTTTCTCCACTGGTCATACTGCGCTGTATGACCCCTGTGTGCCGGGCTCCCGTCTCGGTATACCGGCAGAGCAACTGGCCGGCGTGGACCTTGCCGGTATCAGCGGTCTGCATTTCCACACCCTCTGCGAGCAGGGCGCTCAGGAGCTGATTGATACCTTCCGCGCTTTCGAAAAACAATTCGGCAGTCTGCTGGCCAGCCCGCAGATACGCTATCTCAACCTCGGCGGCGGGCATTGGATTACCAAGCCGGACTACGACCGCGCTGCCCTCATTGCGCTTATCCGGGAAATACGCAGCATGTACCACGTGGAGGTGTTCCTGGAGCCGGGTGAAGCCTGGGCTATTCATACCGGGGTGCTCCGTGCCCGCGTGCTGGATATCTTTGAATCCATGGGCTACCGGCATGCCATTCTGGATGTGAGCGCCAGCGCCCACATGCCCGATGTGCTCGAAATGCCTTACCGCCCGGATGTATACGCCGTGCATGCCGGGGGGTGCGGGGCTCCTGCCGTGGTGTTGCCCGGCGAGCAGTATGCCCCCGCTGGCAAGGCCGGCGAAAAAGCATATACCTACCGCCTGGGGGCTCCCACCTGCCTCGCGGGGGATGTGATAGGCGATTTTTCCTTTGATGCCCCGCTGCAGGTGGATGATATTATCGTCCTCGACGATATGAGCCACTACACCATGGTGAAAACCACTCATTTCAACGGCGTGCCGCACCCCGATATCGCCGTGCTTCATGCGGACGGGAGAATTGAAACCGTCAAGCGCTTCTCCTACGCTGATTTTGAAAACCGCCTCGGGTAAAGTTGGGGCTTTTATCTCACACGCGCCGTCCAGGCGCGTGTTTTCATTCAGGTGACACCTGTTTTCATCTTTCATACGCGCACAGCGCGTTTTCATTTCTGTGAGCTGTGCCTCCAGAAAAAGTTCAGGCTTGGCAAACCATGCAGGCTTGCCAAGCCGAAGTTTTTTCTCCGAAAAAAACGGAGGCTGGAGGCGAGGGGAATTGAACCCCTGTCCTGGACACTGTTGACGCAAGCATCTCCATGTTCAGACGCGGATTGCTGCTCTCGCCGGTGATCCGCTCCGCGTCAGCCTTTCACCATAGCCAGAAACCTGTGGATGTCATGCCCGACGCGGTTTCCCCGCCGGACACCTGCCTACTGAGCTAGGCGCGTCATCCCTAGTAGGCGTCGGGAATCGGCGCAAGGCGCGTTATTTACGCAGCCATGGCGTATTCGTTCTTAGAATAGGCACTTAATCTTTTGAGCGGCTTTTAAGGAGGCCAGCCGATCAACCTCCACATGCAGCCGACGTCTCGAATGTTCAGTCGAAACCGGGACGCCCCCATGTTCATTCCTCACAGGATTAGTGGACAAAAAAACCGGTTTCGTTGAATCGAACCGGCATTTTTGATTCTTCCTTGCGAGAACCACGCCCGTGAG
>CAJGCV010000032.1 GCA_904501915.1 uncultured Akkermansia sp. | reverse complement strand
TGCTGCTTGCGCTGCGGGCGGATGAGCAGGAAGTAGAAGATGATACCGATGAGACCGAAGGTGATGAGCATGCTCATGGGGTCACCTTCCTGACCAGCTGCTGCCTGGGCAATGTAGAGTGTGTTCATTGTATGTCGTTTGCTTGGTAACGCGAGATGAAGCTGCGCTTGAACGCAGCGAATTCACCGGCTGCAATGGCGCTTCTCGCTTGCGCCATGAGCCGCAGGTAAAAGTGAAGATTCTGGAACGAAAGCACGCGGAGTGCCAGCATTTCGCCGGCGCGGAAGAAGTGGCGCAGCGCCGCGCGGGAGAAGCGCGTCACGTGCGGATGCCCCTCCGGGTCGAGCGGTTTCGGGTCATCTTTCCAGCGTTGGTTCTTGATGTGGATGGGGCCATCCGGGGTCATGGCAATGCCGTGGCGCGCCAGGCGGGTGGGCATCACGCAGTCAAACATATCCACTCCGCGCTCAATCATCTCAAGAATCTGGGTGGGGGTGCCCAGCCCCATGGCGTAGCGGGCTTTGTTCTGGGGCAGGTAGGGGGTGCTGTTTTCAATGGCGCGCAGCATCTCGTGCTCCGGTTCGCCCACGGATACACCGCCGATGGCGTAGCCGTCGAAATCCATGGCTGCCAGCTCCTCTGCACAGGCGCGGCGTAAATCTTCGTATACTGAGCCCTGCACAATGCCGAAATGGTTCTGCAGGCCGTTTCCGCTCATGGGCTGGTGTTCATCAATCCAGGCTTTGCAGCGCTTTGCCCAGCGCAGGGTGAGCCCCAGGGATTTTTCGGCGTACTTGCGGTCGCAGGGGTAGGGCGGGCATTCATCGAAAAGCATGGCGATATCACTGCCCAGGTTGGCCTGGATTTCCATGCTGCGCTCCGGGCTCAGCATCATATATGAGCCGTCAATATGGTTGCAGAAACGCACCCCTTCCTCGGTAATCTTACGCAGGCGTGCCAGACTCCATACCTGGAAGCCGCCGGAATCGGTGAGCATGGGTTTGTTCCACCCGGTGAAGGTGTGCAGCCCGCCCAGATTGCGGATGGCTTCATCTCCCGGGCGCAGGCAGAGATGGTATGTATTGCCCAGGATAATCTGCGCCCCCAGGGCTTCCAGGTCTTCCGGGTGCAGGGTCTTCACTGTGCCCTGAGTGCCTACGGGCATGAAAATAGGGGTCTGCACATCGCCATGCGGCAGGTGCAGGGTACCCAGGCGTGCGCCGCTCGGGTCGGTGCTGTGTAAATCAAAGCTCATCGTTCTTCACGTAGCGGGCGGCAAAGATGGGTTTGCCCATGGCCTCCCATTGTTTCTGGAAATCGGTTTTCGGATAGAACGGAGCGTTCCATTCTTCGCGGCGGAAGAGCGGGCTGGCATCCATGCGTTCGCACACCCACTGGAAATATTCCTCGTGGTCAGTTTTGAAAAGTACCTCACCACCAGGTGCCAGAGCGCGGTGCAGCACCGGAATGAATGAGTCCTGCACCAGGCGGTTCTTGTGGTGTTTTTCCTTGGGCCAGGGGTCGGGGAAAAGATAGTGCAGACGACTGATGCTGCCCGGTGCCACCATCCATTCCAGGAAATAGCGGCTTTCCACGCGCAGTCCGCGCACATTGTTCAGCCCGCGGCGCGCGCTTTCATTGCATACTTTGCGGATGCGCCCCAACAGGCGCTCTACTCCCAGAAAACGTGTCTCGGGGTAGTGCTCTGCCATGGCCAGCAGGAATCCGCCGTCGCCACAGCCCAGGTCTACTTCGCACGTGTCACCGGCGCCGAACATATCCGCCACTCCGTAGCGTGCAAAATAATCCTCTGGAACAAAAGCTGTACTCATCTGCGCTGCATTGTACAGAAGCCTGGTGATAAAGTCAACCTATTCCCCGCATGCGTACACACATGCGGGACGTGGTCAGAAGTCAAAACCCATCTGCTCGTGTCCTGTATC
This sequence comes from uncultured Akkermansia sp., assembly GCA_904501915.1. GTDB lineage: Bacteria > Verrucomicrobiota > Verrucomicrobiia > Verrucomicrobiales > Akkermansiaceae > Akkermansia. The sequence goes on along the minus strand of CAJGCV010000032.1, from coordinate 18,384 downwards.
AGTTGTTTCAGCTGAGGGGAGAATTGCTTCCTGTGCCGGAGTCTGCTCTGCGGGGGAAAGCGGAGTTGTTTCTGTTTCGGCTGGTGCGGGGGATGCCGATACCGTAGCAGATGCTTCCTCGGCATCTGTTCCGGTTGCTGTGGGCATGATGCGGGCGATGCGTTCCACCTGGTTCTTGGTGACGATGTTGCCCAGAACGTTACGGCCTTTCACGCGAAGTTTGCCGAAGTCGAAGGGGATGGGGCGGCGCAGTCGGCGCAGCTGGTTTTTCAGGTATACATTCACCGACATGGTGCTGCTTTCTTCTTCCGTTTTGTGCACGGTGAAGAAGAATACTCGGCTGCCTTTAGTACCCTGAGTGAGCTGGTATTCCTTGTCGCGTGTGAAACCGCCCAGCTTGAAGCGCTTGGCGTAGGTGATGCCTTCCTTGCCATCACGGTAAATCATGTTGAACACCCAGTCGTCTCCCGGGCGCAGCACGCTGATGTGCAAAAGCTTCTTGCCTACATAGAATTTTTCCTGCACGCGGCGCACGGTGAGTACGCCCTGGTTGTCGATAACCAGAATGTCGCTCATGGTGGAGCATTTGTCGATGGCTTCGCCGCCTTTCTTGATGCCGTAGCCGGCAAAGCCCTCCTCGTCTATATAGAGGGTTTCGTTTTCCACTGCTGCCACAGCGCGGGTTACGGTGTCGAAGGTGGTGAGCTCGGTGCGGCGTGGCCAGTTGGTGCCGTATTTCTTCTGCAGTTTCTCGAACCAGCGGATGGTGTATTTAGTGAGCTGGGCGAGGTCCTTGCGGCACTGGTCAATTTCGCTTTCCAATCCGCGGATGTGTTCTTCCGCTTCGTGAATTTCGTATCTGGCAATCTTCTTGATGCGGATTTCGGTGAGCCGGATGATATCATCCTTCGTAACGGGACGGATGAAATCCTGAATAAAGGGTTGCAGCCGTTCCTCTATTTCTGCGAGTGATTGTTCCCAGCTTTCGCTTTCTTCCAGTACTTTGTAGATGCGGTTCTCGATGAAGATTTTTTCCAAACTGGCCTGCATCCAGCTTTCCTGCAGTTCTGCCAGCTGCACTTCCAGTTCGCGCCGCAGGGTTTCCCGCGTGTTGTCAACGTTGATTTTGAGAATTTCGCTCACACCCATGAATACGGGCTTCTTATCCACGATGACTACCGCCTTGGGTGAAATACTTACCTGGCATTCAGTGAAGGCGTAGAGAGCATTGCAGGTCTTTTCTACATCCTGTCCCGCCTGCAGATGTACCAGAATATCTGCTGTGGCTGCGGTGTTGTCCTCAATGCGGGCAACCTTCAGCTTGCCTTTCTCCATGGCATTCTCAATGCTCTGGATGACGGATTCGGTGGTGGTGCCGTATGGAATTTCGGTGATGCGGATGAGCTTTTTGGCACTGGTGTCGAGCCTGGCTCTGCAGCGCAGGCGTGAGTTGCCGGTGCCGTCATTATAGCCCGAAACATCCAGCAGCCCCCCGGTGGGAAAGTCCGGGTAGAGCTGGAATTCCTCCCCGCGCAGGTAGTGGATGGCGGCTTCTATGAGCTCGTTGAAATTATGCGGCAGGATGAGGCAGTTCATGCCCACGGCAATGCCCAGCGCGCCCTGTGCCAGCAACAGCGGGAATTTGACCGGCAGGGCTACAGGCTCTTTGTTGCGGCCGTCATAGCTCAGCTTCCATTCGGTCACTTTCGGGCTGTACACAACCTCTTTGGCGAATGGGGATAACCGGGCTTCAATGTATCGCGGGGCTGCTGCGGCGTCTCCGGTCAGGATGTTGCCCCAGTTACCCTGCGGGTCGATGAGCAGCCCTTTCTGCCCCAGTGTCACCAGGGCGCTGCCTATGGAAGCATCGCCATGCGGGTGGTATTTCATGGTGTCGCCCACGATGTTGGCCACTTTGTTGTAGCGACCGTCATCCATGCGCTCCATGGAGTGCAGAATGCGCCGCTGCACCGGTTTCAGACCATCAATGATGTGCGGAACAGCTCGTTCCAGAATCACATACGATGCGTATTCCAGATAGTAATCCCCAAACATTTTCTGGATGAGGCTGGGGTTCTCCTGCAGGTATACGGGTGTGATGTCTTTGCTCATGAACTGGCTTTACCTTATCATATAAACTCGCGTATTTCAAGGCGGAAGCTTAGGAAAACTTAATTTTTGCGTCCGTTTGGTGCGGTAAGGCGGATGAGGAAATGGAAGTTGGCGAGATTTAGCCTTTCCCGACGCATGAAAATTTGCTAGAATGCCACTGCAGACGCGCAGGAGATACGCAGGCGCGCCGGAAAATGAAGTTCGTCTCATGGTAGTTGCACCGATACATCCGCTGGATACCAAAGGGCGTCCCATTATCCTGGTTGGGTTGATGGGATGCGGCAAGACTACTGTGGGGAAAGCGCTCAGTAAGCGCACAGGAATGCCTTTGCTTGATACTGATGCCATCATTGAAGAGCAGATAGGGAAACCGATTCCGGAAATTTTTGCAGAGCAGGGTGAGGCACACTTCCGCGCTCTCGAGACGGCGCTGCTGCGCTATTTGCTGTACAATCCCACGCCCAGCCCGGCTGTGATATCAACCGGCGGCGGGATTGTGGTTCGCCCGGAAAACCGTGAGCTGCTCCGCATGCTTGGATTTACGGTGTGGTTGAATGTATCGGTGAATGCGTTGCTGGTGCGCACAGCCAAGAGTACGAATCGTCCGCTGCTGCAGAATACCGACCGCCGCGCCGTATTTAACCGGTTGGATGCCGAGCGCCGACCTTTCTACAAGGAAGCAGCGCACCTCTGGCTGGAGGCTTCCTGCATGGATGTAAACTCCGTAGCGGTGCGTGTTTGCGAGGAAGCGGAGCGCTTTTTTGCGGCGTTTTAATAATACGCGCTTCCTTTTTTCTGCAAAAGAGCAAATTATGTCTCGTTCTGCACTTGCCTTTTGTGGGTTGTTGTTGTAGAATGCGCGCGCTTTTTTTTATAAAGTTTTCTAACACCACATTATTATGGATATTAGCATCGATAAGACAAGTGATTGCCAGGCAACACTTACAGCCATCGCTACACCTGCTGAGGTGACGGCCATCAAGGATTCCGCCATCAACGTGTTCATGAAGAACGCACGTATCCCCGGTTTCCGCCCCGGCAAGGCTCCCAAGAGCGTGATTGCCAAGCGTTATGCTGAAGCTATTGCCGACGAACTCGACGCCCGCATCAAGGCCGATGCTCAGGATCAGGCTCTCGAGCAGAACCCGGATCTCAAGGTGCTGGACTTCGGCGAACCCACCACCACCGCAGAGGCTGATGGTTCCTACAAGCTTGTAACCACCCTTACCATTGTTCCCGAATTCGAACTGCCTGAATACATGGGTATCGAGGTGACGATTCCCAGCGATGAGGTGAGCGACGATGAAGTGCAGGATACTCTGCAGAAATATGCCGAATCCTCTGCTGAACACGTTGTGGTCGAGCGCGCTTCTGCCAAGGGCGACATCGTGGTCATCGACTTCAAGACCTCCGTGGAAGGCAAACCCACTGCAGAATACTGCGGTAAGCCCGTTGGCTTCATGGAAGGTCGCGAGGGCCATTGGGTGGCCATCGAGGAGGATTCCTTCATGCCTGGTCTGCCCCAGGGACTGGAAGGCGCTTCCGCCGGCGAGGTGAAGGAACTTACCCTCACCATGAAAGAGGACTTCCCGATTTCTGATCTGGCAGGTAAGGACGTTGTGTTCACCTGCACGGTGAAGGAAGTGCGCGAGAAGCGCGTGCCCGAGATTACTCCCGAGCTCTTCGCTGGTGCTCTGCCTGAAAAGAGCATGGATGAAATCAAGGAAATTGTGCGCGGCAACATGAAAGCTTCCAAGGTGCGTGCCAACGACGAAGCTAAGGCTGACCAGATTTCCGAGAAGCTTGCCGACCAGCTCAGCTTTGCTTTGCCGCAGGAACTGGTGGAACGCGAGAATGACAACACCGTGCAGCGCAAGTTGTACGCCGCTATTCAGGCCGGCAACTACGAGGCCGCCAAGGATATGGAAGCCTTCCGCGCCGAGGCCATGAAGGAGACCGAACGCAACCTGCGCGTGTACTTCGCTCTGCAGGAGATTGCCCGCAAGGAGCACATTGTTGCCACCGAGCAGGAACTTCTGGAAGCCATGGCCAGCATGGCTCAGCAGGCTAAGGAGAAGAACCTCAAGAACTTCATCCGCAAGATGCAGCGCGAGAACCGCATTCAGGGCATCCGTCTGAGCGTGATTACCTCCAAGGTGATTGACCTGCTTGCCCGCAATGCCAAGGTTACTGTGGCTGAATAAGCTTCACAATCATTCAAGCTCATGAAGAAAAGTCCGGCGGAACCGCCGGGCTTTTCTTTTGGGCTTGTTTCAGATTTGCAGATGTTTTTCTGCATAATAATGCGCTAAGTGATAAGCCCACGATAGTGGGCGGAAGTGCAATAGAGCCGGACGCAGCCCCCGGATGAGGGAAATAAATAACAATTCCGTTTGGTGTTTATACGATACATTCGTATTGACTCCCGAACGAAAAATGTGATAGCCTGTTGCCATGAAGCAGTTTATGTATGCATGTTCAGTGCTGTTGCTTGCTCTGGTGTGGTCTCCGCAGGCTGCAGGTCAGTTCGACTGGGGGGCTGCATTGAATGACACCGTGAAGGGGGTCTCAAATGTTGTTGAAAAGACAGGGGCTATCAAAAAGACAAAAGACATTACCCGCGCTATGGCGGGGGCTAAGGAAAAGAAGTCTGCTCCGGTTGGCAACATGTCAAAGGTGGCTGCGGCTCTGGAGAACGCCGGCTATTTTACCAAAACAAAAGCAAAGCCGAATGCCAGGTACTACATCTTTATCTGCTCTGCATCCTGGTGTCCTCCTTGCCGTAAGCTCATGCCTCAGATTGTGCGCGAGTATAAGAAGAATATCAGAAAAAATGACAGCGTGAGTCTGATTCTCCTTGGCAGCGACAGGTCGGAGGAGGCGTGCCAGGAATATCTGAAGCATTACAAGACTGATATGCCGGGTGTGGAGGGGCGTAAGAACATTGATTTGCCGAATCGTCCGCAATTGCCCTATATCCCTTCTGCCTTCATCATGGATGCCGAGGGGAATGTGATTGTTTCCGGGCATGGCAGTCTTGTCCTGGATTGGAAAAAACAGATTGCAAAGAAAAATAAGAAAAAATAAGAAGTGTTATAAAAAACATCTATTTGTGTTGACTTATAAATGGATGTCTGATAATTTCCGCGTATGAAGAAGCTTTTAACGAGTTTGATGCTGTTGCTGGCATTTGCCTGTTGGTGTGCTCCTGAGGCAGAGGCTCGCGTTGACCGGGAAAAAACGAAACAGGCTCAGAAAATGAAACGCCCCAAGAGGGTGGCGGCAGGAACGCCCGTGGCCAAAGCGCTGGCTGAGGCTGGTTATTTCACGGAAACGACCGCGCTCCCGAAAGCTAAGTTTTATATCTTTATTTGTTCTGCATCGTGGTGTGGGCCTTGCCGTCAGCTGATGCCCAAAGTGGTAGAGGAGTACGAGAATAATATGAAGAAAGATAAGACTGTTTCTATGGTCTTGCTTGGGGCAGACAAAGATGAGGCTTCTGCGCTGGAATATATTTCCCATTATAATACCGATATGCCCGGCGTGTTGAACAGCGCTGTGCAACTGGAAAACAGACCGCAGATGCCGGGTGTGCCGTGGTTCTTTATTCTGAATGCCAAGGGCGAACTGGTTTCTTCCGGTGCAGGTTCGAAAGTGCTGAACTGGAAAGAAGAAATCAAGAAAAAGCCCCAGAAATCAGCTAATGCCGAATCCTCCAATCGCCGCGAGCGCAATGCAAATCGCCGTGGCCGCGGGAGAAATCGTTAATGCGTTTCATGTGAAAAAATAAAAGCCTGCGCTTTTCAACGCAGGCTTTTATTTTTTTACAGTAATCACGCGGATGGGCTGTGGTTGCTGTTGCTGAACTCGTTTGTGATAGTTGCGGAAATCATCGGTGAGCTTGACGATGACATCAAGCGATTCGAGGCTTTCAGCAAGGCTCATGCTGCATAGGGCAGGCAGGAGATAGAGGAACAGGAGACTGATACGCTTCTTCATGAAGTGAAGACGCGTGTAATCCCAGGAGTGGTGATAAAACAGGTGGTTTACAGACCGGTGCGCATGCCCAGGGCGGTGAGCAGTGCGGTGAAGCGTGCGTAGTCGCTTTCGCGGTCGGCTGAGACCAGTGCATATTGGTATTCTCCCATGCGTGCGTCCTCCTCTGCGGCGTTACGCAGACGCAGAAGAATAACATCCTCGGCGTCGGTCTGGCGGCCGCGCAGACGGGTTTCCAGCTCAGCAGAAGGTACGTGGATGTACACATCTGCAGATGCGCGGCGGATGATGGCGTCATCACATGCGCGGATGCTGGCTGCGCCCTGGACGTCGATGTCCATGACTACGTTTTTACCGGCCTGAAGGAGCTCAATGATATCGCTCTTGAGGGTGCCGTAACTGTTGCCGTGTACAGTGGCGTGTTCCAGAAATTCGCCTGCTGCCACTTTTTCGGCAAAGACTTCTGGGGTGAGGAAGTGGTAATCAACGCCATCCTGCTCGCCCGGGCGGGGCTGGCGTGTGGTGCAGGAGATGGAATAGGCGGTGAGCCCATCTTTTTCCGCGCGGCGGCACAGGGTGGTTTTGCCGCTGCCGGAGGGACCGGAGACGATGAGAAGCGTACCAAGCATAGGGGTATCTGACGGTTTGGTTATTCGATGTTCTGAACCTGTTCGCGGATTTTTTCAAGTTCGGTTTTAGCGGTGACAACGAGCTGGGCGAGGCCGGCATCGTTGGCCTTGGAGCCGGTGGTGTTGAGTTCGCGGAAGATTTCCTGGCAGAGGAAGTCCAGTGTGCGCCCCACGGGTTCTTCCTTGCTGCAGATTGCTTCAAACTGGTTAAGGTGGGATTCCAGGCGGGTCATTTCTTCTGAAACATCGCACTTGTCGGCAAAGAGGGCAATTTCCTTGATGATGCGCTCATCATCCATGGGCAGGGGCAGCCCGCTTTCCGCCAGACGTTTGAGCAGAACTTCGCGGTGGCGGGTGGCAACTCCTGCGGCACGTGCCATAAGTTGTTCGCGGAACAGACGCAGGGTGGTAATGCGGGAGAGGAGGTCGCGCTTCATGTTTTCGCCCTCCTGCGCGCGCAGGGTGATAAATGCTTCCAGGGCTTCGCGCAGGGCAGGCTCTGCTGCTGCCTGTATGTCCTCGAGGGGCAGCTCGCTCTCTGTTTCTTCGGCGATGATGCCGAGGCGGAGCAGGGAATCCAGCGAGGTGTCAACCTTGCGTCCGAGTGTATTTTCAGCTTCTGCCAGAGTGGCGGCAAGTGCGGCCAGTTTATCGCGGTTGAGCGTGAGGGCTCCCGCTGCACCCGGCACTTGTTGCAGCGTGAACGACACGTTGACTCGACCACGTGAGACCGCAGCGGCTACGGTCTCACGCACGGTGGTTTCCAGCGCGGTCCAGGCGCGGGGCAGGGCTACAGCGATTTCTGCTTGTTTGCGGTTCACGCCGCTTATTTCCACGCGGATGGAAGAACCACCCAGCGGAGCCGTGGCAGCTCCGAATCCGGTCATGCTGTTCATAACGAGTTGTTGCCGATGATGTTGAGGAGGTGTGAATCGAGCGTCAGTGCTTCGTTCACGTTGAAATTAAGGTCGGTACGCAAGGCTTCCAGTGCGCGCATGCGCTGGAGCAGATCTGCTATGGGGCGCGCCTGGGCAAGGCTGGCAATCTCCGGTGTGATGGGTTTCACATCCGGCGCGTGTGATGCCAGCAGCACCGCCTGTCCCAGGCACAGGGAGAGCAATTCCAGCATTTGTTCGCGCTCTGCCAGGTACTCGGTTTCAATGAGTGCGGCGGTGGCATCTTTCTGGCGGGCTTCCCAGTCGCGTATATCTGTGCCTTCGGCAATGGCCTTTGCCTCTGCCTTGATGGCTGCGGTAAGCCGCTTGGTGATCTGTTCCTTGCGTTCGGTAAGCAGGGCCTGGAAATCTGCCCGCAGCGCCAGGGCTGCAATATCTGAGCCTACCAGGGGCAGCGCAGCTGTTACAGCCGGCAGAAATGCCTGCTGGGCTTCCGAAAGGTGCAGGGTGTTGCCCCCCTCGTGCAGCGGCACGCGGACACAGCGTGAAAGTATGGTGATGAGCAGGCGGCTGGGCTGCTCTGTTATCATGATGATGACTGTTTGCGGCGGCGGTTCCTCCAGCGTTTTCAGGAAAGCATTTGCAGCTTCCTCCATCATGCGGTCTGCCTCCAGAATGATGACCAGCTTTGTTTCGCCCTCCGCTGCGCGCAGCGCCAGAAACGGCTCTACATTGCGGATGTCCTCAATCAGAATCTTGCGGCTTTTGGAGCCCGGACGCAATACCCGGCACATCGGGTGCCGCAGCGTTTCCAGACTGGTGGCCTGCGCCCCGTTCAGCTCTGCTGCCATGGCCAGAGCAAGCCTGTGTGTGCCGGCTGCCGGGGTGCCGGTGAAAAGCAGGGCGTGCGGCAGCCGCCCGCTGCGGCGGGCGTGCATCAACAGACGTTGGGCTTGCTCAAAGGGAAATGACATGGCTTCACTTTTCGGGGTAGGAGCCCAGCACCTTGAATACCGGACATTCGGCTTTCAGTTCTGCCAGACAACTGCGCAGCGGCTCTACGCTTTCGTGTCCATCCACATCTATGTAGAAGAGGTATTCCCAGGCAGTGTCCCGCGTGGGGCGGGAATCCAGACAGAAAATGTTGATGCCGTGGGTGCGGAAATGCTCCAGCACATCCACCAGACCACCCGGTTTGTGCGGCACGGTGAAGCAGATGGTGGTGCGGTCCAGACCGCTGGGTCTGGTGTCCTGCGCGCCGATGACCACGAAACGTGTGGTGTTTGTGGCAACGTCCTGCACCTGTTCTGCCAGAATGTTCAGCCCATGCAGTCGGGCAGCCAGCGGGCTGCCTAGTGCGGCAGCACCGTCGCTGGCTTTTTCCAAGGCCATGCGAGCAGCTGCGGTGCTGCTGGCTGTGGGAATTTGGTCTGCGTTCGGATAGTTCTGCTGCAGCCAGCCGCTGCATTGCCCCAGCACCTGCGGATGTGAGTATATAGTGCGGATTTCTGCCGCTGGTATATTGGCCATGAGGCAGTTCTGCACGCTCTGGTGCACTTGCGCGCAGATGCGCAGGTGAGTGTGCGCGAAGAAGTCCATGGCTTGCACCACGGTGCCATGGGTACTGTTTTCCAGGGGAATGACACCATAATTCACCTCATTGCGCTCAACCGCAGAGAAAATATGCGCAAATGAGGAGTAGGGAACAAGTTCCACACTGTCGCCGAAACGGTTCAGGGCTGCCTGGTGGCTCCACGTGCCCTCCGGTCCCAGGTAGCCTATGCGCATGTTGCCTTCCAGGTGAAATGAGCAGCTGACTATCTGCCGCCAGATGCTCAGCAGGCTCTTTTCCGGCAGAACCCCTTCGTTGAGCTTGAGCAGTTTATCAAAAAGAGCACATTCGCGTTCCGGCACAAACGTGGGCGCTCCTGTGGCACGTTTTGTCTCACCAACGCGATGTACCAGCGCCGCGCGCTGCTTGAGCAGCTCTACCAGCTTTGCGTCTATGCTGTCGATTCCTTGTCTCAGCTCATCCAAATTCATGTTCGTGAGCGCATTCTATCACAGCATATGCCTGCATTCAATCCTGATTTTATGCATGGCGGGATAAAGCGATATTTGGCGTGTTCCGGGGCGTTTTTGCTTGACGCGGCGTGTGGGTCGTGTATAGTAACAAAGTATTCCCATTTTTGTGTTATGAAGTTCAGACACACCAAGATAAAATCTTCCCAATCTGGCAAGCGTTCGAAAAAAGGTTTCGCTCTCATTGCTACGTTGACACTTATGATGCTGCTCGCCATGCTCGCAGTGGGCCTGATGGCTATGGCAACCTCGCAGAACCGTATAGCTCTGCAGGTGATGCTGCAGTCAGAAGCCCGCCAGCAGGCTCTCGTGGGGCTGGATGCTGCCATTGGTGCCTTACAGGCCGAATTAGGCCCGGATCAGCGAGTAACGGCAAGTTCCGGTATCCTGAGTGAAAATGATAAAAGTACCCAGCCGCAGCATATCCTGGGTGTGTGGAATAGCTGGGATGGTCCGATTTATGGTGAAAGTGTTTCAAATAAGGGGGCGAAGATTGCGTCTACCTACGTAAAGGGGCGTGCTCCGATGTTCCGCCGGTGGCTGGTTTCCAGCAAGGATACCGACATGGTGCGTAAAATGGAGTCTGTGGCTAAGTTGTGTTCCCGTAAACCTGGCTCGCGTGTTTGTATGGTGGGTGAAGGAACTCTGGGTCGTAGTTTCACGGCTCAGCACTATGTTTATGCAGATTTGCTGAGCATGCCCACTCTGGGTAAGAATGAGGCTTGCTTTGCCTGGTGGGTTGGAGGTGAAAATCAGAAGGCAAAAGTATCAGTTCAAGACCCGGAAGAATCTCAGAACCCGATTGAAGTCCTCAGTCGTACCTGGGATACTCCCGGACCTATGTTTGTCGATAACAAGGAGCTGGATTTCCTGCCGGAGCGAGTAGAAGAGCCTGCTCGAGTCGTTACTTTATCGTCCCTCCCGCTGCTGGGGTCTTCGTCTCAATCTGCAGGCATGCCGTATTTCTTTGATGTTACCACCACATCATACTCACTTCCCATTAACGTGAGCATGGGCGGGTTTAAACAGGACCTCTGCCTGCTCCTCAACAAACCTTCACTGAAGGGTACAGATTTCGAGGTCCGTGCAGACCAGGATTGTCCGCTTGCTGAGAACTCCGCTATTCCTGCTGGTGTCGAACCCAATATGCCTATTGGCTCCTGGCAGAATCTTCATGCCTATTATAACTGCTGGCCGGATGGTAACAGTAACGATTCCGGCAACTTTTCTGCGCGACTTATCGGCAATTTAGAAAATGCTTTTACTCGTATCAGCGGCTCTGTCTTTAATTCTGATATGGAATACGGCGAGCCTGGTACCCTGCAGGGTGGAAGCGGAGGAAAAACCTTTTTTGACACCCGGTCGCTCATGGAATCCGGGAGTAATACATCGGGGTATGCGCGTACGCCTGTGATGCTTGCGTATCTTGCTAATTTCGGCCTGGTTGTCGAAGAATCCAAGGGGCCTGATGGTTCCACCATCAAGTTGGCATCTACTCAGAACCCGTCGGGGGAAGAATTACTTTATAATCTCAGTATATGCTTTTCTCCCATGTTCCTGTGGTGGAATCCATACAACGTGCCCATGAAGATACGTGGCCGCCAGATGTGGTCACGCGGTCTTCCTTCCAAGACAGCCTGGATTCAGACCTATACCTTCTCCCAGAAGAGTGCGGTAAAGGACTGGAATGACCGCATGTGGTGGTATCGCGGCATATATCGAACCAATCAGAACGACAAGGAGGTTCGCGAGACTCTCGGTAAGGACTATGGCGAGTTCTTCCAGGTTTCGGAGGATAACCAGGAAGGAGATATTGTGTTTGAACCCGGTGAAATCCTCTTCTTCTCCCCTGCTAAACCGCGTGACAAGAATTCTCAGAAAATGCATTCGAATCCCTGGGTGCTTGGGTATAATGCAAGTTCTGTTGCCGGCTACAAGGCGACTGTTTATTACCATGAGAACAACGGTCACGGCCAGGTGAAGAGTGAAAGCCTGGGCGCGGCAACTGAAACCAACATTAACGCCGGGCGCTTCTATCTTGATATGCGCCTTGGTGTAAATACACCTGTTCCTCCCGGGCACAATGCTGCTGGTGTTGATAACCCTGAAAATGAGAATCCGGCAGACGGTAAGGGGTATGTTGGTCCTGATGGTTTCCGCTATGGAGCAAAGAGTCTGGACGCTATCACCGTGCTCAATGGCTTCAATGGAATGGAGACGGTTGCGCGAGATGCTGCGTCTGTGAATGACGATGATAAAGCACAGGGCAAACGTGGGCAGAGCCCGCAGCTCGGGCTTCTGGGGTGGTATAATCCGGATGATAAAGATGTGAGCACTGTTTTCTGCGACCATAACCGCGATGGTGCCGTATGGTCACTGGATGGAACGCAGAGCGACAGTTCTGTGCCATTTTTTGTGGCCTCTCTGGGTATAGTGGCGAAATCCGCCAATAGAAATCTCGATTCCAAAATCTACCCGGACAGAGATTTCCGTACCAAAACCTGGCAGCATTCAAGCCCCGCATTCTGGGGTGGCATGCTGGTGCGTCCTGATGACCAGCAGCGCCAGTATCATCCATACCAGCTTGCTACTCTCGACGTGAGTGGCGGTATGACTTCCTGCCCCATGGATAACCTGGGCAAGAATGGTATGCTGGGTATCAATAGTGATGGTGAGCAGGTATCCTTTGCTTCCGTTCTTGAATTGCCCGTGCATCCTCCGTTCTCTCTCGCCGGCTTTGCAGGTATGCGTCTGCAGCCCGGCTGGTACAAGTCTTCCAACTCTCGTGACCAGGCTGCGCAGACTGCCATGCGCCGCATGTTATACCAGGCTGGTGTGCCGGGTGTAGGCATTGGTAATTCCTTTGCTGACCCCTGCTTGCCGGCGGAAGATATATTTACCTTATACGAGTCGCAGGCCGAGAATTCTGACCTTGGTGTCTTTGGTTCTTTTTATGACCATGGACTGTTGATTAATGATGCTCTGTGGGATCGTTGGTTCTGTTCTTCTGTTTCTGATATTCCTGTCAACAAGGGCAAGAAGCAGGCCAAAGATGTACTCACTTCTTTCTTGTCTGGCAAAGAACAACTGCCTGTATCTCGCTACAAGCGTGTGAGCACTCCCTACAATGATGAAGCTCTGGTTGATCGTATCATGAGCACCGATGGCTGGAAATACATTGCCCAGTACCTCATGATTGATGGCGGATTCAATGTGAACTCTATTTCCGTAGAGGCCTGGGCTGCTGTGCTTCAAGGTCTTGCCAAGCGAAAACTGGTGACTGGTAAAGGCGGACATCTGGCCTTCGTTGAGGATGGAAAGAAAGATAAGCAGGTGTTGTTCTCTCGCTTCATGCTTTCCACCACAGATAAGAGTATTGATGGACTGGGTGGTTATAGCGCCATGCAGGGTTCTCCTGATTTCCGTAATTCAGGTATGACTTCTGCGTGGGGTGAGGTTCGTATGCTTGAGCCGGAAGGTATCCGCCTGCTGGCAGAGAAGATGGTGCAGCAGGTGCGTAAGCGCGGCCCGTTCCTGAGCATGTCCGACTTTATCAACCGCCGTCTCGAACGCGGAGAAAACGGCTTGAAAGGGGCGTTGCAGGCAGCCATTGACGCTACCGATATCAACATGGATTTTGATACCCCTGTTGAGACCAAGATTACCCAGGTACCTACCGGTTCTCTCTACAAGAATGAGGAGGCTGCGAAGGGCTCGATGCACACCGCTGCACCTGGCTACTTGATTCAGAGTGACGTGCTGGCATCTCTGGGGAATATCCTTACCGTGCGCGATGATACGTTCACTGTTCGTGCCTACGGTTGCGTACGAAATCCGAACAAAGCGGTGCTGGCTCAGGCCTGGTGTGAGGCTGTGGTGCAACGCACGGTGCAGTATGTCGATCCGGACAATAAGCCTGAAGATTCTGACTATACCCCTGAAGGTAAGAAGAATGGCAAGGCTTTGAGTAATGTCAATAAGGTGTTGGGGCGTCAGTTCCGCATTGTCTCATTCAAATGGTTAGATAGCTGGGATATCTGATACGCCGGTTATTTGACTCTGTTGATTCTGACCACCCCTGGGCATGAGCCTCGGGGTGGTTGTTTTGAGCCGCTGAGCAATTCATACTGTTCCGAAGAGCGTTTGCGTGAATCGTGCACGCGCGGGGGTAAACAGGTGGGTCAAACATCTTGCCTGCGTTGCGGAATGTGCTAAGGTGGCAGTATGAAAATACATCTACCCCTGGTATTACGCTGCGCATTGTTGTTGCTGCTTGGTCAACCCTCATTCGCCGCGTTGAGCTGGAATTCCGGTGTCTGGAACAATTCAGATGTATCCTGGATTGAGGAGGGAACTCCTGCAGTTTTTGCGGAGGGTGATGCCGTGGAATTCTCCGTATCGGCAAATAGTACAAGCGTTGTTATTGATGGAACGGTACAACCGCTTTCAATGACTGTGCTTAGCGGTGATTTTCTGTTTACTGGTGCCGGTAACATTGGGGGAAACAGCGGACTTGCCGTTTTAGATGGTGCATCTCTGACGGTGCAGAATGCTAACTCCTTCACCGGTGGAACATCTCTGCAGGCTGGTGCATCGCTTACAGTTAACCGCTTTAATGCGCTCGGTTCTGAAAATACGGGTGAGTATGCGCTGGGGAGTGTATCTGGAGACGGCGTGTTGTATATCGCTCTTGATCATTCAGGCTCTCCTGCCAGCATTATGGGCAACAGCATGGAAAACTTTCATGGAGTTATACATATACAACAGGGCACGCTTGCCCTGGGTAGAAGCCCTGGCCATATGGGTGCTGGGATGTTGGCAGAATTAGGTGCCAGTCTGGTCAAGGTCGGCTCAGGTGCGAGCTTTATATTGACGCTTGGTGGGGGGCAGCGGGGGCTGGATACAGGTCATCGTTTTGCGGCAGATGTGTGTACTACTGATGGTGCTACTATTGGAAATCGCGACGGAAATGTAAATTGGAGCGGCAATGTCTTCCTGAACGTAGCAGATTTGAATGACACCACATATCAATATAATTCAGATGGAAGAACGGAAATGTCGCTGTATTATGCCAAAGACGTAGTCTGGGATGGTATCGTTTCCGGTGAGGGTGAGCTGGTGTTCTCAACGGGGCAGCCCGATACCGGCTTGGATCATCGGCTAATATTGACGAATGCAGATAATACGTTCAGCGGTGTTTACCGTATCAATGCATCTTATCTTTGTACCTTGGCATTGGCAGATTCTTCAGCTGCGGCGCTGGCATCTGTTTCATTGGAAACAGCAAACTCCCGGCTTGTCCTGATGAGTGTATCTGCTGCTGTGGAAGCGCTCAATGGAACCGCTGGTGTGGTGCAGGCTGAAGGGACCGGCGCATGTGTGCTCAGCATTAGCTCAGGCGACTATTCCGGACTAGTTCGCGACTTTGCCAACCCGACTCCAGGCCTTTCGCTCGGTATTTCTAAGAGTGGTAGTGGAACGTTGACGTTGAGTGGGACAGCGTGTACTTACACCGGTGCAACGATTGTGGAGGGAGGGTGTCTTGTGTTCAGCAGCGATGCCCGGTTGGGTGATATAAGTATGACAGGCGGAACGACATTGTTCGAGGTAGAGGGGAGCCTTACCTTGCTGGCTGGAGCAGACCTTTCTGTTGATATGGCGGAAAGAACGCAGGCATTGAGCGTCGGGGGTGCTCTCAATGTATCAGATAAGCCACACTCCGTGCTTATAACCGGTTACGAAAACCTGTCACCGGGCACGTATGATGTTCTGACGTGGGGAGCGGTTTCAGATGTAAATATACAGGATTTTGTGGTGCGAGGCATGAGCGATACCGAGGATGTTATCTATAGCGCACGGGTGCAGGGGAATGCCCTGCAGCTTGTTGTAGGCAATATGGCGGCGGAGCCGTGGCTCTGGAGTGCAGGCAGTGCCAGCTGGAGCGATACCTCTGCTGCGCAGTGGGACAATACAGCGGGGCTGTTGCCAGCCGGTCAGTCAGTAACCTTCAGTTCTCGGGACGCCGGCACTGTAAGCCTGGGGCTTGTTACACCAGCTTCCATCAGTGTCAATGGCGGTGAATATACCTTTGTTGCAGCCTCAAATGGTAACGCTGGCATTGTGAGCAGCGGAGCTCTTTCTGTTTCTGGGGCCGATACCGTCCTGAAAATGAACCTGCCCAATATTGATTTCAGCGGAAGTACAGTGCTGCTCGGAGGCATCCTTGAAATTGGTGCTCAGAATGCACTTGGTTCTTCATCTGTATATTTCAATGGTGGTGCATTGCGTTATGGCGCTGGCATCACGCAGGATATCAGCGCGCAATTGAATCCTGACAGTGTGGATGTGGTGCGCGTTGATACCAATGGAAATAATGTGAGCTGGGAAAATGCCACGGGCGTGCATCTTGCTCTGACAAATGGTATTACCAAGGGCGGTGACGGCACTCTGTCACTGCTCTGGTCTGCGGCGGATGATACATATACCGGCGCGCTTACAACAAATGCGGGCACGCTCCAAATTACCCAATCCGGCAGTACTGGCACGTTGAACGGTGGATTTTCCGGCGGCGGAACATTACGACTTACGAGCGTGCAAGGTCGTTTGAATATCCAGAGCGACAACAGCGAATTTGTCGGCACGGTTTCTCTTTCTGGCGATGGTTCGAACAACTCCGGTGGCGTGTGTTTTGCGGATGGCAATGCCATGGGCGGTGTCTACACTACTGTACGGTTAGACGGACAGCGCTTCTGGTTTAATACAGCTGCAAGTTGCGCGGCTGACATAGTGGTTGGGGAGGGAATCACCTACATGGATGGCAGCAGCGGAAGCAGCTATGCGTTCAGCGGCAGTGTTTCCGGAACGGGTACGCTGGAGCTCATTCCATCAAGCAACATTACCATGTCCGGGGATACAAGTGGGTTTACCGGGCGGTTTATACACCCGGGCAATGCTGCCAACAACTGGCAATTCGGCGGTGCTGGAATATCCGGCTCAGGTCAGATACAGGCAGAACTCAATGCAGCGGGGGCCAATATGACCTACCTTATCATGTATTCCGGGGATACTACATTAAGCGGGTTTGTATCCGGGCTGGCATCGCTGCGGCAGGGGGGCTCCGGCGTGCTTGCCCTGACCGGGAACAATACGAGCCAGGGCAAGCTGGTGATAGACGCCGGGTGCGAGGTCCAGCTGGGCACCGCTACGCAGCCGGCTATCTGGAGTGGCAGTGTTGTGAGCGGTGGCGGTAAGCTGACCCTGGTGAATGGCACACTCAGTAGTGGCTTATCCACAGCAGATGCTGTCCTGGTAGCAGATGTTGCAGAAGATGCGGTTGTGCATCTGGGTGGAATGTCTGCCAATGCGTTTCAGGGAATCACCATTGCAGCTGGTGGTCAGCTTACTGGTGTTTCTGGGGATTTGACTGTTGGCAGCGGTGGGCCGGTCATGTCGCTGACTCTCGCTCCGGAAAATGTGGGTGAAACGGCAGCTCTTGCGCCTGGTGAGCAAAATATGCTTGGTATCACCGCTGGGAATCTGAATATCAGTGACGCTCTTTCCATAAGCATTGATATGGAAACAATAAAGGATATTATCAATGGAGAGCGGCAGGCGGTGTACTTACATGTGACTGATGCAGATATTGTACTTCAGAACGGTGTGACTGTCTCATCATTATTTGCAAACAGTGCTACCAATCCTGCCGCGCTGGGGCTTGTCGCGCTCGGGGTGGATGGCGGCAATATTGTGCTCGAAGGCGCTGTGACAGATGTCTACATGGTTACAGAAAATGGCGATTATCCCACCGTGACCTCCTACACACGCCTGCAGGAGTACAAAGCCACCTTTGTGGATGCCGGGTATACCTTATCATTGCAATTACCCGGAGACAATACGCAGGAAGCCTGGGTCAATAATCTGCTTGGCAGCGGCAATCTCGACATCCGTAATACAGACCAGAATCAGGGCGTGGTGCGCGTTCTGTTGAATAATACCATACTGGGTGCTGCGGATGAAACGCTGACTCCGGATGAACAGTTGCAGATAGATACCGCCAATACGGCATTGGAGGGCAACGTAACGGCTGGAGCTGGCGTTCAGCTGGTCAAAACTGGCAGTGGAAGGCTGACAATCGGCGGTGACTTGACCGCGGAGTCGCTGGAGCTGGAGGAAGGAACACTGCAACTCAATGGTACAGAGAATCAGGTGAACATCTTGCAGGGAACTGGTAATCTGCTTCTGGAGGGCTCATTGCTCATTGCAGGGGATTCTGCTTCATTCGATGGCTTTCTTTCCGGTGATGGGGAATTGATACTCAACGGCTCATTGCCTGGTAAGGGGACGGTCGGTTGCTTGTCGGGTACGGGAAGCCTCCTTGGCGTGGGGGAGTCCATAGTAGTTAAAAATATGCAGAATGGCACGTTTTCCGGGACGTTGGAAAAAGGTTCTGGAGGAGGTGTACTTACAGTGAGGCGCGGCGCGGGGGAACTGACCCTTTCCCGTATACAGGGCTCATCAGCCTGGAGTATTCAGAATGGCGGCAATCTTGTGCTGGAACAATCCGGCACTGCAAATTCTCCCCTGACACTGGGCAGTCTGGAGTTGTTTTCCGGGTCGCAAACGAGTATTGTATTGAATACAGACACCTCTGTAGAGGTGTTTAGTCTTGG
>CAJGCV010000031.1 GCA_904501915.1 uncultured Akkermansia sp. | reverse complement strand
TATCGGAGAAGTAGCGCACGAGGCGTTGCTTCTGGCGTGTAATGCAGAATCGCCAGCCGTTGAACGCCTCGAATTCTTTTTCGCAACGTGTTATGTGTTGAGTTGCCATACGCATCAACCATAGCGTTCTTCTGGCGCTGCTGCACTACAATATAGATGTGCGACAAATATATTTCAAGGGTGCCAATTTAACGTGCGCCGGTTTTCCTGACAAAAACAGGCGGTGCGGGAAATAATCTGACTCCAGCTCGCGTACCTATGTTGTATGAATCATCTACCCATTGTTATCCTTTCTTTCATGGTGCTCACCGCGTCTGCTTTTGCTGAACCGGGTGAGCTGTGTCTTACCCCTGCGCAGCAGCTGGCTCGTCTCAACATTACTCCAGAAAAATATAACGAGACTCTGGCCAGGATGGGGCCCGCAAAAAGCAATAGCGACAGGCTGAAATGGCTCCTGGCGGCAGGTGCAGATGTGAACCATATACATGCATTTTCAGAGTGTGATACTGTTACCGCATTAACCGTAGCTGCAAGGTCAGCTGCCCGCTATGACAATGTGGAGTATGTACGCCTGCTGCTGGAGGCAGGGGCTGACCCGAATCAGAAAGCTTATGGTGGCCGTACGCCCTTGCATATCGCCATCGAGAGTATCGGGAGTAAAGAAATCAGTCTGAACGACATCGAGCTCGTAGAACTGTTGCTGGAGGCTGGCGCTGACCCCAACGCGCAGGATGCCGAAGGGAACACGCCTCTGCATAAAGCGGTGTTCCAACCGGAGTTGCTGCCGATGCTGCATAAGGCCGGGGGCGATTTTGCCAAGCTTAATAAGGAGGGATTGCCGGCGCTGCATCGCTTTCTGGACCTCTGCTCCTTGCGGAAGGTATCGCCCGGCTTCTTCCATCTGCTGCTGGAGGCCGGATGCGATATCAATGTGCGCGACAACAAGGGAAATACGCTGCTGCACTCCGCTGAATTGATGAAGAATACTCGTCTGACATTGCCGGAACTCATTGCAGCCGGGGCGGATATCAATGCTGCTAATCACCAGGGGCTGACCCCGCTGATGGTGCATGCCCAGGCACATGGGAATGATATATTTATTCAGCTGCTGGAGGCCGGGGCGGACACAGCATTGCGTGATGCGCAGGGGAAGACCGCAGCAGATTATGCCCGCAGAAATGCCTGGTGCGGAGATTATAATTACGCAAGACTGGCTACTATAGCAGCTGGTGAGCCGGAGCGTGCGCATGCCACGGGGATGCTGCACGCGCTGGCCTCGAAGTGCAGCAAGTCCAATGATTACAAAGAACAGAAAGAACTCATTTTACAAATGAAAAAAGCCCTGGAAGACGGAGCAGATCCGAATATCCAGGGGCAATTTGGTGATTCCTTTGTTTTCACCGCACTTTCGCTCTGCCGCTACGATAGTGGAAATACCGGCACCCTCATTCTGGAAGCGGCTCTGCAACACGGCGGCAGCATTCACGCTCGCGACAAGGAAGGGAATACGCCATTGCATCGTGCAGCCGGTGATACGACTCGTGTATTACTGGCTGCCGGGGCAGACCCGAATGCTCTCAACAATGAGGGCTCTCCGGTGATTACCAGCGCCTGTCTCAATATTGTGCGCCAGCACGACAGAACACCCTGGCAGGAGAATTTGTGGCAGGCGGACTATACCGTCATGCAGCTATTGGATGCAGGGGCTGAGCCGAATGCAGCCGATGCCGCAGGAAATACAGCGCTCCATTATTTCCTGCAGGGCTCGGATTGTGAGAATGTTGTTCGCCATCTGGTGAAATCCGGGGCGGATATCAACGCCCGCAATAAGAACGGCGCAACACCGCTGATGTTGGGAACAGTCAGTATTGATACGCTGTATTGTTTCCTGACAGAATTTAAACCAGAATTGAATGCTCGCGATAATCGGGGGCTTACCGCCATGCATTACGCCGCGGAGCAGGGAATCTGCCCTGGCGAGATAGCCAGTGCGGGTGGAACAACGGGCAATGCTCTGGAGGATGCCGTGCTGCTTCACAATATAGCAGAGGTGAAGCGGCTCATTGCAGCCGGGGCAGATGTGAATGCCCGGGGTCCGCACGGATACTCATTGTTGCACTGGGCTACTGTGAACCGGAATGAGGAACTTGTCGGAATCCTGCTTCAGGCGGGGGCGCATGACCGGAATGTCCCGCTGAAAAGATAACTGCCTGGTTGACTTCGGCAGGGGGATTTGCCATAATCCCGGTGTAACATTTTTTTCGTAGATGAAACTGACAGGGCTTTTTGTATTATCTCTGGGGCTTACGCTGGGCTTTGACTCTGCAGAAGCTGCTTCTGTTTATGATGAAGCGACCCGTACTGGTACGGTGTGGGCAAATGGGTTGAGCGTCAACGCAGACGAAAAGGTAGTGGGCTGGTATGATGCCAATAAAAACAATATCTGGGATGAACCGGGTGAGGTGGATGATTATCTGTGCTATGCGGCATCGGCGGCCAATCTCATTGCCTGGTGGCAGGATAACCACAGAAAGGTTGCCAGTGAAAACGCCCCGAAGAAGCTGGAGGATATCTGGCAAACGTATGTCCGAAATAATGAGATTCCGGACTAAGGCGGTACTACGTGTGCTGCCATTAACTGGTGGTTATCCGGGGTGTATTCTCCTTTGAATGGTGATACCGGGAAATGGGCGGATAAGGAGGACTCCATCTGGGAGCGTTTCTATGCTGAGCCGGACGCAATGTATCAATCAGAAGAAGATGAGATTCTCCCGATGACGCTTCCGAATTATAAGCAGAAAGATGCGGCTTCCGGAGAATATAAGGATTTCGGGGGGTACTACTATGACCAATACGGGCTTACGCAGCAGAACCTCTCTGATTTCCTGGTTACCGAATGGGAGCGTGATATTCCCACTGAATCCGGCACTACCCATAGCACGCTGACCTTGGCCGAAGGCAACGTGGGTGAAGATGGGGATACGGAAAGCATCTATGATATCCCGTTTGTCTCCATACTTAACGAGTCTCCTATTGCCCTGACGATATACTCAGTAAACCCCAATCCGGACGCCGAGAACCCCGCGCCCCTTGCCCATGCTATTACGCTGTGGGGTGTTGAATACGAGAATGGTGAGTTGGTGCGCATCTGGCTGACGGATTCCGATGATGTCGATAAGCGGACAGATGAGAATAGCCTTTTTTCCATTCCCGTTATCATGGACAGGGATAAGAACATGATATATCTGGATGATGCTCCCGAGGATGGGGGCATTTGCTGCAGCGAATATGGCTACGATGTCTTCATCGCCGAGATTCACAGCATTAAGCCGTCTGTGACGGCAACATGGTCGGTGCCGGAGCCTGCCACTGCTACGCTGAGCCTGCTGGCGCTTGCTGCCCTGGCTGTTCGCCGCCGTCGCTGAAGCTGCTATGGCGTGATAAGTCCGGTAAGACGACTAATGAGGTCCGGGATTTTTGCAGATGCTGCTCTGCAGGTGGAAAGCCCTTCTGCCGACTGCCTGAGTATGTAAATTTTGTTGGAATTATTCTAAAATATTTGTCAGCCTGCAAGTCTTTGCTTGCGTTGGTGGGTGGAATCATATAGAATGGCGGCGTGGCGGGAGACAGGAGTCTGCCGCAATCAAGAGAAAGAACCACAGCCACAGAAGAATCACAAGATGATTAAGGTAGCCATTGTCGGATACGGGAATATCGGGAAGTACTCGGTTGATGCACTGCGTGCCGCCCCTGATATGGAATTGGTAGGTATTGTACGCCGTGCCGGCAGCGCCCCTGTGCATGGCATCAAAACCGTGACAGCTATTGAGGAGCTGGGGCAGGTGGATGTAGCGTTGCTCTGCACGCCTACCCGCAGCGTGGAGGAAACCGCGCTTCCTCTGCTGGCAAAGGGTATCAATACTGTAGACAGCTACGATATTCACGGAGGTATTGTGGATTTGCGCCGTTCGCTGGGCAAGCAGGCTCAGGCGAATAATGCTGTGGCAGTTATTTCCGCTGGCTGGGACCCCGGTTCTGATTCGGTGATGCGTACCATGATGCTGGCCATGGCTCCCAAGGGGATTACGTACACCAACTTCGGTCCGGGCATGAGCATGGGCCATAGCGTGGTGGCCCGCTCCAAGGCTGGTGTGAAGGATGCCCTTTCCCTCACCATACCGACCGGCTCTGGTGTACACCGCCGCATGGTGTATGTGCAGCTTGAAGACGGCGCAGACTTTGCGACGGTGGAAGCCGCCATTAAGGCCGATGATTATTTCTGCCACGATGAAACGCACGTCAAGCAGGTAGCCGATATTGACTCTCTTCGCGACATGGGCCATGGTGTTTACATGGAACGCAAGGGCGTTTCCGGCACAACGCAGAACCAGATTTTCAAGTTTGAAATGCGCATCAATAACCCGGCTCTTACTGCGCAGGTGATGGTGTCTGCGGCGCGCGCCAGCATGCGTCTGGCTCCCGGCTGCTATACGCTACCGGAAATTCCGCCCATGGATTTCTGCCCTGGCGACAGAGAGACGCTCATTGCACAGCTGGTGTAACCACCTGCAGTTGATTTCTCCATTTCCAACCGGGATGAGGTGCATGCCTTGTCCCGGTTTTCGTTACCGTCTCAGGAGCGTATGAATGACGGCAGAAAATGGTTGATGAGTTTCCTGTCGGGCGAGGCCATGGGGATGTGGGGCAGTTGTACCAGGGGAATGAACTCCTCGCCTGCGTGGATGGGGGTATCGGATGATGCCTGGTAGAGATGCCGGGTGACCTTGTAGCGGGTGACAGTGTATTTCTGGTCTGCCAGGTGGGGAAGATTTATGCAGAATGCCGCAGTACGGCGGGGCAGTCGGTACATCCCCTCGTGGCGCTTACCGTCGCTTTGTTTCTCCAGGAGCAGAGCTGTGCCGTTGCACAGAAAAATATCGTGGTGCTCAGTGGCGGTGATTTCTTTTCGGGGAAGCTTGACGGGCAGTTTTTCCGGATGTTCTGCCTGGCACCAGGTGCGCAACGGGCAGAGCAGACAGTTCGGCGTGCCGCTGGTGCAGAGGGTCTGCCCCAGCTCCATGAGGGCTGAATTATACGCCCTGGGATTGGTGGGGTGTACCATCTGCGCGGCAATATGCCAGTGCTTCTTACGCCCTGCAGGGGAATCGATGGGGGTGGAGTCGTTGAACAGCCTGGCAAAGACGCGCCCGACATTGGCATCTACCAGCGGAGCGGGGCGGTTATAGGCAAAGCTGAGCACAGCACCCACGGTGTAATCGCCAATGCCGGGCAGGGCTCGTATGTCTTTTTCCTCGGTGGGGAAGCAGCCGCCGTGCTGTTCCACAATGGCGCGGGCCGCAGCCTGGAGCGAGCGCACGCGGCGGTAGTAGCCAAGCCCTTCCCATGACCGCAATGCCTGTTCCTCGCTGGCTTCCGCAAGGGCTACCGGGGTAGGGAACTGCTGCAGCCATGCTTCGTAGCGCCCCAGTACGGTGGGGATGGTGGTTTGCTGCAGCATGATTTCACTTACCAGAATGGCCCAGGGGTCTGTGGTGCGCCGCCACGGGTAATCACGCCCGTTTTCTGCAAACCAATCCACCAGAGCCTGGGCGGCCTCCTGAGCATGCGGCAGTGTCATTGGGCAGCCTGGGTGGTGTAGATGGAAATATCTGCCTGCCTGGTGCCGAGGAGCTTCTGCGCCCGCATCAGCGCTTTACGGGTAGACATGTTCGGGTTATGCGCTTCCACGAGGAAAATGTTGCTTTCACCCTCTCCGCAGCCTTCCTGCAGGATGCCGAGCACGCCGCTGTTCTTCAGGATGCGGAATACTTTGAAGCTGGCTCCGGAGATGATGATGTGGCGGTTTTTTTCGCGGATGAAGCGGATGAGTTCTTCCAGCGCGCAGACGGATGTTGCATCCAGATTGCGGGCGTTGCGCATGCGGAGTACTACCACGGCAAGACTGGGGTCTTCGGCAATGCGGGCTACCTGTCGGCGGAATAAATCGGCTGCTCCGAAAAAGAGGTCGCCTTCAACATGCACAATGGAGATTTGCGGCAGGCGGGAGTCTGCTTTGTCTAATTCGCGCAGGGTGCCGGCATCGTCAAAGGTATATTCCACGAGTTCGGGCTTGGCGGCTTTGCGCAGGAAAAGGGAAACAGAGAGGATGACCCCGACGAAAATAGCAATGTGAAGCGGCAGCAGCAGGGCTGCTGTGAAGGTGATGAGCAGCACGGTGGCATCTCCCTTGGTGGAGAGGAAACAGATGCGCAGCAGCTTCTTGTCGTACAGGGAAAGAGCATTCGCCAACACCAGGGCAGCCAGCACACTGTGCGGAATTTTCGATATGAGCGGGAAATTTGCCAGTATGAATGTGATACCCAGGCAGATAAGGCCGCAGTATATGCCGGAGAATCTGGTGGCTGCCCCTGCGGTGAAGTTGAGCATGGAGCGTGTGAGCGACGCAGAGCAGGGCAGCGAAGTGGTAAGCGCAGAGCCCATGTTTGCCATGCCCACGGCAAAGGTGTCCTGGTTGAGGTTGATGGCCTCACCGGTTTTAGCCGAGAGGGTCTTACTCATGACGGTCTGCTCCAGGGTGGAAAGGAAGGCAATACCCACGATGACCGGAATGAGTTCGTTGATGTGTTCGCCCAGCTCGCCCAGTGCCGGTGCGCGGCAGACGAGGTCGCTCATGGTGAAATCCTTGAGCATGCGCACGCCTGCAAAGTGCCCGCCCGTCCAGGGCTGGCTGAGTATCCAGTTCAGCAGGCTCATCAGCACCAGAATGACAGCAAAGGTCGGCAGGCGTCGCAGGTATTTTTTCAGCGGTATGAAAAGTGCAAAACTAAGTACACCCAGCACGATGGGCTGCCACTGCACCATGTCGAGGTTGTTGAGAATGGCCCCGGTCATGGTGAAAAACGAGCTGCCTGCGTCCACATCATTAATGCCCAGTACATAGCGGGACTGAGAGGCGATGATGAGTGTGGCTGCGCCCGTTACATACCCGACCAGTACGCTGCGGCTGACAAATTGCAGCATCTCTGTGGCTTTGACAAAGGCTCCGATAACGCAGAACAGCCCAGCCATGAAGACGATAAGCGGCACAAAGATATGCGGATGGCTCTGAATGGCGGGGGATGATGCCAGAAAGAAACTCGCCAGCATGAATGCCGTGGCGTTGCTCGGCCCGCTCACCGTCAGGCTGCACTTCGTGAAAAGCGGGGCTATGAACGTGCCCACCGTGGCGGCCATGATGCCGTATATGCTGTCCAGTCCGGCCATGGCAGCGAAAGCCATGCCCTGTGGCAGCCCTACCAGAGCCACATCTGTGGCGGCTTTCAAATCGCGCCCGGCTTTGCTGAATGTGTAGCCTTTCAGAGCATGTCGCACCGGAAAGAGGTCTATCATCCCTTTCTCCAGCGTTTTCCGGATATCGCTCCAACCACTGCGTACTTTGTCTGCCAGAGTGCCCATTTGTGCACATCCTACCACCAAAATCGCCTGCTCGCAAGGCGAATCGTGCATTTTTCAGGCTCTTCACCTCAAAAATCATCAGATATGCGTGGATGTGGTATTCCCTCAACAATTATCCTTGCCTTTTTATGACATATGTGGTAGTTTCTGTGTCAGCATGAAGGTAAAACTCAGTTTAGTAGCCAGTGCCGCTCTCGTAGTGGCTTCCTGCACACCTACGAACGATACTACGGTGAATAACCGCGCCAGTGTGGTTGTCAAGCCTCAGCCGAGCCAGACAAACCGCTATATTGCGACTCCGGGGCAGGCTCTTGTGCCTGTGGGAAGTTCGGATGTGAATGCCGCATTTGATGCTCACGCCGCGCAGTATGCAGGCACGCCTCAGACAGGTGCCGCCATGGGGGCGGCTATGGGGCAGGCTGCCGCTAATTCTGTAGCCGGTGCTCTGGCTCCCCTGCAGCATACGCCCACGCCGCTGATTCCTGCGGGCAACACGACTCCGAACTATATTCACCAGAGCGTGGTTCCCGGGCAGGCTGTGGTAGGCGGCTTTGGGGCTGCTGGTGCGGGCATGACTCCTTCCCAGACCGTGATTCCCGGTGTGCCGATTAATTATTCTGTGCGCATCACCAACAGCACACCCGGCAAACTTTTCATTGAAGCCCAGGATGCTGCGGGTAACATCTACCCCTGCGGTTTCATGGATGGTGGCCGTAGCGCCACAACACCGCTGGAGCAGGCGGACCCCATCGTTGGTCCTATCACCATCGTTGTGCGTGACCCCGATAAGGAGGGCGCTCCCGAAATCCGTCGCTTCAAGGTGAATCCTCCGGCTCAGTACGCTAACCAGACCGTAGGTATCAGCATCATCCCCGGTGGCAAGTACCACGCCAGTGTAGATGGCAATGTGTATGCCAGCGGTGAAGCTGTGCCCCGCGTAGTGGCTCCCTCTCTGGTGGCAGCCACCCCCATGCCGACCACTCCGGGTGGCCTCATGAACTATTCCGTGAAGCTTACCAACACAACTTCCGGTAAGATTCTCGTGGAAGCCCGCGATGCTGCCGGTGTTGAATTCCCCTGTGGGCTTCTTGCCGGCGGTGAAAGCCGCGTGGTTCCTTGCGAACAGGTAGCCCCCATCAAGGGTGCTATCACCGTCATTGTGCGTGACCCCGACAAGGAAGGTCAGCCTGAAATCCGCCGCTATCGTGTGAACCCGCCTGCGAACTATGCCGGCAAGACTCTGGGTATCAGTATTGTGCCTGGTGGTCAGTATCACGCAAGTCTGGATGGCCAGGTGTACTACACCTACACCCCCCCGGAGGCTCCCATTACCACTAATCCCTATCCGGTGCAGACTCCTGCTGCCACACCGGCTCCTGTAGCTCCTGCTGCTACTCCCGCTCCTGCGGCACCTGTTGCCACACCGGCTCCCGTAGCGCCTGCTGCTACTCCCGCTCCTGCGGCACCCGTTGCCACACCGGCTCCCGTAGCGCCTGCTGCTACTCCCGTTCCTGCAGCACCTGTTGCCACGCCGGTTCCGGTTGCACCCGCCGTGGCGCCCGCGCCTGTGGTGACACCCGCACCCGTATCGCCCGTACCTGCTGCAGCTCCTGCAGGTATCTGATAGTAAGGGAATCATAATCTTGTACCCGGTAGCGCTTTTCATAAGGAAAGCGCTACTGCTTTTTTGTGCAGGCTTGAAGATAAGGCTCGCTGTGTTTATACCACAGTCATGTGTAAACCATTCCGTGACTACCTGACCCTCACTCGGGAATATACCCGGGAAATTATTACCTTTGGTGGCTTTGTGCTGATGTGCTTTGTGTACACCGATTTTCGCCAGCTGGCTCGAGACCAGTCTACAACTGCTGCGCAGACTGTTGAAATCCTGCGAGCTATGGATAGCCGTCTCGGCATCATTGAGCTTCACACCAGCGCCCCGGTAAAATGAAAACCAGCATCCGACTCATTCAACAGAAACTTGGTGTTTGTGCCGATGGAGTAATAGGCCCTGTAACACTGCGTGCCATATCAGCTGCTCTCGGTGTGAGTGAAATACCCGTCTGGCCGAACCAGAGTGAAGTGCGCAGCGGTAGAAGCGTGTTTGGCGCGCCCGGCAGAGAGGAGGAACTGGTGAATATCCTGCCTGCCTATCAGTTGTATTTTGAGGGAAAAGCCGTGCGCAGCATCCGGGTACACCGCCTGATTGCTGCTCACGTGCAGCAGGCTTTGCGCGAAGTACTGGAGCATTACGGAGCAGATGAAATCCACCGCCTCGGGTTAGATGAATATGGAGGCAGCTACAATTACCGCCCTGTATCCGGAGGCAAATCGCTGTCGATGCATGCCTGGGGCATAGCGTTGGATTTTGCCCCACGGGCTAATGGCCTGAAAGTAAAATCTCCGCGGGCAACACTTTCGCATCCGGACTGCGAGGCCTGGTGGCAGATATGGGAGAAACACGGCGCAGTTTCAATCGGGCGGGAACGGAATTACGACTGGATGCACCTTCAATTCGCTCGTTTATAAGCAGCGCCGGTTATCCGGTATGTTACTTTTCAAGCAGGAAGAGGTATTCTTTAACAGAAAGCGACCGTGCGTGCAGATTCCTGCATCCGCGGAACGTGGCGTAATCTGTTTCCATGAGCTGCAGCTTACCGTGTTTGCGGAGCAGTTGCTGCATTTCACTCAGAGAAATGAACCCCTCTGAGTTGTACGAAATCAACGTGAAGCGGGCCGGCAGGTTTTCCAGCAGGGTATTCAGCGCTTGCTGAACCTGCGCGCGCTTGTTGTAGGGTGAGCGGTTCCAATCTGCCGGTATGCCGGATACACGGGAAGCATGCCGGGGTGCTTCATTCTTTAACAGCAGATTCAGCATGAAATAGTTGGAACCATAAGGATGCTGGTTGTACGGAGGGTCCAGGTAGGCCAGATCCAGCTCGCGCAGTGAGGAAGCCACCGCCGTGGCATCGTTCTGCAGCACATGGCATTCGCAATCAAACCTGGAAAACACGGGCAGCGGCAGCGCAATGGGGGCCATGATTCGCTGCAGGGCGTTAGCGCCTCTTCCGCCGAATTTGCCTACGCCGTGGCTGTCTTTATAAAAACCCTTGAAAATACCTGCTGTGTTTGTGTGTACTGAGGCTTCGCTCAGAAGGGGAGCCAGGAAAAATGGTTGAATCGCAGCCGGCATATTGCCGATGCAGCGCCGGGCCGTATCCAGATAAATGGCATTGCGGCGGGTGTAGAAAACGCGTTCCCCCGGCTTAATACGGGTATCATCCTGCGGCGCGTAGTGGGTAGCCAGCAGCCCTGGTGAGAGCGAGTCGTCTATTTGTTGCAGCAGTGCCGCATGCCGTTCCGGCAATGCGGCTGCGCGTACAGCATCGCTATTACTCAGATAACATGTGTTGAGCACCCGGGCGTAGTCTTCCAGGTCATTTGTGTACAGCACTTCCGCGTGTTGCTTAAGAAAACGGCTCACAATGCCTGACCCGGAAAAGGCATCAAGGCAGCGCAGGCGCCTGCCGCCAAGTCTGGCTCTTACCGTCGACACGGCCTGCCCGATAAAATCCAGCAGACGCCGTTTATTCCCCAGGTAGGTGATAATCTGTTCCTGCAGGAATCGTGGGTCCTCCCCAGCTGGCATTTCGGCGCTCATCCACCGCCAACTCTAGCAAATGAAATTTATAGCGTCAAGAGAGCATTGTGTCTCGGGGCTGCAGTAGGACCTGTTTCCGATTTGCTGATGCCCTTCTGCATCATAACTTTGTTGATCTGCCTGGGACAAGCCTGTTAAATACTCATGTGGCAGCTAAAGGAAAAGAGGCTCTTACGAGCAAAAAAAGCGTGCCATGTTCGCCTCCATACTGTATACTCCGGGTGTGTGCAGGCCGATTCTTAAAGCATTGCTTTGTTCTCTGGTGGTGGGTCTGGGGATGATGCCCTCATTGTCGGCAGCTGATGCCCCCGGGACTCCGCGTGAGCTGGCGCACCGCATTTGTCCCAAGGCAACAGCGTGGAAGGAAACGAACCTTTCGTCCGATACGGTGTTACTGCGAGGCTCCTGGGCAGAAAGCGCTTCCGGCAGGGATATGCACATGTATCTGGCAGTGCAGACGAAGCAGGGGGTGCCGCGGCTGATGCTGACTCATGTCGTAGCGGCGGCTGCAGACCAGTATGCCCGTTTTGAATTGAAGGGCGCGGAGGTACGCGCTTATCATGCCAATGGTACGCTGCTGGCACGAGTGCGTATGTGGGAGACTCCACCTGCACAGTATGCAGGCGCTCCCGAGCTGGTGAGCCTGCGTCTGGTTGGTGTGGAACCCGGCATTGTGATTGCAGAGGTCGAAAATCTGACTCGTTTTCCTGTGGTATTACGCCGCGGCAAGGTGTATCTGATAGAGTATGAAGGCAATAAAGTGAGATTGAATAACTTGAGCCTTCATAGTGAGGAATGCCGCCTGCAGCCCGGGGAATGCAGACGGATGAAGTTGCGGATTGCCAGCAAACGGGTTATTTTCCCTTCGGGCTTATTGGAAAACAAACGCGTGGAGCTGGTGTACCGGGCGAAGGATAATCAGCTATGCGGGGCAGAGATTGCCCCCGCCTGGATTCTGCAATACGGGATGCCACAGCTCAACGACCAGGGCTATGCATACCCCATTCGCCTGCGAGATGATTTTGCGGTGGTGCTCGAAAGCGGCATGGGCGGCTTTGCAATGTACCGGCTGGCTATGTATCAGCTGAACAATGGGGTATGGTTTCACTCGGGGTATCTCAACATATCGGGAAACTATGCTCCCCGGGAATTTGAAATTGAGCACAATCAAATCCGTGTGCTGGATTACCGCGAACGCTTGCTGGGTATTATCGTGTATCCGGGGCTTGATGCGTTCCACTCGACCACGGAAGAGGGCGTGAAGAAGGAAAAATGAAAATGCTTGATTCTGTAACAAAAAAAACTACAATAATTTTCGTATGAATTACAGGAAGTCATTAGTTGCGAATCTGCTTTGCGCAGCACTGGGCTCTGCTGTGGTGTGGGCTGTGCAGGGTGGTAGTTTCGGAGTCTCGGTGTTTTTTGTCGCGCTGCTGCTCTGGCTGTGCAATGAGCTGTGGTACGCATCTGTCACGGTGCCGTGGCTGATATATGGCCTGTGGTGTACGCTGCGGGGAAAAGAGAACCCCAACACCGAAAAACAGGTGGCGCGAGTTTTTTCGCTGGTTCTTCTGGTGGTGCCGCATGTGATTTTTGCCGTGCTTTATGGCGCTGAGCTTCTGATCGATGGGCAGGTTTCTGCCTGGCTGGGCATGCCGGTTTCGCATGGGCTGTTTGCCTGCGCTTTTGTGGCGCCTGCGTTGCTGTGTTTCATCTGTCTTGTTTCACCTGTGCCCCCACTTTCTGTGCTGGTGCTCTGCAGTTACCTGTTTGAACCGGAGTTGTGGACTCAGCCACAATCTGCACAAGCAGAAGACGGGCAGGAGATGCTTCCCCCGGTTCCCGCAGCGGCAGAAGGCACGCCCCGCCACCCGGAACTGCAGAAGCTGGCAGGCGAGCTGCTGTATTATGGATGCCCGGTCATTGGGGAGATGAGCCCCTACAACTCGCGCGATATGCTGATGGGGGGGATTATGCTGGGGGCAGGGCTGCTGGCTCTAGCTATGGCAGTGGCGGCGTATCCGGAAACTGTATTTGCGGCGGGACTGTGTCTGTTGCTGGGGCTGGTGTTTGGCGGATTCGGGGTCCGATTGCTGCGAGAACCTGCCCGTTGGAATGCCCGCCTGCGTTCGGCTGAGTATGCATTTACCCGTAGTCATGTTTATATTGTAGAGGGGGATGCCATACAGGTGCTACCCCTCGATGCTCGCCTTGATATCACCCTGGAAGAACCCGCTGGCCGCGTGGGCAATATCTACATCCGCCAGGATAATACGCTGGGGGCTGTCATACATACGGTATACAGACGGGTGAAGGTGCACTACGATTCCAGCGCGCTGGATACCAGTATGCCTTTGCAAGGCTTTTTGCAGATAGAGAATGCGGTACAAACCTACCAGCGACTGAAGAAGAATCAGTCGTTGAACCATGCGGGAAACCGCTGAAGTCCAGTGCCGATGGTGTGTCAGTCTCCTACAGTCTGTGTCACTTGCGTTGAACTGAGCTGAGAGGGTGCGGCATTACCGGCCGTGCCGAATATGGCACCCAGCAGCATACAGACGGCGAGAGAGAATCCCGCACAAACGATGGTAATGACGTTGTTCGTTTTCACGTTGGTATAGGTGGTACAGCTATCTTTCCTTATAGCACAGTTTTAACGTTGGTCAAGTAAAAAAGACCAGCCTCCTGGTTTTGCGAATGCCGGAAAGAAGGCTTGCACTGGTCAGATGCAAGGGTATAATGAGCAGTAACGATATGAGTATTATTTCCTACGCAAATCAGAATGTGCACGAGTTGGTGGCATATCAGCCAGGCAAGCCGATTGAAGAAACGGCACGTGAGCTGGGGCTGCGCCCGGAGGATATTGTGAAACTGGCATCAAATGAGAACTCATTGGGACCATCGCCCAGGGCTGTGGAGGCCATGAGCCGGGCGGCTTGTGGTATGCACATATACCCGGATGGAGCATCGTTTGCGCTGCGCAGCCGCCTGGCGGCAGAGCATGGGGTATCGTTTGCAAACACTGCTGTGGTCAATGGCAGCAGCGAGCTTATCGAATTGCTGGGACATGCGTTTCTGCGTCCCGGTGCAGAGGTTATTGCCGCGGATTATGCCTTTACTCTGTATCCCATAGTTGCAAGGCTTCTCGGCGCGCGTTACATTTCTATTCCGAACCGCGATAAATGGATTCATAACCTTGACGCTATGCTGGAGGCGGTAACGCCTGAAACCCGGCTTATCTTCATCACTAACCCTACGAATCCCGTGGGCTCCATGGTGACTCAGCAGGAGTTGGAGCACTTCGTTGCCCGTGTGCCGGAGCATGTGGTCGTGGCCATCGATGAGGCGTATATTGAATTTGCCGGTGAGGCAACAGACAGTGTCAGATTTGTGAAGGAAGGCAGAAATGTGGTGGTGCTCCGCACGTTCTCCAAGGCATATGGGCTGGCAGGTGCCCGCTGCGGTTATGCCATTACCACCCCGGAAATTGCTGACTTGCTGAATAAAGCCCGTTCTCCGTTTAATGTAAATGCTTTTGCTCAGGTGGGTGCGTTGGCTGCGCTCGATGACAAGGAGCATATTGCCCGCTCGGTGCAAATGGTGACTGCGGGGCGGTTGCAGTACGTGCGCTTCTTTGAATCTCTGGGGCTGGAGTATGTGCCCAGTCATACGAACTTTATCCTCGTGAATGTCGGCAATGGGGTGGAGGTATTCCGCAAGGCTCTGGCCCAAGGTGTCATCATGCGTCCCATGGCTGCGTACGGTTTGCATGAATATATCCGCATCACTATCGGAAATTCGCGCGAAAATGACCGTTGTATTGAAGTTTTAACGGAAATTCTGCAAAAATAGTGTGAATTTGTTAAAATCTCCCTTGACATGGTAGGATAATGTGCTAGAATGCCCCTGTACCCGCGAGAGCGAGGTTCAGTAAAAGAGAGAGAAAAGTTGACACTACCCCGGTTGCCGCAAGCAGCCGGGGTGGTTCATTTTGCTCGGGCCTGTTTCTGATTTGAATGAATAAAGGTGCCAGCCAATATGAAACAGCCCCCTCCCCGGGGCATCTTTTCAAAAATGACTTGAGCCTGGAGGGACTGCTGTTTATAATGTCCGCATGAGCGAGAAACTGGCCATAGCGGTGGATTTCGGCGGCACGAGTATCAAGATTGGAGTGACCCGTGGAGCGGAACTGGTGGATAAGGCTGCACCTTTGCCGACGCCTGAATTCGATAGCCCGGAATCCATTATGGCCGCTATGTGCGCTACTATGAAGGTACTGCAGCGTAAGTATCCGCAGGTGGTAGCGGTGGGACTGGGCATGCCTGGCTGGGTCGATTTTCATAAAGGCGTGCTCTACCAGCTCACCAATGTGCCGGTGTGGAATCACCAGGTGCCGGTGCGTGAAGTGATGGAACGAGCATTGAAGCTTCCCGTGGTGCTGGATAATGATGCCAACTGCATGGGCTATGCAGAATGGAAGCTGGGCGCAGGCAAAGGGCTGGACAGTCTGCTGTGTCTTACGCTTGGAACGGGCATTGGCGGTTGCATTGTGGTGCACAACCGCCTGTTGCGCGGGCGCAATGTTTCTGCTGCAGAGCTGGGGCAGACCAGTGTGGCGTTCGATGGCCGGGTCGGTCCATTCGGAAATCGAGGTGCTGTGGAAGAATACATAGGCCACAATGAATTCACTGCCGATGCTGTAGCCCGCTATGCCGAAGCGGGAATCCGGAAAACCGCGGCAGAGTGCTCGCCGTATCAGCTGGAGCTTGCAGCCCGCGCGGGCGATGCCCTTGCGCTGCAGCTTTACCGTGATTTTGCAGAGAAGCTGGGCTGCCTCATCATGAACATGATGTACGCCTTTGTGCCCTCCGCTTGCATTATCGGCGGCGGCGTGGCCAAAGCGGGGGATTTGCTTTTCAACCCGCTGCAGGCCTGCCTGAAAGCGCAACTCTTCCCGGTGCATTATGAGAGCCTGCGTCTGCTGCCCGCTCATTTCGGGGCAGATGCCGGTATCATCGGCGCCGGACTTATGGCGGCAGACTATGCTGCCGGGCAGCTTCAGTAAGCGGGTGTGTATCTCGGCCGCCGCAGTAGTTGATGTGAGCACTCAGATGATGCAACTGTAAGCCTGCAGCAGGAGCGGGAGAATGAGCGATGTTCTGCAAAATAATTTCCGGAGCATAGCGGAGGGGAAAAGGTTGATGTTTCGTAACTCAAGCAAATATCACAGGGAATGTACAGCAGATAGAAGCAGTTAATGTTGCCAACGGCGATATGATATGCTAGAATCGCCGGCGATATGAAGTTTCTCATCACAGCCGGTCCCACGCGCGAGGCGCTTGACCCCGTGCGTTACCTCACCAACCGTTCATCCGGTCGCATGGGTTATGCGCTGGCTGGGGCTGCCCGCCACGAGGGGCACGAGGTGATTCTCATCTCCGGACCCACCACGCTGGATGTGCCCGCCGGGGTGGATTTCATACCGGTGGAAAGTGCGCAGCAGATGTATGAAGCCGTGCGCGATATGGTGAAGTATGCCGATGTTGCCATCCTCTGCGCGGCTGTGGCCGATTATCGCCCGGTGGTGGTGCAGGAGCAGAAAATGAAGAAGAGCGGCGAGCGCCTGGTGATAGAGCTGGAAAAAACGCCGGATATTCTGGGCAGTATGCGCGATGTCTTTGGCTTCACCGGCACGCTGGTGGGCTTTGCCGCCGAGACGCAGAATGTGGAGGCATACGCCCGCGAGAAACTGCAGCGCAAGAAGTGCGATATGATTGTGGCGAATGATGTCTCCCGCCATGATATCGGTTTTGATTCCCGCGAGAATGAAGTGTCGCTGGTGTATCCTGATAGCGTGGAGTATCTGGAAAAGGACACCAAGGAGCATATCGCTCTGCATATTATCGAACACGCAACGTTGATTCGCCGCGCATGAAAGTGACCATGGAAATGCTGGGCTGGGGCCCGGATTACGCAGAGGCGCTTGCTGCGCTGGGGCATCCGGAGTGGTATCCCGCCCGTATTATCCGCGAAACCAAGATTAATTTCACGGTTATTGCCAAGGGCAAGGGCGACCATGAGGTGGTGCTATGTGGCAAGGTGTGGCACGATGCTGTTTCCGATGCCGATTTGCCTACCGTGGGTGACTGGGTGGCTGTGGACCCGGGGCAGGGAAAGGACCTGCCGGTCATCCGCGCCATGCTGCCGCGCCGCAACCGCTTTTCGCGCAAAGCTCCCGGTCGCAGCTGTGCCGAGCAGGTCATCGGCGCAAATGTGGACATGGTGGTGGTGGTTACCGATGCTGAGAGCGATTACAACCCCCGCCGCATTGAACGCTACCTCACCCTCATTCGCAAGAGCGGTGCAGAGCCCGTGGTGCTGGTGAACAAGGCTGATACCGCCCCGGAGGCCGATATGCAGCGCGCGCTGGAGGAAATCCGCGCCCTGGGATGCGCCGAGGTGTACCCCATCGTGGCGCGCTGGCGCAAGGGATATCCGCAGTATCTGCGCCGCGTCCCCAAGGGCCGTACCATTACGGTGGTGGGTTCCTCCGGCGTGGGCAAGAGCACTTTTGTGAACAGCCTGCTGGGTGATGAATGGCTGGAGACCGGCCATGTGAATGAGGTGACGGGTAAGGGCCGCCATACGACTGTGGCGCGCGAGCTGGTGATTCTGGCAGGCGGCGGGGTGCTCATTGATAACCCCGGCATGCGCGAGATTCACATGTGGACGGATGCTGCCACGCTTCGCGCCCAGTTTGCTGATTTGACTGAGCTGGAGAGCCAGTGCCGCTTTGCCGATTGTTCTCACCGAAAGGATGCCGGCTGTGCCATTCGCGCTGCATTGGAAAACGGTACGCTGACCCAGGAGCGTTACGAGCATTTCCTCAATCTTGATGCCGAAATTGCCGAGCTGGAGCGCCGCAATGAAAAACGCCAGATGACCCTGGAGCGTGTCAACCGCCGTGAAAAACGCCACGTCCTCCGCAACCGTGAGGACCGCGAAGACCACCGCCGCAATCTGAATCCCCACCGCAGGCAATACTATTCGGAATGATTAGTGATTAACGAATAGTGAATAATTGGGTGGGTGCTGATTCTCACAACTCGGAGTTTTCGTTACGCCAAGGGTGGATGGAGGGGGCTTGCAGGTGTTGCCTGATACTCGCTGGCGAGTCTATTGTTTCTTGCCGCGCAAGGGGGGGAATCAATAGTTAATTGTCATTCGTCAATTGTCAATTTCCCGGATTGTTTCGCGGGCGTTTTTGGCGGCGATGAGCCATTGGCGCACGCCTTCCTTGTCCTGCGTTTCGAGCAGGTCAATGAGGTGGTGCAGGTCGTTCACACAATCGTGCAGGGCTGATCGAACGGCAACGTCATTTTCCCAGAGAATGTCTGCCCACATGTTGGCACCGCCGGAGCAGACGCGCGTGGTGTCGCGGAAGCCGCTGGCTGCGAGGCGCTGCAGGTCTTCCATGGGTTCCTGTCCCAGGGTTGCGCCGCGTGCGCAGAGCGCTGCCAGAATGTGCGGGCAGTGGGAGATACGCGCCACGGTGCGGTCGTGGTTCGCCGGGTCCATCACATAGGTGCTGGTGCCCAGGGCTTCCCAGAAGGCAGCCAGTTGCTGCAGCTTGGCTTCCGGTGCACCATGCGGGTTGGTGAGGGCTACGGTTGCGCCTTTGATGAGGTCGG
The DNA here is from genome assembly GCA_904501915.1 of uncultured Akkermansia sp. GTDB lineage: Bacteria > Verrucomicrobiota > Verrucomicrobiia > Verrucomicrobiales > Akkermansiaceae > Akkermansia. The sequence goes on along the minus strand of CAJGCV010000031.1, from coordinate 2,073 downwards.
CAAACGCGTTTTCAATGCCTGGTGTTTCTGCCCCTGCCATGGGGTGTGAACCGATGAAACAGCGGCCGCGGCTGGTGAGCATGGCGCCTGTGGTGCGGTGTACATACGCTTTCACGGAGCCGATGTCGGTGATGATGGCTTCTTTGGCAACGGCGGAGAGAATGTAGCGAGAGAGTTCCTCAAAAGCTCCGATGGGGGTGGCGAGGATGATGAGGTCTGCGCCTCGGGCGGCTTCGCGGGCATCGGTGTAGGTGTGCTCGGTGATGCCGCATTCGCGCACGAAATCGAGCGGTTGCTGCCGGCGCGCCCAGATGCGCAGTTCGCACTCCGGCATGTGCTGGTGCACAGCCATGGCAATGGAACCGCCAAGCAGGCCGGGCCCCAGTATGCAGATTTTCTCGAAGGGGAGTTTACTCATGCATTACGGCACGTAGAAGTGGAAATTGGTGCCGCGCACTTTCAGTTCCTTGCCGCTGGGGTAGGGTACGCCGTTCTTATCCACCACGCGGATGGTCTTGCTGGGGTTCAGCGGGTTGTATACGCGGGTGGGGTCTCCCGGCACGCGGGTTGCCACGGGTATGGGGCCTGTGTTGGTAATCTGGCTCATGTCCACCGGCTTCTTTTCGGTGGCGTTCACCATAGGTTGCAGCACAGGGGCTGTTGGTTTCACCTCAGGCTTTGCCACCGGGGCTGGCGCCGGGGCAGGTGTGGGGGCGGGTGCGGGGGCAACCACTGGTTTGGGGGTAATTCTGTTGGTGACCGGGGTGAGCGGCTGCGTCAGGTCCAGCGGCGCATTCGGGTTTGCCGGGGTGGTGGGTGTAGCGGGTGCCGTTACCGGGTCGGGAATCGGGGCGTAGTTGATGCCGGTGGGCTGGGTTGTAACCCATGTGTCCGGGTATTGCGTGCGACCGGCGGTTCCCTGGTAGGGCATATCGGGAACAGACTGCGTGACGTATACACACGAACTGAACATGCAGCTGGAGAGCGACAGGAACAGGAGATGACAGGCGGACTTCTTCATGGGGAAAGATGCGATGGTTTTCTTAAGTTAAGTTAAATCTATTCTCCGGAAATGTCAACTTCAAAACGCCGCAGGCAGCCATACTGGTGGAGAAAATTCGCTTTGAGGGCAACTTCGGCTTGTTCTGGCTTGATAATTGGGTGCGGAGGGAGTAAAGTTGGGGCATGAGCACGCTTCATTGCCCGAGTCTGTACCAGTATACGCGCCGCCTGACCCGCGAGGTGATGGTGGGAAATGTGGGTGTTGGTGGGAATAACCCCATCCGCATCCAGTCCATGCTGACCAGTGACACGCTGGATACCGCCGGTTGCGTGCGCGAGTCTCTGGCACTGGCCGAGGCCGGGTGCGAAATCATCCGCCTGACCGCGCAGACCAAGGTTTATGCCGCCAACCTGGAGAACATCGCCCGCGAGTTGCGCGCTGCCGGGTGCAATGTGCCGCTGGTGGCGGATATCCATTTCAAGCCCGATGCCGCCATGGAAGCCGCCAAGTGGGTGGAGAAAATTCGCGTGAATCCCGGTAACTTCGTGGATAAGAAGAAGTTTGTGGAGCGCGACTACACCGATTACGAATACGAGGAGGAAATCGAGAAAATCCGCACGGCTTTCACCCCGCTGGTGCTGTTCTGCAAGGAACATGGGCGCGCCATGCGTCTGGGCGCGAACCACGGCTCCCTCTCCGACCGCATTCTGAACCGCTATGGCGACACTCCGGACGGCATGGTGGAAAGCGCGCTGGAGTTTGCCCGCATTGCCCGCGAACTGGATTACCACCAGCTGGTGTTCTCCATGAAGTCTTCCAATGTGAAGGTGATGATTCAGGCCTACCGCTTGCTGGTGAAGCGCCTGGCAGAGGAGGGGCTGGATTGGAACTACCCCATCCACCTGGGCGTGACGGAGGCTGGCGAGGGCGAGGATGCCCGCATCAAGAGCGCCACGGGCGTAGGTTCTCTGCTGGCAGATGGTATTGGCGATACGCTGCGTGTTTCACTCACCGAGGATCCGGTGTACGAAATTGCCCCCGGTTTTGAGTTGGCTGCCCCCTACCAGCCG
>CAJGCV010000030.1 GCA_904501915.1 uncultured Akkermansia sp. | reverse complement strand
GCTTGGCAATCTGGCCTTTCTTGCCCGGGCTATTTGGATCAGTTTTCATGATTACATGCTTTGTTGAGTATCATCGAACCGCATCGGTCCACAGAAATTGACCCGCCCCCGGCCGGGTGTGTTCTATATATGGTATACCGCCTCCGTTCACCAGAGCTAATGAACAGCTAATGAACACTACCTCTTTTTCCTTGATTCCTGGCACGAAACTGGTACACTGGAAAATGAAACTATGAAACAAATCATTTTCTCCACAGTAGCACTCCTGGCCTGCGGTATTTCAGCACCGGCCGCAGAAGTCTGGGCTCCCGGGGTTTCCGCAAAGGATGGATGGTATGACTACCAGAAAACAGGCACCGACGACGCGGGGCTGTGCTGGGCTATGACAGCCAGCAATGTCATAGCCTGGTGGCAGAAGCACAATCAATCCAGCATCACTTCCTCTGTACCCCAGGGTGATGAGATTCCCGATTACTTCCGTCTGGTCTTCGACGATGGCGGAGGCAAGGCTGGCTATGCCTACAAATGGTGGGTTACCGGCGAATGGGAAGCTCCGAATTCGGATGGGTGGGCCTATTTCGACAAGGGAGTGGCTAATGATAATCCGGACCTCGTCCAGGGCGGATTCCTCAAGAATGTATATGATACCACAGCCTATCCCATTGATATTATCTCCTGGGATAAGGTTGCTTCCGGAACCTATAACCCGTACGATTATAGTAAAACCATCGTCACGGCTCTGCAGAACGGCTATGCCCTCACCATTTCCACAGAAATGGGAAGCAATGCCCCGACGGGACACGCCTACACGCTCTGGGGTGTTACATACGATATAACAGCAAACGGCTACGAGCTCACGTCCCTCTGGCTCACCAATTCAGATGACATTGACGGAGACCGGGGGCTGTACCAGGTGAAAGCCAAGTGCATGTATTCAGACAAGGATGGAGGCACAGGCAGCGTCATTTTCTATGAGCCCAATGCAGACATAGGAAGAACCCTGATGGAGGTTTCCGGCCTTCGCACCGCACCTCATTCTGTCCCCGAGCCTGCATCGGCAACGCTTTCCCTGCTGGCGCTGGCGGGTCTGGCTTGCCGACGCCGCCGTTGAAGCCCGATACGAGCATTTCACGCACTAAAACCGAAACGGCGTATCCACCTGGATACGCCGTTTTCTGCACCTACTCCACCTCATCCGGCGTAATCGGCTTCTTATCCAGCGCCCGCCAGGCCCAGGCAATGTAGGCCAGGACAAAGGGAATGAGGAAGGAAACCACAGTCATTGTCTTGAGGGTGAACAGACTCGAGGAGCTGTTCGCAATGGTGAGCGAGCTCTGCTCATCGACCACAGAGGGATAATAGGCCGTGTTGTTCCACCCGGCGCAGAGCAGCAGTGCCAGCACCACCAGCACACTGCCCGGACCGGCCAGCCAGAATGCCTTGCGCCAGCCGCGCAGCCCCAGCACCAGCCCTGCCAGCACGAGCACCACGCCCACCAGCAGCACGGCGGCGACACCCGGCATATCGAAGAGATTATTCAGGTACTTGTGCTGCACCGGGTACACGACACCATCCAGCATGTAGCCCATGCCGGTGGAGGTGAGCCAGTAACCCAGCCAGGTGAGGAAGAAGAGGAGGAAGAACGCACCCTCCATCCAGAGACGGCGGCGGCAGGTCTCGCGCAATCCGGCATCTGCCATGCAGCCCAGGAAATACAGGCAGGCCAGCAGGCGGGTGAGCAGGAAAACACTCAGCCCCAGCAGCAGGTTCTGCGGCACAAAAGCTGCCTCCAGACCGTGCAGCGGGTTCGTCCAGCGCGAAATAACCGGCATGGCGGGATTCGTGACGGCAATTTTATCGACCACGAATTCAGCACCAGTGAAGAATGTGCCCACCGCCGTGCCGATGAGCAGAGGACCGAGCACACCATTGAGGAAAAGGAAGACGCGATAGGTGTTCATGCCGAGCAGATTGCTGCGTTTCAGCTGAAATTCATACGAAACAGCCTGCAGCACAAAGCAGAGCAGAATGAGCATCCACACCCAGTAGGCACCGCCAAAACTCGTGCTGTAAAACAGCGGGAAAGAAGCAAAGAATGCCCCGCCAAAAGTAACCAGGGTGGTGAAGGTCAGTTCCCATTTGCGCCCCGTGGCAAGCAGGAGCATACGGCGGTGTTCCTCGGTTCTGCCGAGCGTCCAGATGAGTGATTGCCCACCCTGCACAAACATGAGGAAGACGAGCAGCGCCCCCAGCAGGGATACCAGGAACCACCAGTAGTGTTGAAGTAAGGAAATATCGTTCATGGTCAGGCAGCGGTGTTATCAGTTTCTGGTCCGGCGGCAAGGGCGCGTGCCATGATGCTCACTTCTGCCACCAGCAGCAGCGTGAAAAGCCCCAGGAAAATAAAGAAGGTGGTCTGCACCGCCCCTGCATCCAGGCGCGAGATAGCCGCCACATTGGGCAGCAGTCCCTGAATAGCCCATGGCTGGCGACCTACCTCAGCCACCACCCAGCCTGCCTGGCTTGCCAGCCATGCCAGCGGTGTGGTGAGCAGAATGGCCAGCATCGCCCATTTCCAGTGCATGATGTATCTGCCAAACAGAAGCAGCCCGGCAAAGAGCGCCAGGAAATACCCGCCCAATATCACCATGATACGGAAGCTGTAAAAGGTCAGCGGCACATTGGGCACTAAATCCGCAGGAGATTTCAGATACCCATAGCCAAAGTAATCAAAATGAGCACGCAAGGTTTCCAGCGCAGCCCTCTTTTCTGCGGCATCCAGAGTCGTGCGATAGGTTGCCAGTGCAGCAATAGCGGTACGCCCGCGCTGCATTTTCTCCTCGGCAGAGAGCGCCACCCCGCCCTCCGGCAGCGGATAGCCGCCTTCCAGCAGATTGCGGATGCCGGGTACGTAGCCATCCCACTCGTGCGTAGCCAGGAATGAAAGCGCACCGGGCATTTCCACATGAAAGAGGAAGCGGTCCTGCTCCGCCGGGGCAGACCAGTCCACCCCAGGAGTGAGAACACCGCCCAGCACCAGGCCCTGACTGGTGCCGCCCTCGTAAAGCCCCTCGGCTGCGGCCAGCTTCATGGGCTGGTGCAGCGCAATATCGCGACCGCTCTGGTGGCCGGTATGCGCGGTAAGCAGCGCCGCCACCAGACCAAACCAGCAGGCTACGCGGATGCTGGCCTTTGCAAAATCGGTATGGCGGCCACGCAGCAGATACCAGCAACTCACACCCACCACAAACATAGCCCCCAGCACCCAGGAGGAAGTGACCGTGTGGCAGAACTTCACCACCGCCACCGGGGAAAGCGCCACGGCGGCAAAATCCACCATTTCGTTGCGCACGGTATCGGGGTTGAATTCCATGCCCACGGGGTACTGCATCCAGGCATTGGCAACCAGAATCCACCAGGCAGAAAGCGTAGCGCCGATAATGGTGAGCCAGGTAGAGGCAAGGTGGGCGCCTTTGCTCACCTTGTTCCAGCCAAAATACATGATGGCGATGAAGGTCGATTCCATGAAGAAGGCAACAATGCCTTCAATGGCAAGCGGAGCGCCGAATATATCGCCCACAAACCAGCTGTAATTGCTCCAGTTGGTACCAAACTCGAATTCCAGAATGATACCCGTCGCCACGCCCATGGCAAAGTTGATGCCAAAGAGCTTCATCCAGAAGCGCGCGGTCTGCTTCCAGAACTCGCGGCCGGTGCGCACATAAAGAGTCTCCATAACCGCCATTATCACCCCAAGCCCCAGGGTGAGCGGCACAAATATCCAATGGTACATGGCAGTGAGCGCAAATTGCGCACGAGACCAATCCACAAGCGTTGGGTCAATGGCATCCATATTATATTCTTATCTTTCAGTTGAAACGCGCTTTGTCAGTTCCGACGACACCGTCTGCGCCTTCTCCCGCTCTGTTCCCTGCAGATATGAGGGGAAGAAAAAGACTTTGAGCACCGCAAACATGATGAGAAGTTTCAGCAGAATAATGCACCACAGCGTGCGACCCAGCGTCATGCTGCGGAAGCCCTCTATGTAGAACTGCGCGATTCTTCTCAGAAACATGGCTGCATTATAACCAGAACCAGGACGTGAAAGCAAGCAGATAGAAACTCTCGTGTCACAAAAACGGCACAAGCAAATGGTAACCGATTATTATTCCGAAGGAAACCCCATCAAATGGCGCTTTTCGGTTTCTGCAGGCAAACGCCCTGTCCCGACGCAGCTTCAGAGGAGACGGAGGTGAGCGAATTTTTGAACCCGACCGTGCGCCAGAGCAGAACCCCGGGGCAATCGTGCTTTATGTCATGCAAAACGGAGCAGATTTTCCCATGTATTCCAGATTCAAAATTCCTTGATTACATGCCCATGTTATGCTAAAAATAAACGCACATGGAAAAAACACTTTTTCAAAAGATAGCGGACAAGGAGATTCCCGCCGCCATCGTGTACGAAGATGAGCTCTGCGTGGCATTCCGCGACATTGCACCGGCAGCACCGGTACATGTGCTGCTCATCCCGCGCAAACCGATTCCGAGCATTGCCGCAGCCACAGCAGAAGACGCAGCCCTGCTGGCGCACCTCATGCTGAAGGTGGGCGAGATAGCGCGTGCCGAGGGTATTGCTGAGGGCGGATTCCGCACCGTGCTCAACACCGGCGATGATGGCGGCCAGACCGTGCCCCACCTGCATATTCACATCATCGGCGGGCGCTCGCTGCAGTGGCCTCCCGGTTAGTCGGTGATTCTCCAGATTAACAAAAGCTCGCGTCTCTATTCCACCTGCGGTTATGCCCGCACGCAGCACCACCGCCCTGCGCAGTTTCGAATGGGTGAATCCCCACACGCTTGAAATCGAACTGCCCACCACCCGGCTCCGGCTCAGTTTCCTGGAACCGGGCGTTGTCCGCTGCCGCTATGTCACCCAGGCCGTTTTTGAAAACGTGCCCAGCTACGGCATTGCGGCAGAATACTCCGCGACGCAGCCGGAGCTCGAGCACGAAGACACGCCGGGCTACATCGGGCTGCTCAGCGAGCGGCTGGAGGTGCGCGTGCGCCGGCTCGACGGCGGGTTGGAGTTCTACGACCGCAGCAGCGGCGTTCTCCTCAGCGCCGATGCCGAGGGCATGGGGCACCGCCGCTCCGACAAGACGGGCGACGACCTCGTGTGGGTACTCAAACACATGCCCGAGCAGGCCCATTTCTATGGTCTGGGCGATAAGCCCTGCGCGCTGAACCTGCGCGGCAGGCGTCTTGATATGTGGGGGGCAGACCACTATAAATTCACCCCGGAAAGTGACCCGCTCTACAAGAGCATCCCCTTCTTCCTCTGCCTGAACCGCGGCACACAGTACGGCATCTATTTCGATAACACCATGCGCTCGTACTTCGACTTCGGACGCGAGCGCGAAGACCGCCTCCTGTTCGGCGCGGATGGCGGGCAAATGGATTACTACTTCATAGCCGGGGCAGACGCGCTCGACACCGTTGCCACATACACCCGCCTGACCGGGCTGCCACCCATGCCGCCGCTCTGGGCGCTGGGCTACCACCAGAGCAAGTGGAGCTATTACCCCGAAAGCGCTGTCAATTCCCTGGCACACCAGTTCCGAAAACGCAAAATCCCCTGCGATGCCATCCACCTCGACATTCACCACATGGAGGGGTTCCAATCCCTCACATGGAGCCGGGAACACTTCCCAGACCCCGCCGGCATGGTGCAGCGCCTGGGGAATGACGGCTTCAAGGTGGTCACCATTGCCGACCCCGGTATCAAAATCAACCCCGACAACTTTGTATGGCGCAGCGGTTTTGAACGCAACGTGTTCTGCCGCAGGCACGACGGCGCCCTGCTGGAGGGCGATGTGTGGCCCGGGCTCTGCACCTTCCCGGATTTCACCTCGCCTGATACGCGCAACTGGTGGGCAGGCCTTTTCAAGAAACAAGTGGCGGATATCGGCGTGCGCGGCATCTGGGTAGACATGAACGAACCCGCACTCTTCCCGGACCGCACCTTCCCGGATGACACCCGCCACGCCTTCGACGGGTTCTCCTGCTCGCACCTCAAAGCACACAATGTGTACGGCCAATGCATGGCCCGCGCCACGCGCAAGGGCATGCTCATGCACGCACCGGACCGCCGCCCGTTTGTACTCTCGCGCGCGGGCTTTGCGGGGCTGCAGCGCTACGCCGCCACCTGGACCGGCGATAACTCCTCCGACTGGGAAAACCTCAAGATGGCCAACCTCATGGTGCAGCGCCTCAGCACAAGCGGGGTCTCCTTCTGCGGTGCAGACACCGGCGGCTTCCTGGGGCACCCCACGCCCGAACTCTTCTGCAGGTGGATGCAGATGGCAGCGTTCCACACCTTCTTCCGCAACCACTCCAACGGCGAATACGGCGGGCAGGAACCCTGGTGTTTCGGGCCTCTGGTAGAGCAGCACGTGCGGCTCGCCATCATGGAGCGCTACCGGCTGCTCCCCTACATCTACACCCAGTTCCACCGCTACCACGCACAGGGGCTGCCCATCATCCGCTCCCTCGCCCTCATGTACCCCGAAAACCCGGACATGTACTGGCGCAGCAGTGAATTCTTCCTCGGCGATTCCCTCTACATCGTTCCCGTACACCACCCCGGCGAAAGCGGGCGCTTCCTCTACATGCCCACCGGCGTCTGGTACTCACTCTGGAATGACACCCCCGCCCCCGCCGAAGGAGAGGAAGTCTGGGTCTCAACCCCGCTGAGCCGCATACCCGTCTTCGTGCGCGGCGGCCACCTCATCCCCCGCTGGCCCGTGCAGCAGTATGTCGGCCAGATTAAGCACCCCCACATCACCTACGACCTCTGGTGGGCCCCGGATTGCGAAGCCACATCCTGCCACTACGAAGACGCAGGCGACGGGCAGGCACACCGCATCGGCATGTACCGTCTCCACCGCTTCCGCTATGCGGCCACCCGCCGCAGCATCACGATCGTTCGCGAGGGCGAAGGCAAGCTCGACCCCACCGGAGACACCGCCACCCTGGCCCTGCATGCCCTGCCGCACGGCGCGCAACCCAGCGTTGTAGCAGATGGCGCAGTCTGCCCCGGCAGCTTCGACGAGCACCACATCTACCGCGCGGAAATCCCCATGTACTCGAACCGAGTCCAGATTGAATTATGAAGCAGGACACCCTCGACAAACTCATCTCGCGACTCGACCACCTCAGCCCGGAAGAGCTTCGCAGCGTCTTCATGCGCCTCGTCTCCGAAAAGGGGCTTCTGCAAGACATCTTCGACACTCTGCGCGACGGCATCATCCTCTTTGACCCCAGCGGACAGGCACGCTTTGCCAACCGCGCCGCCGCAGACATCTACGCCCGGCCCCTGCGCGATTTATTAAAAACCCCCTTCGAAACACTCACCGGCGGCACCTGCCTCTGGGAAGACCTCCGCAACAGCGGTATCGCCATCACACGCGACCTGCAGGTCAACTATCCTGCCCCGCGCCACTACCACCTGCACATGAGCCCCATAGCCGGCGGCAGCGAATACCTCCTCCTCATCCGCGACGACACCGAACAACACACCCGCGGCGAAGAAAATGCCGAAGCCGAGCAGATGAACCTCCTCAGCTACATGGCCAGCGCTGTGGCACACGAAATCGGCAATCCCCTCAACTCACTCGGTCTCAACCTGCAGCTTCTCCAACGCAAACTCGCCAAGCTGCCCGAGGCCGATGCAGCCAAGCTCACCCCCCTGCTCGAATCTGCTCTGGGAGAAACACAGCGCCTCGACACCCTGCTGCACCAGTTCCTGCAAAGCATGCGTCCCACCCGTCTGCAGCGAGAACCGCTCAGCCTCAACGCGCTCATTGAGCAGGTCATCGAAACCCTGGACCCCGAAATCGCCCCGCGCGGCATCTCTGTCCACCTCGAGCTCAGCGAATCCCTCCCCGAACTCTCTGCCGACTCCACCCAGCTCTTCCAGGCCCTCTACAACCTCATCCGCAACGCCTACCAGTCCATCCCGGGCGATGACGGCGGAATCTACATCCAGACCGCCTACAACGACAACGACCTCCGCATCGTCATCTCCGACACCGGCACTGGCATCTCGCACGAGGTCATGGGCTCCATGTACGAACCTTTCCGCACAACCAAGCGCAAAGGAAACGGTCTGGGGCTCCTCATCGTCCGCCGCATCATCAAAGACCACGGCGGTACACTCGGCTTTGCCTCCAAACCCGGCACCGGCACTACCGTCACCATCACCCTGCCCCGCGCTGACCGCGTCATCCGCCTTCTCCCCTCCTGACGCCGGGGTCTCCGCAGTCGGATAGCATTTTCCAACAAACCGCAAAAAGCCCCGCCCGAGGGGGATACCTGCGGGCGGGGATGGAAAAAAGCGGGGCTATGACTACGAGGGTCAGGCCTGCTGCTCAGCGGCGGCTTTTTCAGCCTCGAGTTTCTGGCGCAGCTTCTCAGGGAGCTTGACCTGAATGTGCACATCGCGGAGCTGGTTGGGCTCGGCAGGCGCGGGAGATTCGCTCATAAGGTCGGCACCACGGTTGTTCTTCGGGAAGGCGATGACTTCGCGGATGGAGTCGCACTTGCCGATGAGCATGACAACGCGGTCCAGACCCAGGGCGAGACCGCCATGGGGCGGTGCGCCGAAGGAGAATGCGGCCAGAAGGTGACCGAACTGCTCCTGAATGGTGGCGTCATCGAGGCCCAGGGCGCGGAAGGTGGCATCCTGGAGGTCCTTTTCGTGGATACGGATGGAGCCGCCACCGAGTTCGTTGCCATTGAAGATGACGTCGTAGGCTTCAGCGCAGATGTCGGTGGAGATTTCACCCTTAAGCACTTTTTCGACATCCTCGGGCACAGGGCGGGTGAAGGGGTGGTGAATGGCGCAGAAGCGCTGTTCTTCCTCATCCCAGCCGAAGAGCGGGAAGCGGTTCACCCAGAAGAGGTCTACCTCGTCGTTGTCCTTGAGGATTTCCATGAAATCGGCGCAGGCAAGACGCACGCGGCCGAGAATGGTGCAGCTCTGTTCCCATGCGCCGGCAGCAAAGAAGATGCAGTCGCCGCTTTCAATGTTGAGGCGTTCCTTGAGGGCATCAATCTCAGCGTCGGTCAGGCGCTTGGTGATGGGGCTCTTCCAGCCGTCGCGGTCGTTGACGTCGCGCACCTTGATGTAAGCCAGGCCCTTGGCACCGGCTTCGATGGCGGTCTGGGTGAGGGAATCCACCTGACCAACAGAGGGGTTGAAGCCCTTGGCGTTAATGGCTTTCACCACACCGCCGCTGGCGACAGCGCTGGAGAACACGCGGAAATCGCTGTTGGCGAAGATATCGGAGCATTCCGTAATTTTCATCTCGAAGCGGCGCTCCGGCTTGTCGGAGCCATACTGATCCATGGCATCGTGCCAGGTCATGCGGGGGAACGGAGTCACGATATCGCGGCCCACGCTTTCCTTGAACACACGCTTAAGCATGTCTTCAATCCAGGTGTAGATATCCTCGGGAGTAATGAAGGAAGCCTCGATATCAATCTGCGTGAACTCGGGCTGGCGGTCAGCGCGCAGGTCTTCGTCGCGGAAGCAGCGGGCCACCTGGAAGTAGCGTTCCATGCCGGCTACCATGAGGAGCTGCTTGTACTGCTGCGGAGCCTGGGGCAAAGCGTAGAATGCACCGGGAGTCAGACGGCTGGGCACCAGGAAGTCGCGGGCACCTTCAGGAGTGCTCTTGGAGAGAATCGGGGTTTCAATCTCCAGGAAGCCCTGCTCGTCGAGATAGTCGCGCATGGTCTTGGTGATGCGGTGGCGCAGAATCATGTTGCGCTGCATCGCCGGGCGGCGGAGGTCCAGGAAACGGTACTTGAGGCGGATGTCCTCATTAGCAATGTTGCGATCCAGCTGGAAGGGAAGCACGGCTGCCGGGTTGAGCACGGTGAGGTTGGTGGCCTCCACCTCAATCTCGCCCGTGGCGAGGTCGGGGTTGGTGGCGTCTATCTCATCGGTCTTGAGGCGGCGCACTACCTTGCCGGTCACCTGAATCACGGTTTCGACACGCAGACTTTCTGCCTGCTGTGCCAGATTCGCGTCAATCTCCGGGTGGAAAACAACCTGGGTTTTGCCAGCACGGTCGCGGAGGTCGATGAAAATCACACCGCCGTGGTCGCGCACAGTGTCCACCCAGCCGACCAAGGTAACCACCTGGTCTACATGAGCGGGGCGGAGCTCATCGCACGTATGGGTACGGTAACTATTCATAATGAAAATATTGGAAAATTATATACAGACAACGCTCCCGGATAAGAACGCAGCGGCGTTCATTCTACGCTTTCCATCTTAATTGTCAAGCCGTTTTTGGCATGGCGTGCGGCATGCAAAAGACACACAATGCCAGCATAAGAAGAGCCGCCGGGAAAAAGGCCGGCGGCTCATGAAACTGACTGGAGGAGAAAAATCAGATAAATGTGCGGATAACAGCTTTATCGCGCAGGCGTTCCACCCACTGGCGGTAGCGGCGCTCACTCTTCTTGCGGCGCACGGCGTCATCTACCTTCTGCTTGATGTCAGGGTTGCTCAGGGCAGGAGCAGCGGCCAGATTCTTGCCATGCACTTTCACGATGGTGAAGCCGGCGGGGTCAAGCAAGGGGCCGACGAGCTGCCCGGGATTGGCGGCAAACACCACGTTGGCAAACTCTACGGAGAGCTCATCGCGACGGAGGGACGGCCACTTACCGCCATCTTCGGCATGAGCATCGCGGGAGTGTTCGCGGGCAGCTTCAGCAAAGGCTATCTTGCCGGCTTCGATATCCTCGCGCAGACGAACGGCAAACTTGTAGCGTTCTTCCGGGGTCATCATGGGGTCATCCGGGTCTACAGCGGGGATGAAAATCTTGCTGTAGGTGATGCGGTCCTTGAGGATATTGCGGTATTCAGAGCTGGTCCTGGCGTACTCCTCCTTGATTTCATCCGGGGTGGGGGGGATGCCGTGTTCATAACGCATGCCGCGCATGGAGGAAACGGTTATTTCCTTCTTAACGGAATCGCGGTATTCGGTGTAGTTCATACCGCTCTTGCGAAGGTTATCGAGGAATTCGCTGCGGTCGCCGTTGTACTGCATAAGAATGCGGCGGTTGATTTCCTCGTCCACCTGGTCTTCCTTAATCATGTAGCCCTTGGTGGAGAAATCGCTCAGCACCAGCTCACGCTCGATGAGGTCATTGAGCACGGCTTTTTTGGCGGCTACCAGCTCAGAGTTGAACCGGGGACCCTGGCGGGGGTAAAGCATCATGAGCTCACGGAAATACGGAGCCAGGCGGGCACGCACCTCGCTGGAGGTGATGGGGCGACCATTCACCGTGGCGGCAATGCGGTTCACCACGGCGGCGGTGGCCTCCTGGGTCACACCGGCTACCAGCAGGGTCAGCAGAAGGGTTGCGAAACGGCTTACAAGTTTCATATGCTGCCAGTATACTGCAAGAACGCGCCTGATGCAACATTCTTCTTTGTCACGGTGTCATTTTATGCTCGCCATACACCGCGCAGCGTGGTAGTATGGCAGGGTTAAACAATCTTACACACCTGTTATGGCCATCAAACTGTTCATTCCCGGTCCTACCGTCGTCTCTGAGGAAATTCTCAAGGAAATGTCACTGCCGATGATTGCGCACCGCTCCAAGAAGGCATCTGAAATTCAGAAGCGCATTTCGGACAACATGCAGAAGGTCCTCTTCACCGAGAACCGCATCCTGCTCTCCACCTCTTCCGGCTCCGGTCTCATGGAAGGCGCCATCCGCTCCTGCACCGCCAAGCGCGCCGCCGTATTCTCCATTGGCGCATTCGGCGACAAGTGGTACAAGATGGCCAAGACCAACGGAATCCCCGCTGATAAGTTCGATAGTGTGATGGGCGAACCCACCACCGCCGAAATGGTAGATGCAGCCCTCTCCACCGGCAAGTACGACCTGCTTACCGTCACTCACAACGAAACCTCCTCCGGCATCCAGAATCCGGTAGAGGAAATCGCCGAAGTGATGAAGAAGTACCCGGATGTGGTGTGGTGTGTGGACGCTGTTTCCTCTGCCGCAGGCTCCAGGATTGAGACCGACAAGCTGGGTATCGACGTGCTCATCACCTCCACCCAGAAAGCTCTTGCCCTGCCCCCCGGCCTGGCTATCTGCGCCATGAGCAAGAAGGCCTACGACCGCACCGCCGAAGTCGAAAACCGCGGCCTGTACTTCGACCTGCGCACCATCTGGGACTTCATCGACAAGAAGAACTACCAGTACACCTCCACTCCCTGCCTCTCCCTCATGTATGCACTGGACAAGCAGCTGCAGCATATTGTGGAGGAAGAAGGCATCGAAAACCGCTTTGCCCGCCACGAGGAACTGGCCGCCTACACCCGCGCCTGGGCAGATGAGTACTTTGCCGTCTACCCGAACCGTAAGTACCTCTCCAAGACCCTCACGGTTATCGACTCCCGCCCCAAGGGCTGCGACGAAATGATTTCCATTCCCGAGCTCAACGCTTTCCTTGCCCCGCGCAACCTGCAGCTGGGCAACGGCTACGGTGGTCTGAAGGACAAGACCTTCCGCATTGCCCACATGGGCGAGCTCCAGATGGACGACATGAAGGAAATCACCTCCGCCGTGGAAGATTTCCTCAAGTCAAAGTAAAAATTCTCTCTCCAATCAAATACACCGGGGGCGGGAAGCGCATGCGTTTTCCCGCCCCGCTATTTCCCACCACCACATGAAAAACCCTCAATTTGTACTCAACTATGATGTCATGTACTACGACACCGACTGCGGCGGCGTGGTACACAACCTTGCCTACCTGCGCTGGGTCGAGGAATGCCGCACCAAGATGGCACCGCACATCGGCATCGAATTCCTGGAACTCATCCGCGCCAATCAGCACCTTGTCCTCGTGAGCCACGAGGTGCACTACAAGCGCCCCGCCTTCATGGGCGATAAAATCCAGGTGCATGCCTGGGTGGAAAAGGTAGAGAAATCCCGCTTCTGGTGTGTGTTTGAAATCCGCCGCGATGACGCGCAGCAAGTCTGCGTGAAAGTGCGCCAGTGCCTCGCCCTGGTGCAGATGCCGCAGGGGCGGCCCCAGCGCATTCCCGAATCCTGGTACAACAGCGCTGCTCCCGCCGAAGACCTGGCAGATTAAGCACCATGCGGGATTTGATCCTCCAGTCGCAGCATGGTGGTGCAATCGTAATCACCATCTGCCTTCTCATCCTGCTTGCCGCCCTGCTCTGCCTGTTCAATGATGAGCAGGTACGGCGCGTGGGGCTGCTGTCTGTCCTCCTTTTCGGCGTCAGCTTTCTGGGGGCCCTCACCGTACTGGAGATTCTGGATATCGAGCTTCCGCGGTGGATGCAGGGACACCGCCGGGGTGGCTACGGAAGCATCATCGTGCTGCTTTGGATGTACGCCTCCTACAAGCTGGCAGATTGGCTATACTACCGACACCTCAGCTAAACCCAGAAGAGGGCGTGCCGGAAAAGCACGCCCTCTTTGTTTCTTTTCTTCTGAATTAAATCATCACCTCGCCAGAGAGTGCTTCTCCCTGAGCAAAGGTATGGGGCTTGGTGACCACGAGCTTGCTCACGTGCTTCAGAGAGGGCACGCCCAGCGTCTCCAGAGATTCAACGAGCTTATACAGCTTGCCGTCCAGCAGCACCACGGGGGCCACGCCCTTGCACTCAGGAGCCAGTTTCATGGCACCGGCAGCATCAATTTCCACGGCATCAGAGCGCAGCAGAAGCAGGTCTGAACATGTCTTCACGGGGAAGAAACGGGAACGCGGCACACAGACAGCACGGGCACCCGGGAAGCACTGCAAGGCGGCACCCATGGCTGTTTCGAGCTGGTAGACCTTCTGGGTGGAGGCATCTCGCGGGTCCACCGTCTTGCTGTTGCAGATAACCGGCAGGGGCAGCACGCCACCGTTGGCATCGAGAACGTTTTTCAAAGCATCCAGACGAATCCAGAGGTTATTCGTGTTGAAATAGCGGTGTTTCCCGATATTCTGAAAATCCTCCACATCTTCATCCGGGCACTGGGCCACCTCGCGCAGAATCGGTTGGCCATCAGCCTTACGGGTGGCCAGGTGTCCGCCCTTCTTATCGGCCTCGGTGCGGCGGGTCACCTCCATCACAAAGGGAGCACCGCTCTCGGCAAACCAGCGCAGGAAACGGGTATCCAGCTGGGCACCCAGGTTATCAGAATTGGAAACAAAGGCATACTTCACGCCGGCAGCCAGCAGTTTATCCAGCCAGCCGCTACCCACCAGCGCGGGATAAATATCGCCATGACCGGGCGGACACCACTCCAACTCCGGATTAGCGGGGTATTCCACAGGGGCCAGCGTATCCGTCACCAGCTTGGGAACGCGGTTCTGCAGCATTTCCACCTTGGCAGCATCCGCAAAATCCGCATACTGAGCCAGATGAGCCATGGTATCCTCACTGGTGGAAAAGGAGTTCATGAGCAACAGGTTCACCGGGTACTGCGCGCGCTCGCGCAGGCTCTGCACCTGGCGCACAATCGTATCCAGGAAAGTCACGCCGGGCTTGATTTCCAGCAAGCTCTTCGCCTTCTGCAGCCCCATGCCGGTACCCAGGCCGCCATTCAGCTTCACCAGCACCGCCTGTGCCAGCAGAGCGGCATCTGCCTCCGGCGTGGCACATACCAGCTCGTCCCAATCAGCCACATCGCGGGCGGGTTCAATCTCCGTTTCCGGAATCATCATGCTCTGGTCAGAGGTGAGCACCCCCACGCTATGGCGGAAAGCATCTATAGCTGCGCGGGAAAGCCCCACGTCTTGCATCTTGCATTCAATGGACGTAAAATTCATATAACGCACGAAGTATACAGCTGATATATAGTATTTTCAACCCTGAATTCCTGCATCTTCGCAAAAAAGCGGTCTGTTTCAGAATTGCAGATACCTTTCTGCATAATAGCTCAATAAATAGTTATTTATTAGAGAGCAACGCGAGCTGGATTCAGCGTTCCGAAAGAACGAAACTCCTGGTTCTCACAAAAAGGAATCGGAATTCGCTACCGGAGGCTTATCCCCGGCTATTGCTCTTACGCCCACTTTGTGGGCTTTACCTTGCGCTTGGTGGTGAGCAAACACCTCGAAGCACGGGACCTCAGTCCCGAAAATCCAGGCGGCGGGGGACAGAAGTCCCCCGATCCGAACAAAATCTGCATTTTGCCCTGCAGGCTGGACGTAGCATTTGCTGGGTGTGGAGTAATCAAGGTGTATGCTCACTTCTTTTGGACGGCTTCTTCCAAAAGCTTTATACAGGTTTCATTGTTGTAGCGTTTTGCAATGTCCAACGCGGATTCGTCTTGACCTACTTCCTGTTGTTTTGCTCCGAATTCAAGTAAGACCTTGACACATTCTGGTTTGTTGCTTTCAATTGCAGAGCACAGAGGATTGGCGCAATCCAGGTCATTAGGATTAGCCCCGGCTTTTAACAGGAGCCTCAGGCATTCCGACTGTCCGTTTCGGACTGCAATATCAACCGGAGATGCATATTCTACATCTGCTCCTGCCTCAATCAGAATCTGAACGCATTCCCTATTTCCCTTTCTGACTGCTTTGATAAGGGGTGTTTCGCCTTTAATTGATTTATCAAGGTCTCCCCCTGAAGCTGTAGCAAGGGTGCGTATCTGCTCCATTGTATTGGCATCAATGGCCTGCATCAGGGTTTCAATGTATTTTTCTTTCTGTATGCTCTGGGCGGTTAGTGCCTCGATTGCCTTTTTCCTTTCCGGAGTGTCGGCTTTGGCTTCTGCCGCCTTCAGTAATTCGACACATGCCGTATGCCCCTTTTCTGTTGCAATATCCAAGGGAGATTTCCCCGCAGCATCTGTCTTGTTGACATTGGCGCCAGCGTCTAACAGTATCCTGACACATTCTGTGAACCCTTGCTCTGCTGCCATGTACAGAGGCGTTTGTCCAACACTATCACTATGGTCTTTGGATTTGTTTATGGATGCTCCGGCAGCAAGTAAGCACTTGATGCATTCAAGATTGCCCACGCGGACTGCTCGTCCAAGAGGGGAGCCCATTGTGCCCATATCATTGACATAAGCACCGGCTTCTAACAGCAGTTTCACCATTTCGACATCATTCTTCTGTATGGCCATATAAAGAGCTGTTTCCACATTCCCTGCGTATTGACGTACATTCGGGCTTGCTCCTGCATCCAGCAGTCGTTTTGCACATTTGAAGTCGCTTGCCCAGACCAAGGCTGTATAACCAGCCCGAGATACAGCATTGGGATTTGCGCCTGCTTTCAGTAACGTGTCTAAAATAAGAAATCTATCTTCGGGCGTGCACGGTCCTGAGCCAAGAGACGTAGCGATCGATGCAATGGCTGGCATCCCTGCCCTATCTGTTTTGTTTACGTCTGCTCCCTGTTCTATCAGTAATTTAATGTTATCCAGATGACCTCCATCTGCCGCAAAGCATACCAAGGGGGATTTTTCATCTGCTTCCTTGATGTTGACTCCCTTATCTAAAAGCAATTTGACAATGCGCGCACTCGGCTTTCCCTTTTTCAGCGCCATGCAGAGGGGCGTCTTCTCATCGGGGCCTCCGTTCAGGTCGGCTCCCGCCTCAATAATGGTCGTAATTACATCCTCCGATAATTCCTGGGATATCGCTGCAGACAGGGGAGGAAGGTTGAACTCCCCTTCTTTATTAATCTCTACACCGGCTAAAATTAACGTTTTGATGAGTTCTTCATCTTTGCTATTTATAGCTTCTATCAGCTTGGCATTATAGGCATCTTCGGAAATTCCCTGGTCTGACAATTTTTCAACAGCCAGCTTACGCGCATCCTGTTTTTTTGTTTGTGCTTTCTTTTTCTTGCTGGCTTCGTTTATCTTTTTCTTTCCTTTGCTTTTCTTCTCCTTTTTCTTTCCTTTGCTTTTCTTCCCCTTTTTCTTTCCTGATGCAGAAACGGAGGATGATTTCGAATGGTCAGCAGTCTTTGCTGCTGACGGCATAGGAGCGAGCATACCAGCCATGAGCAGTGTGGATAAAGTGAAGAGAGTAAGCGATTTCATGATTTATTAATGGATGATTTATATCCTACTGTATCGGGGGGAGGGTATGCAAGTTTTTTTTGCTGGAGCTCATAAAAAACCAAGCTTGCCAGCGCAGCAGATGTCTGCTAGCATAGGCAGCGTGCTGCGCTTCATCACCATTCTGCCGCTTGTGGGCTTCATGCTGCTGTTCTCCTGCCGCAGTACCGATGCGGCGGACAAGGAACTTATGGAGGCTATCCGGCAAGTGGATGAAAAGGCCATGAGGCAGGCTCTGGCAGAGGGGGCCAGCCCCAACGCCAGCCAGTATGGCAATGAAACAGCCCTGGGCCTTCTGCTGCGCCAGCACAAACGCAGCCATGAAGACCGGCGCAAGCGCATTGAAGCCACCGCCACACTACTGCTGGAAAAGGGAGCTTCGCCCAATGCCCTGCACCACGGATTCACGCCGCTCCAGATTGCAACCGGGCAGCGCAGCGAGGTGCTGGTGAAAAGGCTGCTCAGCTATGGGGCGGATCCGAATCTGGAAACCCGCGCGGGGTATGCCCCCATCTGGCAGGCGGTTTTCGATAACAATTACAACATCGGGCTGATTCTGCTGCGCGGCGGTGCAAATCCGGATGCACCGGGGCCCGGTGGTGTCACACCACTGGAATATCTGCGAGCCTCAGGAGACCAGAAAACCAGGCTTATGCTCTACCTTCGCCAATACGGCGGACATTAAACGGGCGCGCCTTCATAAATGATGCGTCCGCCATCTGCGCCGGAACCAGGACCGAGTTCGACAAGATAATCAGCGCGGGACAGGATGCCCTGGTTGTGTTCAATGCAGAGAATGGTGTGGCCAGCGGCGCGCAGACGGTATATGGCTCGCAACAGGAGTTCCAGTTCGTTGAAATGCAGCCCGGTGCTGGGCTCATCGAGCACCAGGAGCAGGGTCTCACCGGGACGGGAACCGCGTTTCGGTGCAGCCTTGGCAAGATACGAGGCCAGCTTGACACGTTGGGATTCGCCACCGGAAAGCGTCGTCACGGAGCGGTCGAGCGGCAGATACCCCAACCCCAGTTCCTGCAGGGCTTTCAGAATGGCAGCAGCCTGCGGCACCGCAGCGAAGAATTCCACCGCTTCATCCACCGTCTGCATCAAGGCCTGGGCTATGGATTTACCACGCCAGGTCACCTCCAGCGTTTCGCGGTTGTAACGGGCGCCGTGGCAGGCGTCACATTCTGTGTACAAATCTGCCAGGAAATTCATATCCACCTGCAGGCTGCCGGTGCCACCGCAGCGCTCGCAACGCCCGCCGCGGGCATTCAACGAGAAGCGGGCAGCCGTGTAACCACGCTGGCGGGAAAGCGGCAGCGCTGCATAGAGCGGGCGCAGCACATCCAGCAGGCCGGTGGCCGTGGCCGGCGTGGAGCGTGGGGATGAGCCCAGCGGACTCTGGTCAACCAGCACCGCGCGGGTAATATGCTCAGCCCCCTGCACCTTCCCCTCTTTCATGGCCGGCAACAGGCATTCATGCACCAGCGTACTCTTGCCCGAACCGCCAGGTCCGGAAAGGCAAGTGAACGCCCCCAGCGGAAAACGGAACTGCACATCCTTCAGATTGCGAGCCTGCGCATGCGGCAGGGTGAGCCAGCGGCAGGCGGACAGGTTGCGCGGCTCCACGGCGGGCAGAACCCTGCGCCCGGCAAGCCAGGCACCGGTGGGCGAATCAGCATGCTTCAAAAAATCTTCGTACGTTCCCTCTGCCAGCACCATGCCACCCTGAGGACCACTGCCTGGCCCCATTTCCACCAGCCAGTCGCACGCCTGAAGGAGCTGGGGATCGTGCTCCACCACGAGAATGGTATTCCCTTTATCACGCAGACGCTGCAACGCAGCAATGAGTTTCTCCGTTTCTTCCGGGTGCAGACCGATGGTAGGTTCATCCAGAATATACAACACGCCCGACAGGCCACCACCAATCTGCGCTGCGAGTCGCGCGCGCTGCAACTCGCCGCCGGACAGCGTATTGGCAGCGCGGGAAAGCGAAAGATACCCGAGCCCCAGCTCCAGCAGGCAATCGAGGCGCTGTTTCAGGCTGGCAAGTGCCGGCACCAGAGCTTCCCGATAAGCGGGAGGCACGCTCAACTGCTCGAGCAACGCGCGGTTTTTCTGCGCTGGCAGCTCGCAGAATGCCCCCAGGCTGAGCGCCCGGCCGCCATAGTCCAGCGTGACCGCCAGCGCAGTGGGGTTCAGGCGCATGCCTTTGCACGCAGGGCAGATTTTCAGAGTTCCCTTCGCCGTCTCCACCGTACCGAGGCCCTTGCATTCCGGGCAGGCACCATACGGCGAGAAATGAGAGAACAGACCGGGTGTCAAATCCGGCATGGAAAAGCCGGTTTCCGCATTGCGGTAGCGGGTGTGGAAGCATTGGAGCTGCGGCTCCCCCCCACGAGGTTGCACCAGAGCCCGCAACTCATCCGGCCAGAGCCGCAGTGCCGCCTGCACTGAATCCGCCACGCGGGAATCCACGCCCTCTCGCAAAACGATGCGGTCCACCACCAGTTCACAATCCGTTCCGGGGGCAGGAGGAGCTTGTTCCAAATCATCCAGCTCACAGATTTCGCCCGCCACACGCACACGCAGATACCCCTGTTTGCGCAGCATCAGGATATCGCTCTCCGGGTTCTGTCCGAATGCTGGTGAGAGCGGCGCAAGCAGCGTGAGGCGTGTATTCTCCGGCAACGCGCAGAGTGAGGTCGTAATTTCCTCCGGGCTCAGGCGTGTGAGCCGTTCGCCAGTCACCGGGTCGTGCGGCACGCCAATGGCCGCATACAGGATACGGAGGTAATCCAGCGTTTCCGTGAGCGAGCCCAGCACCGTCCGGGATTGTCCGGTGGGCAGGTGCTGCTCCAGGCACAGTGCGGGGGGAAGCCCCTCAATGCTTTCCACGTGCGGTTTTTCAGGGCGGGCAAGCAGACGCCGCGCACCGGCAGAAAGACAATCCAGAAAACGGCGGCGCGATTCTGCAAAAAGCGTATCGTAGGCCAGTGTACTCTTGCCCGAGCCACTGGGGCCCATAAGCGCGATGAGCTTACCTGCCGGCAAGTTCAGATTGATATGCCGCAGGGTGTTCTGACTGGCACCTGTAATGCGGATATCCATGCTGCCTCACATTCAGAAATGACTCTGGTCATCAAACCGGCCACCGGGGTCCACCTGCACATCTGCAGCCTTGCATACACCGGCATAGGAACCACTGCGGTAAATATGCAGCAGACCTTTGCACTGCAGACGCCCTGTAAGGCTGCCATATATCTCCGCACTTTCGGCGACCGCGCCCACGGCAAGTTCAAGTTCAACCCCTTTATCCACCACCAGCTTGTGCGCGCTGATGGAGCCTTCCACTCTGGTGGATGTGTTGAAGCTGAGTGTGCCGGTGCAGCGGAATGCGCCGGACACGCGGCCATCTACCTCCATATTGTTGCACACCACCGATAAATTAGAAAGCGTTGTACCGGCCTGCACATGCACATTCCCCAGGGTACGCACGGTCAGGCGGCGGGAACCGGGACGAATCTCCACATTTGCCATGTTCAGGTGCGCATGGCAATGAATACAGTTGGCAGACAATGCCGCTGAAGGAACCTGCGAGCT
This sequence comes from uncultured Akkermansia sp., assembly GCA_904501915.1. Classification (GTDB taxonomy): domain Bacteria; phylum Verrucomicrobiota; class Verrucomicrobiia; order Verrucomicrobiales; family Akkermansiaceae; genus Akkermansia. The sequence continues at coordinate 229 of CAJGCV010000030.1, read as the reverse complement.
CATGCCGCATTCATAGCACTCGACCTCGCGCATAGGCACCTGCACCCGCTCATCATCAGAACGAAACGAGGTGAGCGCGACTCGGCGGACGCGCTCACCTGCGGGTAACAGGCCGGAAACGACAGGAACAATTAACGGCTCTGTTCTGAATTCCGGCATGGAAACATGTTTATTTCAACTTAGCCAAGCAGGTTGGCATCGTCGCTCTTGGGAGCGCGGGGTGCAGCCT
>CAJGCV010000029.1 GCA_904501915.1 uncultured Akkermansia sp. | reverse complement strand
GGATCGTGCAGAGCCATCTCGATGCGCTCGTAGCAGTACTTGTCGTGCATGTAGTGGATGATGTTGAGGGCATCCACGTAGGTCTTGGCGAGCCAGTCCTGCATGTTGCTGAAGAGCTCCATCACCTTGTCGTACTCCAGGTACTCACCCTCGTAACGGGGAGCGGGCGGGGTCACCTGCTTGCCCTTCACCTCGTCTACGCCACCGTTAAGAGCATAGAGAAGGCACTTGGCCAGGTTGGCGCGGGCGCCGAAGAACTGCATCTGCTTACCAATGCGCATGGCGGACACACAGCAGGCAATGCCGTAGTCATCACCCCAGTACGGGCGCATCAGGTCGTCGTTCTCATACTGCACGGAGGAGGTCTCGATGGAAACCTTGGCGCAGTACTTCTTGAAGCCTTCGGGCAGGGCGGTGGACCACAGCACGGTCAGGTTCGGCTCGGGAGCCGGCCCCAGGTTGTACAGGGTCTGCAGCATGCGGAAGGAGCTGCGGGTCACCAGGGTGCGGCCGTCTTCGCCCATACCGCCGATGGATTCGGTCACCCAGGTGGGGTCGCCGGAGAACAGGCTGTTGTACTCGGGGGTACGGATGAAACGCACCATGCGCAGCTTCATCACGAACTGGTCCATGAGTTCCTGGATTCCGGCTTCCGTGATGGTGCCGGCGGCAAGGTCGCGCTCGAAGTAGATGTCGAGGAAGGTGGAAACGCGGCCCAGGGACATGGCAGCGCCGTTCTGTTCCTTCACAGCGGCCAGGTAGCCCAGGTAGGTCCACTGCACGGCTTCGCGGGAGTTTTCGGCGGGGCGGCTCAGGTCGCAGCCGTAGCTCTTGCCCATTTCAGCCAGTTCGGCCAGAGCGCGAATCTGTTCGTTCATTTCCTCGCGCAGACGGATGGTGGCATCGGTCATTACACCGGCTTCGCGGTCCTTCAGATCCTTGCGGCGGGCGGCGATGAGCTTGTCGGTGCCGTAGAGGGCTACGCGGCGGTAGTCGCCGATGATACGGCCGCGGCCGTAGGCATCGGGCAGACCGGTGATGATACCGGCAGAGCGGGCTGCGCGGATGTCGCTGGTGTAGGCATCGAACACGCCTTCATTGTGGGTCTTGCGGATGCGGCCGAAGAATTCGGCGGTGTGCGGGCACATCTGCTTGCCGTAGGATTCCAGAGCCTTCTGGGCCATGCGCAGACCACCGAAGGGCATCAGAGCGCGCTTCAGCGGGGCATCGGTCTGCAGACCAACAATCTTCTCGCGAGCCTGGTCGATGTAGCCGGCTGCGTGGGAAACAATGGTGGAAACTACTTCGGTGTCGGCATCGAGCAGACCGCCGGCTTCAATTTCCTTCTTCATCAGCTCCTTCACCTCGTCCCACAGGGCAATGGTGTCCTCAGTAGGGCCGGCCAGGAAATCGCCCTCGCCGGTGTAGGGAGTGTAGTTCTGCTGAATGAAATCACGGACGTTGATGGTATCCTGCCATACGCCTGATTTGAATCCCTGCCACGGGTCTACCTGGCAGGCGCATTCCTGAGTGCATGTTGTGTCTGTCATAAAATGATTCTTGTTTAGGTGAGAGACTCCCGGGAGAGTCATTGTGCCAACTCTCTACTAACGGGCATATTCTAAACCCGCGTAGCAGATAAGTCAAGGGGGATTCAGCGCTGTGCGGCGCTTTCTACGATGTTTCTTTTGATTGTTCTGGAAAGATTCTAATATATTTGAATGTTTTGTCAAGTGGAATAATTCTAAAAACAAGGAAGCATCCGGCTGGAAGAAAAATCCCGTCCTGCGTAAGGCTGGACGGGATAAGGGAAAGCGGCTATTTGCTGAGCCCCTGGGATTGGAGCAGGGCATCGGGGTTGGGGTCGCGCCCCATGAACTGGCGGTACAAATCAGCAGCAGACTGGCTGTCACCCTTGGAGAGTATGGCTTCACGGAAGTCGGTCCCCGTCTTTCGGTTAAGCACGCCTTCCTTGCTGAAGCGGGAGTAAGCATCAGCCGCGAGCACTTCGGCCCATTTGTACGAGTAATACCCCGCACTGTAGCCCCCGGTAATGCAGTGGCGCAGGCGGCGCATGATGGAATTGCCATGCTGAGTGAAACGAATCTGCCAGGGAGACAGGAGCTCACGTGTGGCGGCATCGAGGTCTTTGCCCTTGAATTTTTCATCGTAATTCATGTGCATTTCCAGGTCAAGCTTGGCAATGCAGAGCTGGCCCATGTTGTCCGTAGCCGGCAGGAAATAGCGGCTGGCTTGTAACTTCTTCACCAGTTCGTCGGGGATAATCTCGTTGGTCTGGTAATGGAAACCGAAGGTGGCGATACCCTGTGACTCCCATGCCCAGTTCTCGTTAATCTGGCTGGGCAGTTCCACAAAATCCCAGGCTACACCCGTGCCGGAATGGGCTTCCAGTTCCGTGTCGCTGAGCATGACGTGCATCATGTGCCCGAATTCATGGAAGAGAACTGTGGCATCATAGTGGCTGAACAGGGCAGGTTTATCTGCGGTGGCCGGCGTCATGTTGCCAATCAGACACGCCAGGTGAGGGCTGTGCGGCTTGTTGCCCTCTGCCGGCTTGCCATAGTTCAGAGGCATGACCCAGGCGCCTTCCCGCTTGGAGGTGCGAGGGAATAAATCAAGGTAGAATGAGCCGAGGTGGTAGCCTGTGCGGTCATCGGTCACGGCAAAGACTCTGACCTCCGGGTGCCAGGTTTCAATGACTGCAGGAGAGCTTTTCTCCCCCTCTTTCAGGCAGTCAGCCGGCAATTCCGTGAATGAAACGCCGTAGAGGTTAGAGAAGATGCTGAAAATGCCATCCAGCAGCTTATCGCATACGAGGTAGGGACGCAGGCTTTCTGTGTCCAGATTATACATTTCCTCGCTGAGTTCTCGCAGGTAGAATGAGCGATCCCACGGGTTGATGGCCGTTGTCACGCGCCCGGTGCGGCGGGTGATGAAATTCAGGAGCTGTTCGCATTCTGCATCAAAGGCTGGTTTGACTTTCTGCATCATGTCGTCCACAAACTTCAGCGCGTTCTTCCCGCTGCCCACCATGCGTCGGTGCGTGGTCATGTCTGCGTAGGTCTTAAAGCCAAGGAGTTCAGCGAGTTCACGCCGCAGTTCCATGATGCGGGCTACAATCGGGGCGTTGTCGTATTGCCCGGACCCAATGGTGCGGGCGCCGTCCCAGCAGGCTTTGCGGGTGGCTTCAACGGTGCAGTGTTTCAGCACTTCGTTATAGCTCGAGGCCTGGAGTGTAATGCGCCAGGCAGGTGCGGCATTCTGGTCGTGAATCACCTTGGCTGCTTCCTCGCGCGCCTTGTCCATCCAGTCAGCGCTCATGCCGGCGAGCTGGTCTCGGTCGGTAATGATAAGTTCCCAGGCGTTGGTGGAATCCTGCACATTTTTGCCAAACTGGAGCTGAAGCATGGACATTTCGTCCTCAATTTCCTTTTTGCGTTTCTTTTGCTCCGGGGAGAGGCCAGCACCCTGGTCCTGGAAGTTCTGGATAACCTGCTCCACGTAGCGTTGCTTAGCTGGTGACAGTTCCTTCACCCATGGCTGGGATGCAGCGTGGCGCAGTATGGTCCAGAGCTTGTCGTTTGCCAGCACTTCGGCCCCTATGGCGTTCCACTCAGGCATGAGTTCCTCCTGCACCTTGCGCAAATCTCCGTTGTCTGCCACTGTGGTGAGGTGATAAATGCGGTTCTGAACTTTGTCGAGTTCCTCCTGTGCGTGAGAGAGCGCAAGGAAAGTGTTTTCAAACGTGGTCTCTTCCGGCCGGAGGTTGCTGATTTGTTCAATCCTGTGCCGGGCCAGCACCAGGGCTGCGGCAGAGTCTGTGCGGGCTTGTTCCGGGGTCAGCCGCGACCAATCCGGATACATACCCTTATCATAAAAAGGGTGGGAGCCTTCTGCAATGTTCTGCAGAACCTGCTGCACGGTCGGCTGTGTTTCGGAAGATGCTGCCAGCGGCATGCCAAGCAGGGCGCAAAGAGACGTTGTTACGATTACCTGATTCTTCATGTATGCTATAATTTACGTGCACGCGCGCAAACATCTTTCACAGGAAACGGAAAAAGCTTGTGAAGAGAATTGAAATTACTACATTAGCGGTGTATCTGAAAATAAATCTGCGCTGAGTGAAAGTGTCTTAATGCTGCGCCTGTTCGTTGATGCCCATTCGCTTGCCCGGCAGGGAGATGCGGCATATGGTCTGCAGGGTGGTATGTGTCGGAACTGGTGCTCAGAAACAGGGGGATGAAAGCTCTGTCATAATTTACCGCTAATTGTTAACATGGGTTTTGCGTAGCAGACAAAAGCATTGACAATAACCAGAACCACGTGATAGAATCCGCGGCGCGTTTTATGCGCAAATTTTTAGCTAATACCAAATCATCATCATGTCTATTGTAAAGTTCTATAAGGAAGAGCACCAGGTGCCGTTGGAAATGCACAAGGTGCGTGTGGTGCAGAAGTTGTTCCTGCCCACGGTAGAGGAGCGCGTGCAGAAGCTCCGCGAAGCCGGTAACAATACGTTCCTGCTGCAGAATAAGGATGTATTCATGGACATGCTGACCGATTCTGGCGTGAACGCCATGAGTGACAATCAGGTGGCTGCTTCCATGCAGGCGGACGACTCCTACGCTGGTTCCGAGACATTCAACCGCCTTTCCAAGGTGATTGAGCAGGTTTTCGGCACCAAGCATTTCCTGCCGGCACACCAGGGCCGCGCCTGCGAGAACATTCTTGCCGAAACCTTCGTGAAGGAAGGCGACGTTGTACCCATGAACTTCCACTTCACCACCACCAAGGCCCACATCACCCGCAAGGGTGGCCGCGTGGAGGAGCTTATCACCCCGGAAGGCCTGGATCCGAATCTCGACCTGCCATTCAAGGGCAACTTCGATATTCCCCGTCTGCGCCAGCTGATTCAGGAAGTGGGTCCGGAGCATGTGCCCTTTGTTCGTATCGAAGCCGGCACGAACCTGATTGGCGGTCAGCCGCTTTCCATGCAGAATATGCTGGATGTTGCTGCCGTGTGTAAGGAATTCGGCGTGATGTGCGTGCTGGATGCATCTCTGCTGCAGGATAACCTGTACTTTATCAAGACCCGCGAAGAGGCTGCAAAGAACATGAGCATCGCTGAAATCATCCGCAAGATTGCGGATGAGATGGACCTCATCTACTTCTCCAGCCGTAAGCTGGGCTTTGCCCGCGGCGGCGCCATCATCTCCAACAACGAGAAGCTGATTCTTAAGATGAAGGCTTTCATTCCGCTGTACGAAGGCTTCCTGACCTACGGCGGTATGGAAGTGCGCGCCATGGAGGCTATGGCCGTCGGTCTGCTGGAGACGCTGGACGAAGAAATCATCAACCAGGGACCCATCTTCATCGAATACCTCGTGAAGGAACTTTCCGAATACGGCGTTCCCATGGTGAAGCCTGCCGGTGGTCTGGGCGCACACATTAACGCTTCTGAATTCCTGCCCGACATTCCGCACGAACAGTACCCCGCCGGTGCTCTGGCCACGGCTCTTTACATTGCCGGTGGTATCCGCGGCATGGAGCGTGGTTCCCTTTCCGAGCAGCGCAACCCCGATGGCTCTGAACACTATGCCGAGCTGGAGCTGGTGCGCCTGGCCTGCCCGCGCCGCGTGTTCACGCTTTCCCAGGTGAAGTACTGCGCCGACCGCGTGAAGTGGTTGTACGACAACCGCCACCTCATCGGCGGTCTGAAGTGGGACGAAGAACCCGAGGTGCTCCGCTTCTTCTTCGGTCGTCTGCAGCCGCTGAGTGACTGGCAGGAGAAGCTGGCCGCCAAGTTCCGCGAGGACTTCGGCGAAAGCCTTTAATCTCCACTGAGTATACAATATTCTTGTGCAAAAACGCCGGCAGAGCTGCCGGCGTTTTTTTTGCGTTGACGTGCCGGGTAATGAACGGTAGAATAGAGACATGAAACCGGTAAGGAATCTGTTGATGGTGGGGCTGTTGCTTGCGTCTGCATGGCAGGTGTGGGCCGATGGTTCATTTAGTGGACAGGCGTATCTGCCTGCCGAGGATTCTGCTGCTTCGGTGCAGAAAACAGTGAGCGAGTTTGTGAAATCCGGTTGGGATAAGGAAAAACTCGCGGATATGACCGCACATCCTATGGCCTTTTATGCATCATCGTTCTGCCTGCCCATGTGTGATATGAGCTATCTCCGGATGGCCATGCGTATAAGTAATCCGACCAAATCAATCGTTGTGCATTACACCGGGAATGTTTCTGCTCCGGAAACGGGTTGGTACCGTTTTGTCGGTGCAGGAGATGATATGCTTCTGGTTCGCTTGCAGGAGACCGATGTGCTGGCTGTTGGAAAAGGATGGGAAAAGATAAAGGATAGTGCCACCGCTCAAAAGGTTAAGGGAAACCGGAAACAGAAGCAGGATGACAATGCGACTGTGGTGTATCAGTTTCCCAAAATTCAGACATGGAATACCAGGCTGGGAGGATTCACCGGTGGCAGAATCTTCAAAGTAGAAAAGGGCCGGACCTACAAGATGCAGGTGTTGTTCGCAGATGCGGGCGATGCATCTGCTTTTTGTCTGTATATCGAGAAACTGGCAGCCCCAGAAAAGGCTCCGCATGGTAAAGTTGCATCATCTGAGGCGCCTCTGCTGCCTTTGTTCTCTACCACTACTATTCTGCCAGCGGTGGAGAATATGGCCAATGCCATTGCAAAAGTTACCCGGAACAAAATTGTTGAGATACCTCCATTTTCCAGAAAACCACAGCCCTGGGCTGTTTCTCAGGAGGAACCTGTAGATGATGCGCTGGAGTTGTACCAAAGCGGTTCGAAGCAGAAAAAGACAAGGAAGAAGAATAAGAAGAAGAGTAAGTCAATATAATCCGGAGTTTTACCTGAATCCTGCTGTATGAAAAGACTGTTTTATGGCATGTTGTTCATGTTGTCTGTTGCTTCTATGTCTCTGGGGGAGTCGTTGAAGGGGACTGCATATATAATTGAGGAAAAAAACAATGCACCATCGTCATCAACCGTGCGTTTGATGGAGGGCGTACGTAATTATGTAAAAACAGGATGGAAGCCATCCAAGTCGTTATCATGGACGAAGGTAAACGACACGCTGTCAGCTCAGACGTTTTCTGTTCCCAGTACGCTGACACGAACGATGCGTCAGAAGTTAGGTGTTTCTGATTTCGGGTCGCCACTCGTTCTGATATACCGGGGCAAAGTAAAAGCTCCTTTCAGCGGAAAGTTTCGTTTTATTGGAACAGGCGATGATGTGCTGCTGGTGCGATGGAATAGCAAACTTGTGCTGGAAGGTGGTTTAATGTTGCCCACAGTCGGCATACAGAGCGTTTCCAACAGCGAGTCGGATGTTGTCCGCAAACAGGCGGGGCGAGGGTTCGGCATCATGAAAATGCGAGGCGTCTCTTATCGGTATGCTGAGCTGGGCAGTATGACCGCAGGTTCTGTGATTACGGTGAAAAAAGGTGGTGAATACGATATCACAATCCTATATGGCGATTCGCAGGGGAAGGCGGGATACAGTCTGATGATGCAGCGGCTCAAAAATACAGGTAGTGCGCCCTGTGGATTGATTGAAACGCCGGTTATTCAGCAAATACAGCCATTCCGTGTAGGTGCAGCGCCGGTATCCAGCGGTGAGGAGACTGCCCGAAGCCATGATTCCGAGCATTCTGAGAGTGATGACGAAAGTCTGATCTGGGAGGTTGTGGAGAAAGTACAGGCGCCAGAGGCGAATTTAAAACAGAAGACGAAGAAAAAGAAGAAAGGTATCAGGGAATCCAAGCGATTCCGTGAACTGGAATGACATGTGCTGGTAAGCTTTTTCTCAATCTGCTGAGCTCAGACCCTGAATGAAATTCTCAACCTCCGGGTGCAGCCAGCCGGATGGCATGGCTGCACCTTGCCGGAGGGCCTCCCTGATGCCGGAGGATGTTGCCGGATGCAGACCGGTACAGATGAAGGAACAGCGCACACCTTCGCGAGGTTGAGGCGGCGTGTCGCGGTGATAGACGATAAAGTGGAGCAATTCGCAGAGGTAGTCGTAGCGAGCCCAGCGGTGCAGTTGTTCCCATTGGTCGGTGCCCATGAGCCAGAAAAGCTCAGCTTCGGGATGCTGCTGATGCCAGTATTCAGCAATGCGCCAGCTCCAGCTGGGGGGGGGGAGCTGCAAATCCAGCTCGCTTATTCGCGCCCAGGGTAACCCTGCTGTGGCCAGTTGCAGCATGCGCAGCCGCTGGGCACCATTGAATAAGGTGGCCTTGCCAAGTTTGAATGGAGAACAGGCCGCCGGAAGGAATACAACTTCGTCCAGCCCGCATTCACGCTGCGCCGCAGCGGCAATGTGCAGGTGCCCGGCGTGAACCGGGTCAAATGAACCGCCGAACAGACACGTTTTCATTTACAGACCCGTGGTGTTCTTGTAGGGCAGGAATCCGCCGATGGGAAGCTTGACGAATTTTCTTTCCTCGGGCAGACGGCGGTAGTGCTTAATGAACTCGGTGAGGTTACCGTAGTTGATGTTGTTTTTGGTGATGCCCTGGTGACCGCAGTTTACATTGATGTTGAAATGCAGCTCTGCGTGAAGATGCGCTGTGAACATGCCGTTGTTGGTGCCGATGGTGCCAATCTGGGCACCTCGCCCTACAAGCTGACCGAGACGGACATCGATACGGTCAAGGTGGGAATAAAGACTCTGGCAGCACAATACCTTGCCCGATTTAGGCTCTCTGAAGGCATGGCGCACAATGACGACGTTGCCCCAGCGTCCGCGTGCATCTGCTGCATAGGTTACCAGCCCCAGCCCGATGGAGTACACCGGATCGCCCAAATCACTGTTGCCGCCGCCGTTTCCGTTCCAGTCTTCACCCAGGTGACGGGGGGTAGCCAGTCGCAGTCCGCGGGATTTGTAGTAGCCCTTGCCATCCGGTTTGCCGACGGGGAAGTCAAAACCATCAGCAAGAGGCACATAAGCCCATTTCCCATCGGGGGTCTTCTTCGCCATTACTACAGCATCAGCCTGTGAACCGGATATGGCGAACACCATGGCCGATACTAGTAACAGGAAACGGAAAAGACGGAACATGCCAGCATGCTATCACATACACGCCCCCTCTGGCAAGCATCAAAATTGCCATGCTGAGTATTAGTTTTCGCGGATCGTGTCGTCGTCTTCCCATTCTCCATGCTGAATGCAGCGAGGTCGCTCACTTTCCGGCAACGCGTTGCACTGCAACTGGCGTTCCTGCAAATCCGGCCAGACCGGTGCCTGTGTATTCGTCGGAATCAGGTTGTTATCGAGCAACCAGCGTACATACTCTTCATCGTTGCAATGGTGAAGGTAATCACAGTGGGACGGTGGATTGCTATGATGGAGCAGCCGCCTGGCTTCGGGCAGGTTTCGGGCTTCATAGGCTGCATGCACGGCTTGCCATAAGGCAGCTTGAGGTGATGTGTTCATGCTGCCATCATGGCGCTTTTGGTTGCGTTAGTCAATGACTATTAGATTGCAGCCTGGTATATAGCGGTGGCTTCTTCTGCCGTGAGCGGGTGCACGCCGGGCAGGGTGGGAATGGCCGCCCCGCCGCCATATGTCTTGCATGCTGCAGCAGCCATGGCTGAAAAGTCTGCATCTGCCGGAATACCCAGCTCCTGCATGGTTTGCGGCAGCCCGAGCTCCCGATACCAGGCGCGCAGGCGTTCGATGCCTTCTTGCACAACAGCCGCAGTATCCCGCTGCGGTGTGACACCCATCACGTTGGTTGCCCACTGGGCGTAGATTCCCGGATTGTACGGCCAGACAGCCTCCATGTAGGCTGGCACTACGACGGCCAGCCCCGCACCATGTGGTACATCATATACGGCGCTCAGCTCGTGTTCGAGCGCATGGCATGCCCAGCTTTGCTCTCGTCCCAGCCCCAGCAGGTCATTGTGTGCCACTGTGCCGCAGAGCGCGAGCTGCCCCCAGGCGTCGGCGTTGCCAAGGTCGGTGTTCAGGCGGCGTGCCTGGGTGATGATGGTGCGCATGGTTGCTTCTGCCAGTGCATCGCTGAGAGCGGTGTCGTTTGTGTTGGTGAAGTAGCGCTCAAAAATGTGGCAGAGCATGTCGCACGCGCCGTAGGCCATCTGGCTGTGCGGCAGTGTCAGAAAAAGCGTGGGGTCAACAATGCTGAGCACCGGGCGCAGTTTCATGTGTTTGAACCCGAGTTTGCGGCCGGTTGCCTCATTGGTGAGCACGGTGTTGGGGCTGTTTTCGCTGCCGGCGGCAGGCAGGGTGAGCACAGTGGCAACGGGCAGTGGCTCATGTGCCGGCACAGAGCCTTTTCGTGAGTAGAGTTCCCATATGTCGCAATCGTTCGGCACACCTGTGGCTATTCCCTTGGCTGAATCAATGACGCTGCCGCCACCGACAGCCAGCACCAGTTTAACCTTTTCTCGGCGTGCTATTTCAATGCCCTTGCGTACCAGCTCAACACTCGGATTCGGCTTGACTCCACCCAGTTCTACGAATTCAATACCTGCTTGATTCAGACTTTTGCGGGTGCGTTGCAGCAAACCGGTGCGTTCAATGCTGCCGCCCCCGTAGTGTAGCAGGATTTTACCTGTGCAGTGGGGGTGAAGCAGTGTGCCCAGATTCAGATGTTCCCCCGGGCCATATACATAGTGAGTCTGATTTTGGTACGCAAAGTTCAGCATGGGGGCATTTTAGCATAACTACGGGGGCTCGTCCATGCAAAATGACGCCAAAAGGGGTTGCCTTTTATCCTCCATGCCTGTACAATCCCGCCACTTGCCATGCGGATGAATATCGGAAAATTCTTGATTTGTACTGCTTCCATTCTGGGATTGGTGGCATGCCAGCAGCAGGACCAGCAGCAGGATGCGCAACCTGCCACAGCAGTGGTGAATCCCGTTCCTGCTCCTGAACCCGTTTCTAAACCTAAGCCCAAAGTCAAGCCCCCGGTTAAGAAGCTGGATAAGAAGTCATCAACCACTCCGGCTTTGGTTGCTCAGCCTGTCAGTCTGCGTCCGCTGGGCAGGAAGGTTTCCCATGTGCCGGTAAAAGGAAAGTATGTGGCATTGACCTTTGACGATGGGCCGCATCCTGCTTACTCACGCCGGGCTATTAACATTCTGAACCGCTATGGTGCGAAGGGAACATTCTTCATGCTGGGGCAGAATGTGAATAAGTACAAGGGCATTGTGGCTGATATCGCTGCTGCCGGTCATGAAATCGGCGTGCATACATGGAGCCACATTAAAATGAATTCTGCCCCCATGGCCCGGGTGAATAAAGAAATTTCAAACACGCGCAACCTTATTGGCCGCATCACCGGCACGTATCCGCGTGTGATGCGTCCGCCCTACGGCGCTACCAGCAACACACTTGTGAATCACATGCATGATTCGTACGGGATGGCTTCCATCCTGTGGGATGTCGATACCCGTGACTGGCGCAAACCCGGTGTTGGTAAGGTCATCAGCACTGCTGTCAATAATGCGAAACCCGGTTCCATCATACTGGTGCATGATATCCACGCTTCCACCATCAGCGCATTGGAAGGAATTGTGACAGGGTTACAGGCCAGAGGCTTCAAATTGGTTACAGTTTCTGAGCTGATGCAGATTGCAAAGAAGGAAGCTGCGGAAGAAGCTGCTGCCAAGGCCGCTGCCGAGGAGGCCGCAAAAGCTGCCGCGGCTCTGCAGACTCAGCAACCCCAATCCACGGAACAGCCTGCCGCTGAGCCTGAACAACCGCAGGAACCTGTGGAGCAACCCACTGCACCTGCTCTTAAACCCGAAGACTTCATTCTGATCTGAATATGGCTGGAAAATCCACTGCAGGAAAGGTATATCTCATTGGGGCAGGTCCTGGTGACCCTGGGCTGATGACCCTCAAAGGACGCGATTTGATTGCTCAGGCCGACTGCCTTGTTTATGATGCCCTGGCTTCGACGTCTATGCTGGCATGGCTTAAACCCGGATGCACGAAGGTGTATGTAGGCAAGCGTGCCGGTAATCACGCCATGCCTCAGGAGGAAATTAACGCTCTGTTGGTAAGCTGTGCGTCAAAATACGCATGCACGGTTCGATTGAAGGGGGGCGACCCGTATGTTTTTGGCAGAGGAGGAGAAGAAGCCCTGGCTCTGCAGGCTGCCGGTGTTGCCTTTGAAGTGGTGCCGGGGGTCAGTTCTGCCATTGCAGGTCCTGCATGCGCCGGCATTCCGGTGACTCACCGCGACTGCTGCACCCAGTTTACCGTTTTTACCGGGCACGAAGGAGCGCATAAGCAGGAATCTACACTCGATATTGCCGGTATTGCCGCCGCCAGCGGTACTAAGGTGATGCTGATGGGGATGGCACGCCTGCGTGAAACATTGCAGGCTCTCATGGATGCTGGACAGGGTGCAGAAGTCCCGGCTGCTGCGGTGCAGTGGGCTGCCACCGGTCGCCAGAAATCAGTGTGCGCCACTGTTGCTACTCTGGCCGATGCTGTTGAAAATGCCGCTCTTGCATCGCCTGCTGTTGTAGTTATAGGTGAGGTTGTTTCTCTGGCTCCGCAGCTTGATTGGCGCGCAAAACTGCCGCTGTGCGGAAAGCGCATTGTGGTGACCCGTACCCGTGAACAGGCCAGTGACCTGAGTAGCCAGTTGGCGAGTCTGGGAGCAGATGTCCTGGAATTGCCCACCATTCGCATAGCAGACCCCTCCGATAAGCGCGATTTTGCCGAGGCTGTGGTAGATGCTCCACATTATGACTGGCTGGTATTCTCGAGCCCGAATGGTGTTCGCCGCTTCTTTACGGCGTTTTTTGCGGTGTATGAGGATATTCGCGAGATTGGCGGTGCACGCATTGCCGCTGTGGGACCCGGTACGGCTGCGGAATTGAAGAAATACGGCTTGATGGTGGATGTCATGCCTCAGAAAGCCGTGGCTGAAGAACTGGTGGTCGAATTTGACCGCAAGGGGGATGAATTCGGAGGCGTTGCCAATGTGACGATGCTCTGGGTGCATGGAGAACAGGCCCGCCGTGTGATTTATGATGAGCTGATGAAACGCCAGGCTATTGTGGATGAATGTGTGGCCTACAGTACAGTGCCGGAGACGGAGGACGAGTCCGGTGCACAGGCCCGCCTGCGAGAAGAAGGAGCCGATATCATTACGTTCACCAGCAGTAGTACGGTGCATCACTTCATGCAGCTCAAATTGCCGTTGCCCGCAGGCTGCCGCATTGCCAGTATTGGTCCTGTGACTACAGCCACCCTTGCAGAATATGGTCTGAAAGCGGATATTGAGGCGCCACAGCATACCATCCCCAGCCTGGTGGAGGCCATTAAAAAGCTGCCTTGATTCCCATGAACGCAGAGTTGCAGATGTGTTGCCTGGGCGTGAATTACCGCAACTGCCCGGTGGCGGTGCGCGAGCATTTTGCCGTGGGTAAATCGCGTCTGCCAGAGGTAAACGCTGCACTTGCCTCACTGCCTGCTGTTGAAGAGTGCGTGTTGCTTTCCACCTGCAACCGCACTGAAATTTATTATTGGAGCCACTCTCCGGAAATTGCAGAACCTGCTATACTGCAGCTTTTTCTGGGCAACACGCCGGATGCTGCAGCGCGGCGTCACATGTTTTCCTGTTGGCGGGGCGAAGATGCCCTGTTCCACCTGGCATGCGTGGCTGCCGGCCTGGATTCCATGGTGCTGGGTGAAACGGAAATTTTCGGGCAGCTCAAGGATGCTTACCGTGTGGCGCTGGAGACCGGTGTAACAGGGCGCTACGCAAACCGTGTATTTCAGCACGTTTTCACCATCGGCAAAAAAGTTCGCAGTTCATCTCGCATTACCAGTGGCCCTACCTCTGTGGGGGCTGCGGCTGTGCAGATGGCTCAGGAAATCCTGGGAAATCTCTCGGGAGCGAACGTGTTAGTGGTGGGTGCTGGAGAGGTGGCCCGTACGACGGCGCAAAGCCTGCGTTCCCGTGGCGCTGAGAGTATTTTTGTGGCAAACCGCTCGTATGACCGCGCAGTGGAACTTGCGGGACAGGTGGGGGGCAGGGTCATCCGCTTTGCTGAGTGGATTCCGTATCTCGAGAATATTGATATTGTGATAGTGTCCACCGCGTCCCCGGCATATGTGGTGTCTCCCCCGGTGCTGGAGCAGGTGCAGATGACGCGCCAGCGCCCGCTCTTCCTGATTGACCTTTCTGTACCGCGTAACGTAGATCCCGCTTGTGCTCTGGTGGATGATGTCTGCGTATATGATATGGATGCCATGCAGCAGGCAACTGCAGCAACCCGCCGCCAGCGTGCCGCAGAGATAGCGGATTGTGAGCAGATGATTCGTGCATGGCTGGCTGAGCATGCTTTAGATTTGTTGACAGAACGCCGTGGCGAGGAGGTTGTTCGTTGATTTTTTTTGAACGGCACGGTAGTTCCTTGTATCAAAATATCTGTTATGTCCGATAAAAAACTTTGCGACCCGAGTTGGTGGCGTCTTGGCTGGATTCCTTATGTGGTCCTTGTGCTGGTGGCAGCCGCTGCAGATTTGTGTTTTCCGCTGGTGCAGTCAGAAGGCTTGCGGTATCTTGGCATTGGAGCTGGTATCGGGGTGCTGCTGTTCATGACAGCGCTGCTGCTGCTGCGCAGGGATTTTAACCGCAAGGAGCAGATTTTTCTGGCATCTCTGGCCCTGGTGTCCATGCTGGCTCTGCTTGTAAGCGGTAATCATGTGGGGTGGCTTCTGACACTTACCGTGCCCTTTTTTGTTATTATATTGGGAACAGGTGCACCTGCTCCCGTTGAGCAGGACGTGGAATATCGCACCTGGTGGAGCTTCTGGCGTGACCGCCGCCATCACTTGAAAGGCGGTTTCTGGCGCCGCATCCTGCCCATGACTATCAGCATTATTGTGGGGGCAAGTTGTTTTATTGCGTTCCTGTGCATTTTTGCCAGTGGCAATCCGGTAGTGCAGCTCGTCTGGGAGAGTATCACAATGTGGTGGAACCGCATTATGGATTACTTGCAAATCAGCTGGGATTTCTGGGTGCACGCTCTCATATGGGTTGTCGGTATTCTTGTTTTTGGCCTGTTCACGGTGCAGCGTCCTGCCTCTGATGCTGTGCGGTTGCCGTTGCCTGCTGCTGAGGAGGTCCCGGTTGGACGCAGCATGCTGCCTCATTTGCCGCTCATGATTCTGCTGGGCGTAAATCTGGCGTTCCTCATTGCCACGAGTACCGATATTGCGTTCCTCTGGTTCAAACGTGTGCCGGAGGGCGTTTCCCAGACGGATTATCTTTACGAAGGCGCCGGTGCCATTACCTGGGCATCTGTGCTTGCCGCTGCCTTGCTCATATACTTCTTCCGCCGCCGTGGCAGTGTGCGTCGCACGATTGTGGCCCGTAGCCTGGGGTATGTGCTTGCAGCACAGACTCTTCTGCTGGCTGTCAGCGTTTACGTGCGCCTGTACAATCAGATTTCTGCCCATGGCTTTACGCCGCTGCGTGTTATGGCCGCTGAGTCCATGTTACTGGGCGTGGCCGGGTTGGTGATTCTACTGTGCTACATGAGCTGCAGTGGTGGTTTCCTGCGTTATACCCGTGTCTGCATTGGTACGCTTGGGATTATGAGCCTCTGCTTCACAATCAGTCCGCCAAAGGCGCTTTCCGGAGATTTGAACATGCGTTACGCTGCTGCTCATCCGGAGTGGACATTTACGCTGGATGATTTTAAGTACGGTTGCTTCAGGGTGCAGGACAATCTGGCCTTTGCTGCGTATGTGTACGAACGTCAGAAAAGCAGTAATGCAGATTGGAAGGATGTGGCGCTTTCTGAAGAATACCACCGCCGTGTGAATCTTTTCTCCAACCAGCTGAAGGTGGCGGCTCTGGCTCTGGAGCGCCGCAGCACTTCCTGGACGATGTTCACCTTGCGTGATCAATGGGATTGCCGTGCGGCCGAACACATACTGGGTCGCCCATTGAATCCCCATGCGGTTGAACCTGTGCATTGAGCATGGTTGTTACGCGTATATGTGACATGCAGTTGCCTCTGGCGGGAGAGTGGTGGACGTTGTATGAAAGCGCTTTTCCCGCCAGTGAGCGTCGCGGTAAACTGCAGCATGCTGCCGCGCTGCAGGAGGCTGCATTTCATTGCCTGCACCTGGCAGATGCTTCCGGCTTTGCCGGGTTGCTGGCATATTGGCAATGGGAGAAACTCTGCTACATTGAACACCTGGCCATTGTTCCCTCCCGCCGTGGGCAGGGGCTGGGACATCGCGCGCTGAAACTCGTTCCCGCTCCCGCTATTCTGGAAATTGAGCCGGTGGTGGATGCGTCGACTGCCAGTCGTCTCGCCTTTTATGAGTCATGCGGATATACGCGCCTGGTATACCCTCATGTGCAGCTTGCCTACCAGCAGGGGGAGGCAGATATTCCGCTGTGGCTGTTGAGCCGACCGGTTCTGGACACCCGTGCACTGGCAGAATTTGAAAGTCTGTATCACTTCGGTCCCATGCGCTACCGCGACGGTGCTTGACACTGTGCGGTGCGCCATGTATCATAGCGCTGTATGAAACGCATCGGCATTTATGCAGGCAGCTTTGACCCGCCCACCAGGGGGCATCTCTGGATGATTGAGCAGGGTGCTATGCTTTTTGATGAGCTGGTGGTTGTGCTGGGAGTCAACCCGGACAAGAAAGGATTCCTCAGCGAGTCTCAGCGCATGGATGCCCTGCGCGGCATGCTGGCAGGAGGCCCGGGAAATGTGCGGGTGGAGAAGATGCAGGGCGGTTTCCTGGTAGATTTTGCCCGCAGGCTGGGGGCTACCCATCTGTTGCGCGGGATTCGTAATACTGTGGATTTTGAGTACGAAAAATCCATGGACAGGATGAACGCCCGCATGGAACCGACCCTTCGCACTGTATACCTCATGCCTCCGCCTGAGCTGGAGGAAATCTCCTCATCCTTAGTGCGTGGATTTGTGGGTGTACAGGGCTGGCAGCGCTGGGTGAAAGAATGCGTGCCTGCCAATGTATTTAACATCATTGCCTCTGCGCAGAAAGAATCATGATATACTGGGATAACAATGCCACGACTGCTCTGGCTCCCGAGGTGCTGGATGCCATGCTACCCTATCTGCGTGAGAATTTTTACAATCCCTCAGCTGCGTACGGTGCTGCCAGAGCGGTGCGTAAGGCTATCGACACTGCGCGCGAACAGGTTGCCGCCCTGGTCGGGGCGGATGCCTCTGAAATTATTTTCACTTCCGGCGGTACTGAAGCTACCAATGCAGCGCTCGCGCAGTTGAATCACGTGCTTACCCTGGCAACTGAGCATCCTGCCACACTGCGTACGGCCCGTGGGGATGCCGCCCCTGTGCTGGCAAACGGACAGGCCGATTTGCCGGAGTGGCGGGAGTTGCTTCCCGGGCATGATGGCGCCAGTTTCGCCTGGGCGAATCATGAAACCGGCGTGATTCAGCCGGTGCGTTCATTGGCTGCCGCGGCGCACGATGCCGGTGCGCGGGTGCATGTCGATTTAGTACAGGCTGCCGGCAAGTGCCCTATTGCTCTGCATGATTATCCTATTGCCTTCGCGTCTCTTTCTGCTCACAAACTGCATGGTCCCAAGGGGGTGGGCGCATTGTACGTGCGCACGGGCACGGCATGCTCGCCTTATCTCACCGGTGGAGCACAGGAGGATTACCGCCGTGCCGGTACGGAGAATGTGGCGGGTATCATCGGTTTTGGTAAGGCTGCAGAGCTGGCCGTACAGGCGGCTGAAACGTATGCACGGCTTGCAATGCTGCGTGAGCGTTTTGTGAATGCGCTGTCTGCCGCTGGAGTTGAGGTCTGTATCAATGGTGCTGCCGCTCCGCGTCTGCCACACGTACTCAATATGCGCGTGCCTGGCGTTCCGGCAGAGTCTCTTTTCCTGTTGCTTGAGCCTGCAGGATTGCTGTGTGCTACCGGTTCTGCCTGCACCAGTGCGGAGCCGCATCCCAGCCACGTGCTGCTGGCTATGGGACTGTCCGATAAGCAGGTACGCGAGTCGTTGCGTTTTTCTCTTTCCCGCTATACCACTGCGGAAGAAGTTGACGAAGCTGCGGATATCTTTATCCGCGCCTTACGCAAGGTCCGTTCTGTGCAGTCCAGTATCACCGGACCGGTCATGGTGTACCGCTGATTTTTTATGAGGTATAAAGCTATGTGGTTCATCTGTATTGTATTGCCGGTTTGTTATCAATTTATGAGCAGAGGTTATTATCTGGCAGGCGTGGTTATTCTTGTGGCAGTGGCTGCAGGCCTTCTGCTGGCGTGGTGGTATCGCCCGGGAAATTCTGAATATGGCAGGATGATGCAGTACGCCGTGGAGGATTACCAGCCGGAGGAAGCCCGCAAAGTAGTTGCGGGAATGGCTGCTGATACGCGCGCAGAATTCCTCAAATCCACGGAGCTGTTATACGCTGCGCTGCATAAGGGTAATATGCAGGGGGTCGCGCTTCTGCTGGAACTGGGTATGGATGTGAACGCCTTTCTTTCTCCAGGCTTCAGTGAAACCAGTTTGTTGCAGACTTTCTGCGTGGAGGCGGAACCCGACATGCGAGCCATTCGCTTTTTGCTTGAACATGGTGCTGCTCCGGATGCCGGTATTTCGTTCCCGCCTATGATTCATGCGCTCGCATGGGGGAATGATGAGCTGGTGCAGTTACTGCTCCAATACGGTGCTACGCCGGATGGTAAGGGGACAGGTATCAATCCTTCCGGGAATACTCCGCTGCATTCCCTTTGCGCACAGCGTGGCGATGCGGATAAGGCCCGCACCCTGAAACGCCTGAAAGAACTGCTTGATGCCGGAGCCGATGTGAATGCCCTTACGACAGCGGGTCATACCCCGCTGGATGTAGCTCTGGAGCAAAAGGGTGATGAAGATAACCCCATGGATGGGACAAATGGTGCCATGCCCCTGCAGCAGGAGGTGATAGCGCTGCTGCAGGAACGCGGTGCGCTGCGTGGTTGCCAGTTGCGCTGCCCGAAACCCCGCTTCTGCGGGCGTGTGCTTATCAATGGTGCATTGCCCGATGATAATCAGGTCCGTTACCTCTGCCGCGGGGAGCGCGCCGCCAGGGTTGAGCTTGTGAATCATGCCTGGCAGGGAGAGGGCCTTGGTGCTCTGGTGGATGAATCCGCCCTGGATGATGAGGAGAAACGGGCTGCTTTGGCTCACACCTGCTATATTGAGCTGACCATGGAGGCAGAGGGTGCTGTGCCGTTTGAGTTGGCGCAGCGCTATGTGCACACACTCTGCTCGCTGGCGCAGGTTGGTGGTTGTGTGGCGCTGGATTTCGGGCGCACGGTGGTAGCTCCGCGATTTGCTGCGGTCCTGCCAGAGCATCCGGAGGCCTCGCTGGGCGTGTTGGTGCAGGGTAAGTTTCAGGATAGGGGGCAGGGGGTGCAATGCCTGGTGACAGAAGGATTGGAAGACCTTGGCTTTCTGGAGGTTGCCTGCTTTGATACGGAGCGTGGTGTAGGAGTTGTTCAGCAGGTGGTGCTGCCCATGATTCTGCTCTATGGCACATGCATGGAGCATAATCACCGTGCATTCATTACGCCGCAATTTTCGATTGTTGCGCGTTGTGAACACATGAGCTCCTGTGATAATACCGTGCTTTCCATTACTCTCGATTTCACGAATTATCGTGATTGAATGGTAGATGCTCCTCTGTAAAAAATGAGCTGCAGAGTTGATGAAAACTTGCCAGCATCGGCAAGTTGGTGCATAATTGTACCATGCAGATACTCCGCCGCTTTATTCTGGGTTCGCCCTTATTTCTGCCTTTGGTGGCAGTACTGGGGGCAATACCGGGTGGGTGGTGGTGCGTAGTTCCGGGGATGGCTGTTGTACTGGCTGGTGTGTGTCGTTTGTGGCGCATAGCCTGTTGTGTGTTGCTGTGTGCTCTGCTGGCCGGGCTTCATACCGGCCTGGTCGAGAAAAAATCAGCAGAACTCCGGGAGCGCGTGGAAGAGCTCGAAGTGGTTGAATTGCGAGGGACTGTGGAGCGGGTTTTGCGACGGGGTTACGTGCTGAACACCGGGTGGAATGGGGCGCGGGTGGTGTTGCGTGGTAAATCGCTCAGTACTCCCGGCGATGTGGTGCAGGTGCGTGCAGCAAGGCAGGACCTGCGGCTGCCGGGCATCCCTGGTGTGTTTAATCCGGAAACTTGGATGCGGGGGCAGGGGTATGCCGTATCCCTGGACCTGGTTGAAGAACAAAAGCTCGGGAAACCTCTTTCTTTGCGTACGGTGCAACACTGGGGTCTGATGTTGCGTGAGAAACTGGCAGCCCGGCTCATGCCGCCAGGGACGGCAACTGACCCCGCCCGGCAGGTGTTATGTTCCCTTGTGCTGGGTGATAAAAGTGGTGCAGAAGCGGAAACCATGGAGGTCTTTCGTTACGGTGGCTGCCTGCATGCATTTGCTGTGAGCGGATTACATGTGGGGCTGGTATCGGGCATCTTCTGGCTGTTGTTCCGTATTCTGCGGGTGAGACCGGTGGTGATACGCCCGCTGATACTGGCTGTTGTGGGTATGTACGTGCTTATGACCGGTTGTGCCGTGCCGGCTATACGCGCATATCTGATGCTGGCCGTTCTGTTGTGTGGTTATATGCTGCAGCGGCGCGTCCGCTTGTTGAATACCTGGAGTTTCGCAGCTTTGCTGATTTTGCTGGCAGACCCAAGCCAGTTGTACAATGCCGGTTTCTTGTTATCATTCGGGGTGTATGCTGTGTTGTGCCTGGCGCTGGCGCTCTGCCTGGAAGAAAAGGCCTGGTTTGGCCCGGATGATTATATACCTGTCACTTTCCTGACTCCGTGGGAGCAACGTTGCCGCCATCTTGAACTGTGTATTCGCGGGGCTGTGATTGTTTCGTTGAGTGCATGGCTGGTTTCTGTTCCCATTACGCTGGCGTTTTTCCATTCTGCCAATACAACGGGTTTTCTTACAAATATCGTCATCACTCCTATCCTCCCTGTAGTGATGTTCTGCGGGCTGTTGCATCTCTGCCTGGGCGGAATTCCCTGGCTGGGCGTTGTGTCAGGTTGGCTGGCGCAGAAGTCTGCTCTGGCGTTGCTGTCCGTAGTGGCGTGGTTCGCTGAGTTGCCATATGCGTATTTGCCTGCGCAGCAACCTGCGCCATTGAGCTCCCTGCTGGTGCAGGGTACGAATTATGGTGGCTCATTCACTATGCTTGGCAACCATGGCTTGCTGATAGACTGTGGAAATGGTTTTACTGCAGAGATGAAGACTATTCCCACCCTGTTTCATGCAGGGTATACCCCTGCGGTGCTGTTGATTACGTCTCCTGCCGCAAAAAATGGAGGCGGGGTTGATGTGTTACTGCGTAAATGGCCGGAGTTGCGTGTGATTCATGCGAATGAATTACCACCCGGTGGCTGCACCTTCGAAACGCAAGCGGGCAAATATACTGTGTTCATGCCTCCCATGGATGCCTTCCGCCGGCCGGCATCTCATCATTGCCCGATTGTGTTATGGGAATCTCCGGAAGGAAAGGTGCTTCACGTGGGTGATGCCGCTTATGGCACATATGCTGCCATGCCGGAATCGGCGTTATTTGCTGACATAACCATATTGGGCAAAAATCCTTGTGCTCCGGTTCCTGTTCCGGAAAACGGCAGGTCTATTCTGCTGCCTAATCGCGCACATGCATCATTGTCTGCTTTTGCTGTGCCTCCTTCCGGCCTGCTCTGGCTGCATTCAATCAAACAACAACAACAATAGCACGATTGCTGTGAATTGCAAGGTTAAAAGCGACATAGAAGGAAAAAAGTCGTAGTTAAGCGGAGATTCTGTTAAAATGGTAAGAATAGACCTTGGAAAGTTGCCATGCGGAGCTACCATCATGCAACTTTCTGGGGTATTTATTCATC
>CAJGCV010000028.1 GCA_904501915.1 uncultured Akkermansia sp. | reverse complement strand
CCAACCATAGATATTCAAGAATCATGTTGACTCTCGACAATCTCCAGCCGAACCCGGGTGCCAAGCATCGCAAGAAGCGCCTCGGTTGCGGTGAAAGCTCCGGCCTGGGCAAGACCTGCGGCAAGGGCAACAAGGGCCAGAAGGCTCGTTCCGGCGGCACTATCCGCCCGGGCTTCGAAGGTGGTCAGATGCCCCTTCATCGCCGTCTGCCGAAGAAGGGCTTCAACAACGCCCGCTTCCAGTCCACCATTGCTATTGTTAACCTGAACCAGCTCGAAGCCTTCTTCGAAGCCGGTGCTACGGTGACCGAGAACGAACTGCGCGCCATGGGCCTTGTGAAGGGCCAGGCTGACGCTGTGAAGCTCCTGGGCAATGGCAGCCTTTCCAAGGCTCTGAACGTGACCGTCGATTTCGCCAGCGCTTCTGTTGCTGCCAAGATCGAGGCCGCCGGTGGCACCCTTACGGTGCTCAGCGCCCAGTAAAGGATTCAGGCTCAGCTACTGAGCCTTTGCAAAAACCTTATCACAGAGCCGGGCAGCGCAGCGCTGCCCGGCAACTGTGTAAGAGGGGAGGGAGAATGGAAAAATCTTTCTAGAATCTTGACTCTCAATCAAGTGCGGAAAATATCAGTTGCATGCCGGACTGCCGCACGAATCACGCTGCACATCAGACTTCAAACAACATCTTAACACACCAGGAAACCATGATTTCTGCATTCGCTAACACCATGAAGGTGCCGGAGCTCCGGAGCCGAATCCTCTTCACCCTGGCCATGATTGTCATCGTGCGCCTTGGTGTTCACCTGCCATTGCCGGGCGTAGACGTGACCGAGCTTGCCCGCTGCGTGGCAGAAGCCTCCAAGGACGGCGACAGTCCCTTGGGAGCGCTGGGTTCCATTCTTACTATTTTCTCTGGTGGTGGTCTGCAGCAGTGCGGTATTTTTGCACTGGGTATCATGCCCTACATTTCCGCTTCCATTATGACCCAGCTCATGGGTGCGGTGCTGCCCTCCTGGCAGAAGATGATGCGCGAGGAAGGCGGCCGCCAGAAGATGACCAAGTACACTCGTATCCTGGCCATCATCATTGCTGTCATCCAGGGCTACTTCCTGACCCAGACCCTGCGCAACCCCTCCAGCATTGGACTTAATGCCAATGACCTGGTGATGAATCCGGGTATTATCTTCACTCTCACCACTATCTTCATCATCGTGACCGGCACCATGTTCCTCATGTGGATTGGTGATCAGATTACCGAGCGCGGTGTGGGTAACGGTATCTCCCTTATCATTTCCGTGAACATCATTCACGCTCTGCCCGGCGCCTTTGCCGTGGCGTGGAAGACCTGCGTGATGAAGGGCACCGAGGTGAACCCGCTGGGTTCTCTGTTCATGGTGGCTCTCATTCTCTTCATGGTGCTTGTGGTGGCACTTGTGGTGATTGTGAGCCAGGCACAGCGCCGCATTCCGGTGCAGTATGCCAAGCGTGTGGTAGGCCATGGCAAGATGATGCAGGGTGGCACGCAGTACCTGCCGCTCAAGCTCAACTATTCCGGCGTGATGCCCGTTATCTTTGCAACTGCTATTCTGGCTCTGCCGCAGATGCTGGTGCAGCAGATGTTCTCCCAGGACAGCTGGGTGGTGGGTCTGGTCGCCAACTGGCTCTCCCCGAACGATTTCCCCTACTACATCATCTCCGCCATCATGATTTACTTCTTCTCGTACTTCTGGGTGGCTACGATGTTCCAGCCTCAGCAGATTTCTGAAGACCTGAAGCGCAGTGGCGGTTATATTCCCGGTGTGCGTCCCGGTCCTCCCACCGCCCAGTTCCTGGACACCACCATGTCCCGCCTGACCTTCTCCGGCTCTCTGTTCCTGACGCTGATTTACTTCCTGCCGAGCCTGCTTTCCGTGTGGGGCGGTCTGCCCATGCTGGTGACTCAGTTCTTCGGTGGTACGTCACTGCTCATTCTCGTGGGTGTGCTGCTGGACATGATGCGCCAGATTGAGGCCACGCTGCTGCAGAAGAACTACGATGGCTTCATGAAGCGCGGCAAGATTCGCGGCAAGTACAGCCATCTGCAGGGTACCGGCCAGGCCGCCGAAGGTCGCGGGCTCGTCATCCTCTGGGTGATTATCGCTCTGCTGGTGCTTGGTGGCGCCATCGTACTTGCCAGCTGATAATACCAGCATCCCTTTTTACCGGGCGTGGTTCCAACGGAATCGCGCCCGTTTTGCATTGACAAATGGCGTATATACGGTAGAATGAGCGGCGTTATGAGTCTCCGCCTTGCTGTACTGGGTTCCGGGTCTGGCTCTAATTGCCAGTCAATTTTCAATGCTATTGCCGATGGCCGCCTCGATGCCGAGGTAGTCATCGTGCTTTCCGACCACGAGGATGCCTACATCCTGGAACGCGCCCGCCAGCACGGAGTGCGTGCCGAGTATATGGACTGCGGTGGTTTCAAGAACAAGTTCCCGCTGGAAGTGCAGGAAGCCCTGGCAAAGAAGCTGCAGGAGCTCAATATTGACCTCATCTGCCTGGCTGGTTTCATGCGCCTGGTGAAAGCCCCGCTGCTGGAGGCGTTCCCGCGTCGTATCCTTAATATCCACCCTGCGCTACTGCCCGCATTCCCGGGGGTGGAAGCCTGGACCCAGGCGCTCAACGCCGGTGCGAAGCAGGCAGGCTGCACTGTGCACTATGTTGATGCCGGCATGGATACCGGCGAAATCCTGATGCAGGCTTACGTCCCCGTTCTGCCGGACGATACTCCGCAGACGCTGCATGCGCGCATCCAGGTGCAGGAGCACATCCTGTATCCCGCCGCCATTCTCTCGGCCATTTCCCGCCTGTAAGATTTTAACGCAGAAAGGCCGCCCTCGGGCGGCCTTTCCGGTGTTTCGGGACTAAAGTCCCGCGCTCCGACAATTGTTGTGAGCGCTCTTGAGATTTCAGCTGCTTGCTTTCAGCCCATCGATGACGGCGGCGGTGAATCCGCTGCGTTCCATGGCATTGAGCCCCTTGATGGTGATGCCACCGGCGGTGGTCACCTGGTCAATCGCCACCTCCGGGTGCATGCCGCTCTGCAGCAGGAGACTGGCGGCACCGTGCACGGTGTGCTGCACGATGCGGGCTGCTTCCCCGGGGCGGAAGCCGAGCTCCACGCCGCCTTCCATGGCCGCGCGTATGTAGCGCATGGCAAAGGCGATACCGCAGGAGGCAAGAGCTGTACCGGCGTTGAGGTGCTGCTCATCGGTCACAACAGTGTATCCCAGCGCGGCAAAGAGCCCTTCGACCACAGTCATCTGCTCCTCTGTGGCATTCTGCTGGCAGATGAAGGTTACACCATCCTGCACTTCCACGGCGGTGTTCGGGATGGCTCGGAAGAGCGCGGGGACCTCTGGTGCGGCAAGGAGCAGTGCCATTTCCTGCAGGCTGATACCAGCGGCTACGGACACAATCAGCTGACGCTTGAAGTCGAGCACAGGGCGAATTTCCTCAATGACTTCGCTGATGAACCACGGCTTGACGGCCAGAATGATAATATCTGCCTCGCGTGCGGCCAGTCGGTTGTCCCTGGAGGCCTGAACACCGGGCAGGGCAGACTGAATGCGCACCAGACCGGAATCTGACTTTGCGGTGCAGATAAGGTCACTTGCCTGCCAGGTGCCGGAGGCGATGAGGCCTCGGGCAATGGCACCGCCCATGTTGCCGGTTCCTATGATAGCCAGTTTCATCGGGATTGTTTGCGGAAATCGTACGGGTTGATGGGGTTCTTGTCCTGCCACAGGCCTTTGTGTGCCTTGCGGGCGGCTTTTTCGGCGGCGGCCAGGTCCTTGGCATCCGGCGCGAAGTAGGCATAATGCCAGGCCAGACCTTCCTTCACCATCTGGAGGTTGATGTTCTTCTTTTTTATCCAGACAACGGCCACTTTGCGGCCGTACTGGTCGGTATCCTTTATCTCCAGCCGCACCGCTTTACCCTCGCAGAGTTCTTTCAGTCGTGCGCGTGACTCA
The DNA here is from genome assembly GCA_904501915.1 of uncultured Akkermansia sp. GTDB lineage: Bacteria > Verrucomicrobiota > Verrucomicrobiia > Verrucomicrobiales > Akkermansiaceae > Akkermansia. Next base: position 17,980 of record CAJGCV010000028.1, on the reverse strand, counting down.
TCAGCATAGGCCTGGCCCATTTCCGGGGCATCGATACCCCATAGGCGCACGCGTGTCTTGTTGTCCGGTAGTTTAAATGTATCACCATCCTGCACATAGTGGCAGATGACTTCGTCTGCCGCCGGTTCGGCAGCCAGCTCAGCCGGTTGCTGCTCTCCTTTGCGGAAGAGGTATGGCTTGACCGGAGCTTTATCTGCCCAGAGCCCTTTTTTTGCCTTACGGGCCTTCTTCATGGCCTCGACCAGCTTCGTGGCGTCGGGGGCATTGTAATCATCGTGCCAGGCCATGCCGCTGCGCACCATGAAGAGGCCAAGGTCGGTATCGCCGGCGGCCACCTCGGCCACCTTGCGACCATATCGGTCAGTTTCCTTGAACTTGATGGTCAGTTTACGGCCCTTGCTTGTCTTTTCCAGATAAGCAGTAGCCTTATCTGCATAGGGTTGGCCTTTTTCCGGGGCATCGATACCCCATATCTGCACCTTGGTGCCATCGTTCAGGATAAAGGAATCACCATCCACCACGCGTTTGCAGGTGCCGGTGATGGTTTCTGCCAGCAGAGGGCTGCAGAGCAGGAGATAGAGTAGCAGCTTTTTCATGAGTTTGGTAAATGTTTCAGCTTTCGATGAGCGAGGAGGTAGGTCGTAAGAATGTAGATGCCCGCTGAAAGGCTGAGCAGGAGGAACAGGATGGCCCACATGAACTCGTTGTACATTTCCCACGGCAGGGCTATTCTGGCAGAGGCGGGGTTATCAAGGTAAACCAGGGGCAGGGCAGCGCCGGGGGTGAAGTAGCGCTCATCTGTGCCGTTGTAGCATGATTGCGTGAAGCGCAGCGTGTCATTGCCATAGCGCATCAGGATATCAACATCGATAGTCCTGCCCACTTTGATATGATGGATGTCTATTTTCTTGCCCGGACGCGAATCAAGCACTATGCCGGTGGTGTGGGTGCCGTTCTGCATGAGGTTGACGTTTGTAATGACTTCGCCAACGCCGATGGTGAGGAAAATGAACCCCAGGATACAGAAAGCAATCCCCGTAATCAGTTGGGATTTCCTGCCCTGTTTTTTCAGCTTTGTTTCCCGGATTCTGTTTTCCACCTCAATGGCTTCCTGCCGGGGCTGCGTGGTGCTGGCGTGCTCTGCCAGAAGCCGGAGCAGGGTGTCTGCCTGTGGGGTGTCGGCAAAGCCTTTGCCGACAGCGCGGGGATGCTCCAGAAAAAGGGAAATCTTAGCCTCGATGAAAAAGAAAACAGAGGCGCAGTTGCTGCCCCAGTGCCGGACCTGTGCCAGCATGTCGGGCTCCAGCGGGTATTCTTCCAGCTGCGGGCCTCTGCTCACAATGGCGCGGTGGTTCGTGAGGGTGTAGTGGGTCTGCGCGGTGGTGAAGAGGTACCAGAGTGTGCCGATAAGCTCGCTGAGGGGGAGAGCCAGGAGAAGGAGATAGCATAATACCCAGCCTTCCGGGCAACTGATTCCCGTGCTGTGATGCCCCATCCAGGCCAGCAGACAGGCGATGAAACTGAATATCACCAGGAGGCGGGCACGCCGCCGCAGTTGCCTGAACCGCGGTCTGGCGTGCCAGAGCACACGCTCCTCCGGGCTTAACTGCCGGAGTACCTCTTCCGGAGGGTTAGTCATTGCGCACGCGGGAGCGGGGCGAGAGCACGATGGGCACACCCGCTGCCTTGATGCGGGAGCGGATGGTGTTGCGCAGGTACTGGGCGTAGCTGTCGGCCAGCAGGCGCTTGTCATTCACGAACAGTACATAGGTGGGCACCGGAATGGTGGTGTACTTCTCATTCACCGCCGTGGTGGCGTAGAAGAGCTTGAGGCGCTTCTTGAGCACGCGGTGCTGGCCGGGAGGATTCATCTCCATGGCGCGCTGGAGCAGGCGGTTCAGCTCACCCGTGGTGGGCATGTTGAGAGCCTCCTGCTGCACGCGGGCAATGCTCTTGAAGATGGAGTCGATACCCCAGGAATCCTTGGCAGAGACAATGGCCACGGGGGCGTAGTCCAGGAAGAAGAGATTCTCTTTGATGTGCTCCTTCACGGCATCCTTGCGGGCGCTCATGGGGGCATCCGGGCAGTAGAGGTCGAACTTGTTGACGATGACGATGCAGGGCTTCTTTTCCTCGGCAATGATGGAGCCGATGCGGCGGTCCTGCTGGGTGACGCCGGCGGCCATATCGATGACCAGCAGGCAGATATCTGCGCGGCGGATGGCGCGCTCACTGCGCATGGCGGAGAAGACCTCCACCGAGGTGTCTCGCTTGCTGCGGGGGCGCATGCCGGCGGTATCGATGAGCACATAGCCCTGTTCACCGCGGGTGTAGGGCACATCAATGGCATCGCGCGTGGTGCCCGCCACATTGGACACGATGGTGCGCTTGTCCTGCAGAATGGCATTCACCAGGGATGACTTGCCGGCATTCGGTCGGCCCACGATGGCTACCTTGATGGGGGAATCCTCGGTGACTTCCTCCTTCTCGGGTTCGTCCTCGGGGGTGGCATCGGCAGCGGCCTCGGCCTTCTTGGGCGTGGCACCCAGGGATTTGAGCATGGCATTGAGCTTGTCTGCCAGGCGGGGGAAGCCGCGGCCGTGCTCGGCAGAGGTGAATACGTAGTCGGAGAAACCGAGGTCAGCGAACTCGCCGAGGTTGAGTTCCTGTTTTTCGGTATCGGCCTTGTTGAGCACCAGCAGTACGGGAACCTTGCTCTTGTGCAGATGGGCGGCGATGGTGCGGTCGATGGGGGTGAGGTGGTCGCGGCAGTCGCACACGAACATGATGTAGTCCGCGGCGTTCATGGCGATATCTGCCTCCTGGGTCACCTGGGCGGCAAATCCGTCGTCCAGCGTGCTGCCGATACCGCCAGTGTCTACCACCAGGGCATCGAAATCGGTGATGCGCACCGGGGCGCAGAGACGGTCGCGGGTGACGCCGGGCTGGTCATGCACAATGGCAATGCGGCGACCCACCATGCGGTTGAAGATGGCGGATTTGCCCACATTCGGGCGGCCTACGATAGCAATGGTCGGGGTGGACATGGTGAATTAGAAGGGACGTTCAGATGCCTTGTGGATGTTTTCCTTGCCAGGTTCGGGAGCCACATAGGGAGTGAGCCCGATGGGGAAGATGCCTTTGCCTGTGCCGATGAGGTCTACAGTATCGCCGGAGCGTTTGTAGAGTTTGGCAGAGGTGCGTTTGCCGTGGGTATCCATTACGGCGTAGGTGTAGAATTCCGGTGTGGATTGGCAGAGAACGTGCATGTTGAAAGCGCCGTCGAGCAGCACGCTGGGGCGCATGAAGTTCAGGTATTCAGCCAGGAAACAGGCGCGGATAACCTGGTTGGTATCAATGTTCTTAACTTGTCCGAATATGCATTGCTTGCCATTGACGGAAGTGAGGCGCAGGCTGAGGTTGAGGCGCTGACCGCGCACGGAGACATTGAAATCGCGGAGTTTGCCGCCATTTGTCGTGGCAAACAGGGCGCGGTTCGAACCGTGGGTGGTATGGCCGTCGGGCATGCGCACCGTGGCAATGGCATAATATCCGCCCGTGGTGGAGATGCGGTACATGCTGCCGATGTTGAACTGGAATGAACGGCTGGACCCCGGCGTGAGTGTGATTTCGGGGAATCTGGCTACCGCATGGGGGGATATGGGATTGTGTTCGCCGCGTCTGAACAGGGCGACATTCAACCATGGGCGCCCAGGTGTGTTACGCAGGGGGATGGTGGCATCCGTGTGGTTGGTGATGGTTATTTTGAATGCAATGGCTTCACCTACGACGAAATCTTTGCGGACGGGCTCGAGGCGTACTTCAATTTGTGCGTAGGCTTGCGCAACCATCAGTAGGCAGAACGCAAAGAGTAGCAGACGGTACAGGGTTTTCATGACGGTGTATTGTTATGGTTGTTAATCTTCAGAGGGTTCGGGCAGGCAGATGCGGAATCCGCACTTTGCATGGTTGTATTCCTGGTTCTGGACGGGGACAGGCTGGCCTTGGTTGTTGATGAGCAGGTAGGTGTGTTCTCCGTATATATCGCGTAAGGAATTATCGCTCTCAGAACTGGTCCATTCCTGCTCCAGCAGTTCTGTTCCTGCGTTTCTGATGGCCTGCAGCTGATTGACAGAGGGAATGTTGCCGCCTGAATGAAGGGCATATAGATATGCTTGCCAGTATGAGACCCCGGTAACCGGGTCTTCCGGGTCTTTATTATCCCATTGGGTGTCCCAGTCGCTGGGTTCCACATTTTCCACGTCGTCGGGTACTTCGCTGAGCAAGCCATCCCTCTGATCTTCATCCATGTTATTAAATGCCTGGATGAATTCATCATATTCCGCGATGCTGACGGGGAGGCGGAGCACAAGTTCTTTGATGCCGTTCTGCTGGCAGAGGAAGGCTTCTTTGTTGCCAGCCGAAGTGTGCACCGGGTTAGCCATGCCGAAGAATGTTCCCATGCAGGAAAGGACGAGGATGATGGACGCATAGACGGCGATGTGGACAGCCCAGCGTTTGATGAAGGCCGCGCATTTCTGCAGGAATGGGTTGTGGGCGATTTTGTAGGTAATGGAGCGTTCTCTGGCAAGTCGGGCGTGTTCCGCGAGCTGTTCCAGAATAGTTGAGGCGGTCTCGCCAACTGTCGACCATGGAAGGAATTCTCCTTCGTAGCCTTCATTCATCCATTGTAACAAGGTAGCGGTTCGCCCGGCGCCTGGTGCTTTGTGGCTCGTGAGCAATGGCCAGAGAGCCTGGGCAAGCGGCTGCATCTGCTCGCCGTTGGTGTGGGATTCTCCTTCAACCAGCGGTGACAGGAAGTGCACTTCGCCGCCTTCCTCAATGAAGATGGAGGAAGGAGCCAGCGGCATGGCCTGCAGTTCTACCTGGCTGCACAGGTCATACATCTCTGCGGCAGAGCGGATGATGCAGCAAATCAGAGGGACGCTCAGCTGTTCTCCGGCGGCGGCGATATCAGCCAGCGAGCGACCTAATGGAAGTTCCTGGGTGAGGAACCAGAGACCTTCCGCGCGGAGTGATTCGTACACGTTGGCAACGTGGGGCAGCTCGGAGGATGCGACGCGCAGACGCGCCTGTGCCAGGAATGCGACTTCTTCGGTGTGAGATGCGCCGGGTGGCAGGATTTCGAGCACAACAGCCCGGTCTACGTGAGTTTGCTGAGCTTCGTACAGCGCCGTGTTTGCTCGCAGTTCGATAAGGCGTGTGATGGTGTACACGCCAAGCGGGCGTGGCAGTTCTGTGAAAATCGGGGTCATTGTGGGAGAGGGAGTTCAGGGAGGAAATCAGATACAGGTAAGGCTTCGTTGTATTCCGGGACAAGCCCGTCATCCGGCAGCAGGGAATTGGAGGGAATGGCGTTGTGGTGAGCGCGGTTGTTGAGCCTCTGTTCCTGGAGAATGAGAGAGGAAGGCGCGCTGATGCAATCAAGCGGTTCGCTCTTATAATAAAGTTTGGCGGTGAATCCGTAGTATTTGATATCACCGTAGGAGTTGATTTCCTCCTGGGTGAGAGGGGGCAGCGTGTAGGTGACATCAAGCGTTTCCTCCCAGGTGTTCCAATCGGGCTTTTCGTTGTGCCATGCCCATTGTACTTTACCGCGGCTGAAGGTGATGCGCCGGCCGCTTACCAGGTCAAAGAACTGGACATGGATGTAGAGGTCATCCATGCGTACCTCTTCACCCGGAGCCAGCAGAACCGGGAGCATCATGCGGATTTCCTCGCCGGCTTCGGGCGTGTAACTGTGTTTGAGCTGGTAGGCACCGAAGGCGAGTTTTCCGCGCATGACAGCGGCGTTGTTGAAGCCGTAGGTCAGCCGCCGGGCTGCTCGTTTGAAGTATTCTCCTGCAGAGTCCCGCATCTGGAATACTTTGGTATAGAAATCGCGTGCTTTGGCCGGGTTTCTCAATTTATCGTAAGCCATGCCGTAGTAGTAGAGCATGGCCGGGTGTTCCGGAGAAATCAGGCTTGCTTCTTCAAGGCAGAGCACGGCTCGCCGTATATCGCCGGCGGTGATGGCGGTGACACCCTGGCGGATGAGGTGGTCAAGTTCATCGCGGTCTTCCTTGCTGAGGTTGCTGGTCGCTTCTTTTTCAGCAGCAGAGGAATCATTTTCCTGAGCGGGTGTTTCGGTATCCTGCTCTGGAAAATCAAACATGCCTTCCTGTTCCAGGATGGTGTCGACATCCCGGACCCGCAGGGGGGGCGGGGCTTCGCTTTCGTTTTCCGGGGTGGTGGGCGTGGGACTGGGTGGGGCGATGCCGGCGGCACCGGGGTTGTCCAGTCCCAGTTGGGCGAGTTCGCGCGCTTCGATAACGGCAAGCTGTGCGCGGGAAATTTCCAGAGATTGCGCGTAGGCCATATCCAGCCGCCGCGTCACGCCCACTCCTAATACGGCCAATTCTGCCGCCACAACAGCAGTGAGCATAATCACGACAACGCGGCGAGCCATCATGGCATGCAGCAGCTTTCTGCCGCAGCGGCGGAGGCGCGGCAGTGCTCGGGATGTGTGCTTATGCGGCTTATCTGCCGGTATCTGTGGGCTCTTTTGGCTCATATTCCAGAATTTCTCCCTGGTAGCGGGCAAGTAGTGCCTGCATAAATGCCTCTGCGGGCTGCCCGGCTGCGGGGTCAAAGCCACCGTAGGTCATGCCGTCCAGCCGGATTTTTCTGCCATGGACAGTGGCGTATGCTACGCCTTTGTATCCTTTGCCCCATTGGCGTAAGTCCAGGCGTGATATATCGCATATACGGAACTGTTTGCCGGCTGCGGTGACAAGCTCGCCATTCAGCTGCATGGTGCGGCGGGCTGTGCGGATGATGAAGTAGAGCAGGGCGGCGCTGATGAGCATGCAGACACAGCCGGCAAGCCATTGTTCCCGTATGGCTGCTGTATCAAACGGATGCTCTGCGGGTTTTACCGGGTAATGCATGCGGGCAGTGTAGGCTGTCCAGCAGTCTGACCAGCTTTTGCGCATGGCAACATAGTCTGCCGCTTCGGGCGGGGTGCTTGTAGTTGCGGCACAGTCTGCCGGCAGCGGGTATTTGCCCTCCACATACCATGCGCCGTCCACCTGTTCGGCGGTAATGAGCGGTTGCGCTGAGCGTTCCCCGCCCCATGGCAGGGTGGATTCACTGGCCTCCTGTCCCATATCGGCAAATGCTTTATAGGAAAAATAAACTTCATTGGCCTTCCGGTAGCCTACAGCTCCATCATAGAAAAAATACATGCCGAAACCAAAGAAAGCCGCCAGAACAATGGCGAAACGTACAAAGGTATCGCGGGTGGGTTTGCAGATTATGGAAGCCTCGTTATTCATCTGTGCGGAGATTCTACCACAGCGGAACGCGTCTGCATAGCTAAAAATGCGGGCGTGCGCGTATGCTGACGCGTTGCGTGCGCGCGAGCGTGACGAAATAAAGGCTTGCTTTCGCGTGTGCTTCCTGCTAGGCTTCACTTCATGAGAACATTGCTCCTGGTACTGATGCTGGCCATGTGTAAGGTGGTTTGTGCACAGGAGTATGACCCGGCGCCCGTGAATCTGGATCCCTTGTCTCTGGAGGAGATGGAGAATGCTGATGTGCTCAATTCGCCACATGTGCTGGGCGAGGGGGATGATGATTATGCTGAGGAGGTGCAGCCTGATGAAGTACTGGATGTGCCGAGAGACCAGACGCGTGTGACGGTGCTGGGGTATCATAATTTCAGCGAGACGGCCCCGGTGACGCGCATGATGATGCGCACGTCTGCATTCCGTGAGCAGATGACCTACCTGCGCAAGGCGGGGTTGACCGTCATCAGCATGCAGGAGTTTCTGGAATGGAGGCTGGGCACGCGCACTCTGCCCGCCCGCTGCGTGCTCATAACGCTGGATGACGGTTGGAAAAGCGTCTATACGGATGCGTACCCCATCCTCAAGGAATTCGGTTACCCTTTCACGCTTTTCCTGTATACTAATTTCCTGAACGGCCGGGGAGACAGCCTCACCCCCGAACAGGTGCGGGAAATGCAGGCCAACGGCGCTACGATCGGCAGCCATTCGGTGAGCCACCTGTACCCCACAGATTGGAAGAAATGCGCCAAGGAGGGGCCTGAGGCATACGCTAAGCTGGTGGATAAGGAGTTCGGGGAATCGCAGAAAAAACTCAGCAGCCTGTTTGGTACGGTCAATACGTTCTGCTTCCCCGGCGGCTATCATACCCCCGGTATGGTTGAACGCATGCCCAACTATGGGTATGTGGCTGCATTCACCGTGGTTCCGGGCAAGGTGACGGTGACAGAAGCGCCGCTTGCGATACCGCGATATATGATTTTTGGGGATGATGCTTCCGTTTTCCGCACTGCGGTGGATTTCCGCGTGGCGCAGCTGGGTACGGTGGTGAGTACAGGAGCACGGCCTGGCACGCTGCCCGCCAAGACGCCTCCGCCCCCCTTTGCCGTTTCACCCAAGCCGCATGAAACCGTTGCGCCTGATTTTGCCCATATCACAGCTTACATGAGCGGTGTGGCCGGGGTCGATTTTTCAACCGTGCAGATGCGTGTGAGTGGCTTTGGCCGAGTGCCAGCCAAGGTGGATGAAGCCACGCGCGCCGTGCAGTGGGTATTGCCCTGCCGCATCTACATGCCGAACCTCTCCGTGCACGTTACCTGGAAGAGTACTGATGGCACCAGCCACAAGGCTGAATGGTCATTCAGTATTGACCCCAACGCGCCGATTAAAACAGTAAACAGCATACCATAATCCCATGGCTCCTGAAGAAAACACACAGACCGAAGCTGAGGTGAAGCCTGCTGCCCCCAGAAAGACGCGCACTCCGCGTAAGAAGGCGGCTGCCACTCCGGCCAGTGGAGATGCCGGCGCACCCGCCGCCTCCGCCGAGACCGCAGCTCCCACCCCTAAGAAACAGCGCGCCCCGCGCAAGAAAACCACCAAGCCCGCAGCGGATAAACCGGTTGAGCAAGCTGCCGCTGCTCCTGCCCCTGAGGTCGAGAAGCCCGCTGAAGTTGCGGCTGAACCGCAGCAGCCCCGCAAGGAACACCACAACCGCCCCCAGAAGAATAACAAACCCCAGAAGGTTGCTGCCGGGCAGCCCTCTGCTCCGGTTGAGAAAACGGATGAAAAACCGGTTGAGCGCCCCTCCGATATTGAGAACCCGGATGCCGCGCCTCAGCTTCCCCCGGCTCCTGGCTTTGCCGTGCCGGAAACTGTGGGTGGTGGCGAAGGTGGTTCCGGCGGTGGTCGCCGCAAGCGCCGCCGCAACCGTAACCGCAATCGCGAGAATGGTCAGCAGCCCCAGCAGCCACAGGCTACTCCGCATGTGGATAAGGAGGAACTGGTGCGCCGCGCCTGGAAGATTTTCCTGGGTGAAGTGACTGAGGAAGGACTTGCGCTCATGGATGACCGCACTGCTGCTGAGGCATCCCGCCGTGCATTCCGCGTGGCAGAACTTTTCCTCATCGAGGCCGCCCGCCATCGTCCCTCTGTTCCTGTGGCAGATGTTGCTGCAGCGGAGTCCGAGGTGGAAGATATGCCCGAGGAGCCGGAGCAGGAGTAATATCATCTGCGCCGTATGTTATTTGGCCCGTGGTGCTTTTGCGCCGCGGGCTGTTTCATATTTGCTGATGCTGTTTGGCATCATGGTAATTTCGGTTTTTGTGTACCCGGAGTTTTTTAATAAGCGCCAATACACTAATACAATACACAGTTTTTGAGATGGCGCGCTGAACAGAGGATGTGAGGAAAAATGCTTGACTTGGCAGTGTGCTCTGGTATACTCCCGCGGCTGATTTGAAGCATGCTTCATAATTGATCATGATACACGTAAACCTGAAAGAAAAGCACCCTGTATTTGTCATGAAGCTGGTGGCAGACCGGGCCGACGCGTTGTTTGCGCAGCGTATGGGAAAGTTGCGCGTAACGGCATCACAATGCCGGGTGCTGATGTATCTGGAGGGTCGGGGCGGACAAGCCGTGTCGCAACGCGAACTGGAGCAGTACCTGGGCGTGAGCCATACAACGGTGAAAGGCCTGCTGGCGCGTCTGGAGGAAAAGGGGTATGTTCGTACCGCTTTTGACAGCACAGATGGCCGGGTGAAGCATGCGTATCTGACAGAGGCGTTTCAGCGATTGCGGGAAGAGACGCAGAGTCAGGTGCAAGGATTTGAGAACCAGCTGGTGCAGGGGTTCAGCGCAGATGAGCTGGAGCTGCTGCGAGGCATGCTGGAGAGGATTTATCACAATACGTTAACCACGGAGTCCGAGACTCTGTAAAATGAAATATCAATGAAAGCAACACATATAGTAATGATAGCCCTCGGAGGCCTGGTAGCCACAAGCCTGCTGCCCGGTTGCAAGGATAATTCCGGTGAGCAGACCGCGCAACGCGGTATGGCTCCCATTAATGTGACGGTGATGCCGCTGCAGAAACGCACAGTGGATCTGACCAGTACCTGGTTTGGCCATTTGCGGGGTGTGGAACAGGCTGATATTCGCCCGGAGGTTTCGGGGCGGCTGCTGGAGCAGGTATACTGGCATGGCTCATTGTGCGAAAAGGATGAAGTGTTGTTCCGCATAGACCCCTCTAATTACCAGGCTGCGTATGACCAGGCTGTGGCCAATGTTGCAGCCGCCAAGGCCGGGGTGCTGCAGGCTGAAGTGGCATATGAGCAGGCCCGGAAAGATGAGACCCGCTTTGCGGCGCTGGTGCAGAGCGGCTCTGTTTCAGAGAAACAGTACAGTGATGCCCAGCATGCCTCCCGCCGCTGCGAGGCTGCTCTGGCTATGGCTAAGGCGCAAGTTGCTCAGGCAGAGGCTGCCACGCAACTGGCCCTGCTGAACCTGGAGCGCTGCACCATTCGTGCGCCTTTCAAGGGGCTTGCCAGCAAATCGAATGTGAGCGTGGGTGATTTTGTGGCAGCCGGCCAGGTGGTTCTGACCCGCATGGCCTCAGTAGACCCCATCCGGGTGGACTTTTCCGTTCCCGCGCGCCAGCTGAATGCCCAGATTCAGGGGGAAGGGTATTACGATTTGCCTGATAAGATGAGTCCGGTGAAGGAATTTGACCTGATTCTGGAAGACGGGCGTGTGTTTGAGCATAAGGGAACGGTTCATGCCGTGGATAGTGAAATCAGCCAGGCTACCGGCACGGTTAAGTTCGTGGGCTATGTGCCGAACCCGCAGTTGAAGCTGCGCGCGGGTGCTGCCGTGCGTGTACAGGCCAGAACCGGTGAGCTTAAGGACGCTTTGCTGGTGCCTTCCCGTGCTCTGGTTTCCTCCATGAACCACCGTTTCATTTATGTGGTGGCGCCGGATAATACGCCGCTGGGTATCGATGTGCAGCTGGGTAAGGAACTGGTGCTGGATATGCCGAATGGTGATGGTAACACGGTTCCCATGCTTATGCAGGTGGTGACCGGTACGGTCAGGCCCATCGCCGAGACGCTGAAGGAGCATGGCATTGAGGATGTGGAAGCGGCGCAGGTGATAGTGGGCGGCGGCCAGATGGCGGCGCAATATGCCATGGCCAATGCCGGTATGCGTGCCCAGGGGGCGCAAGGCGGTTTCGGCACGGTGGTTCCCCAGCCCTTCATCTACGAGAAGCCCACCACGACTGTCAACTCCGTTACTGCTGAATAAAAGACAATCATGAGCCCTTTTTTCATTAAACATCCCGTTATAGCCACGGTCATAGCCGTGGTGACAACGCTGCTGGGGCTGGTGTGCCTGGTGAATCTGCCGGTGTCTCAGTACCCGGAGATTACGCCGCGCACTATTCAGCTCATGGCCATGTTCCCCGGTGCGGATGCCAAGGCCGTGGCCGATTCGGTTGGTACGCCGCTGGAACGCGAAATTTCCGGTGTTCAGGGCATGGATTACATGACCTCGGTTTCTTCTAACAACGGCGTGTACTCCCTGCAGGTGGTGTTCAATCCGGATACCGACCCCGATCTGGACCAGGTGTTCACCAATATGCGCTATGGGCAGGCATCCTCCCAGGTGCCGCCGGAGGTGTTGAACTCTGGTGTGACCATACGCCAGCAACCGGGGCTTCCCCTCATCATCTATTCCCTTTACTCGCCCGATGGCAGCAACAACTCCGTTGACCTGGCCAACTATGCCCAGGTGAAGATGGTGGATGAGCTGAAACGTGTCGAGGGTGTGGGTGAGGTGACGGTGTATGGTGCGGGGCGTTATGCTATCCGCATCTGGCTGGATACCAACATCATGACCCACTACAACATTTCTGTGGGTGAGGTGCGCGCAGCCATCGCCGCTCAGAATACCACCAACCCGGGTGGTAAGGTGGGTGCCGACCCCGTACCCGATGGCCAGGAGAAGACCATTGCCATCCGCACGCAGGGCCGCTTGAGCGATCCCGCCGAGTTCGAGGAGATTATCGTGCGCCAGGTGGGCGATGAGATTATTTACCTCAAGGATATCGCCAAGGTGGAGCTGGGCTCGGAGAACTACTCGGCCACCGGCCGCCTGAATCGCCAGGTATCGGCCGCTGTGGTGATTTTCCAGACCCCCGGGTCCAATGCCATTGCCACGGTGGACCGCCTGCGCAAGACCTTCGAGAAACAGGCCTCCATCATGCCCCTGGGTATCAAAGGCGAGATTTCGCTGGATACGACTACGGCCGTGCGTTACTCTATTGACGAAATCAAGCGCACGTTCATTGAAGCGATTGTGCTGGTGGCGCTGGTGGTGTTCATGTTCCTGCAGAATTTCCGCGCTACGCTGATTCCGCTCATTGCGGTGCCGGTGTCGCTGATATCGACCTTCTGTGTGTTCCCGCTGCTGGGCTTTTCGCTCAACACGATTTCGCTGCTGGGCATGGTGCTGGCCATTGGTCTGGTGGTGGATGACGCCATTGTGGTGGTGGAGGCCGTGCAGCACCATATCGACAAGGGGCTGAACCCGCGCATGGCTTCCTTTGCCGCCATGCAGGAAGTGAGTGGTCCGGTGATTGCCATTGCGCTGGTGCTGGCAGCGGTGTTCCTGCCGGCCTTGTTGCTGGAGGGTATTACCGGCACGCTGTTCAAGCAGTTTGCCATTACGATTGCTGTGTCGATGCTGATTTCAGCCTTTAATGCGTTGACTCTTTCGCCGGCATTGTGTGCGCTCATGCTCAGACCCACGCAGCAGCACAAGAGTATCTTCAAACCGTTTTACAGACTGTTCAACAAGTGCTACGATTACACTGCCGGCATCTATGTGAAAATATGCGGCGGGCTTTGCCGCAAGCTTGTTATCTCCATGCCTCTGCTTATTGTGTTCTGGGCGGCTATTGCCCCCATGAGCAAGATGGTGCCCAAGTCATTCCTGCCGGATGAAGACCAGGGCTTCTTGCTGGCGGCGCTGGTCATGAAACCCGATACGTCCATGCAGGTGGCATACGCCGAAAACAAGAAATTCGAAGATGCCCTCAGCGACCCCGCCGTGAAGAACCTGACCACGGTGGTGGGTATCAACATCCTCAACAGCGTGCAGACCCCGGGCGCCTGTATTGCTTTCATTGAGCTGAAGGACTGGAAAGACCGTCCTGAAACCGCCGCAGAGGTGCAGAAACGCATCGAAGGACGGCTGCACGCTGCCGCGCTGGATGGCATGGCCATGGTGCTGATGCCCCCGGCTATTCCCGGTGTGGGTACGGCAAATGGTGTGACTATGGTGCTCAATGACCTTGAAGGACAGGGTGTTCCGTTTCTTCGCGAGCAGGTGCTTAAGTTTGAGGAAGCTGCCCGCAAACGCCCGGAGGTGGCGGTTTGCATGGATATGATGATGGCGGATACCCCGCAGAAGTTCGTGGAGCTGGATAAAGAGAAATGTAAGTTCCACCGCGTGGATATTGCCGTGGCCAACAATCTGCTGGCAACTTACAATGGTTCGGCTTTCGTGAACTTCTTCAATGCGTTCGGCCAGCAGTGGCAGGTGTATATGCAGGCCCAGGGGGCAGACCGCGTGAGCCTCGATAAAATGGATGGCTTCTTTGTGACCAACCAGGATGGCGAGCGTGTGCCGCTTTCGACTCTGGTGGAAATCAAGGATATTGCGGATACGGAATTCGTGATGCACCACAATATCTACAACTCTGCCAAGCTGAACATTATGCCGCGTCCGGGGGTGTCCACCCAGCAGCTCATGGAAGCCATGGAGGAGGTTTATGCCCAGACCATGGACCCCGCCAAAATCGGCATGGATTACCAGGATATGTCGTTCCAGGAAAACAAGGTGCGGAACAGCACCGGGCTGGTGACTATCTTTGCCATGTCCTCGGTGTTCGCGTTCCTGATTCTTGTGGCGTTGTACGAGAAATGGACTCTGCCCATTTCGGTGTTCCTCACCGTGCCCATTGCCGTGCTGGGCGCCTATGCCGGCTTGTATTGGATGGGGCTGGAACTTAATCTCTATGCCCAGGTGGGGCTGGTGATGCTTGTGGGTCTGGCGGCTAAGAATGCCATTCTCATTGTGGAGTTTGCCAACCTGGAAATGGAACGCGGCAAAGACCTGCTCACCGCCACGCTCTCGGCGGCGCGTCTGCGTCTGCGTCCTATTCTGATGACTTCGCTCGCCTTTATTCTGGGCTGTGTGCCGCTGGTGCTTGCTTCGGGTTCCGGCGCACTGGCCCGTTGCTCCATCGGCACTGTGGTGGTGGCGGGCATGACGGTGGCCACTGTTGTGGGTGTTTTCCTGATTCCCTGTTCCTATGTGTTTATTATGCGCCTCTTCCGGATTAGGTTCAAACTTGTGACCCTGGAGGAAGACCCCGATGAAGCCGGCGCCCGCGCGTACCTGGCTGCACATCAGGATAGTGAATAAATGTATGTGGTTAGAGTAAAAGAACTTGACAATATCAACCAAAAAGATATCATAATACCAGCATGAAACGAACCCTTATTCTCAGCCTTGCAGGAGCCGCCGGTCTGGTGGCATCCTGCTCGTTTGGTCCCGTCTGGACCTCGCCTGAAATGCCTGTGCCTGCTGCGTTCCGAGGCGAAGGCCTGACTGGCAGCACCATGGCCGACCTGCCGTGGCAGGAGGTGCTCAAGGATGCCAACCTGGAGAAGTTGCTCAATGATGTATTTGCCAGCAACCGTAACCTGGAGGCCATGATGCACAATGTAGAGGCAGCCCGCCGCTACATTACCGTGGCGCGTTCACCGCTCTTCCCCTCGCTCAGCTACATGGCTGCCGGCAACAAGGGCGCCAGCTCCACGGCGAATCTGAGCATGTCTGAGGTAAAGGAAATTCCTGGTGCGGGCGGCCTGAGCGCTTCCTGGGAGCTTGACCTCTGGGGCAAGACCCGCAAGGGCGTGGAGAGTGCAGAGGCCCAGGCTCTGGAGGCAGAAGAGAACTTCAATAACCTGCGTATTTCGCTGATGAAGCAGGTGGCGAGCGGCTATCTCCAGCTTATTATGCTGGATGAGCAGCTTAAGATTGCCAATGAGGCTGTGGAATCCTACCGCGATTCTCTTAAGCTTTTTGAGAACCAGCTGGAAAATGGTGTGGCTAACCGACTGCAGACAGCTTCTGCGCAGGCTGCCCTTTCTGCCGCAGAGGCGCAGATTCCGAATCTGCAGATGCAGATTACCGAGTTGGAAAACTCCCTTTCCACGCTGGCGGGGCGCATGCCCGGAGCCATTGAGCGCGGTGGCAATATGATGGCATTTGCCAATGCCAGTAAGGTGGCAGCCGGTATACCGGCAGATGTGATTGCCCGCCGCCCGGATATTCGCGCTGCGGAGCAGAAGCTGCGTGCTGCCAATGCTGATATTGGTGTGGCTATTGCCAGTTATTTCCCGAGCATCAGCCTGACCGGCCTTGGTGGTATTGCCACTCCCGACCTGCGCCACGGTCTGAGCCGCAGTATTGATGGCTGGGGCATTGGCGCTAATCTGGCAGGCCCGCTTTTCCAGGCTGGTAAGCTGCGCGCTAATGAGAAGATGAAGCGCGATGCTTTCCTGGCAGCCAAGGCGGATTATGAGCAGACCGTACTGGCTGCTATGTCTGAGATTTCCACAACCTTGGTGAAGCGCAACAAACTGCGCCAGATTATGAAGAAGCAGGAGCAGGCTGTAGCCGCTTATCAGGAGAGTGTGAAGCTTTCCAAGGCCCGCTATGCAGAGGGTATGGCCAGCTATTATGAGGTGCTTACGGCACAGCAGGGGCTTTTCCCGGCGCAGACCCAGCTGGCTGCCTACCGGTTCCAGTATGCTGCCTGTGTGCCCACCCTGTATACCCAGCTCGGCGGTGGGTGGCAGAACAAGGCGAAATAACTTGTTTCAGTGCAAGATTCTGCAGGCCGGGGGCATGAGCTCCCGGTCTGTTTTTATTTACCCAGCTGCGCTCTCAATCTGGCGCATGCCTTCAACTCCTTCTGCAGTTCCGGTGGGCAGGCGAGCAGGGATTCTGCATAGCCGTATAACCGGGCTTCCTCAACGTAGTAGTTGAGGCAGGTGTCGGAGTGGTAGAACGCCTCGCAGCAATCCAGCATGCGGTGCATGGCTGCAATGGACTCGGGGGTCTCTGTGTCCATGCTGATGCAGCGAATGCTGATGATGCACCTGGTCCACTGGACGACAACTTCGAGCTCCTCGGCATCGTCGAAGTGTGTGAAAAGCCGCTCCCAGGCGGGGGCGTAGTAGGCAAATCCTACCGGCCCCATGAAGGCGAGGCTTTCCTGCAGGTACTGGTAGCCATCGATGAGTTCCTTGAAAATCTGCTCGCGTGTCTTGCCGTAGAATTCCCTTACGGCAGAGCGCTCATCGAGCGAGTCGTAGACGTTGATATCTTCTTTGCGGGGCAGGGTGTTCATAATCTCGTTTTGTTCTTGCGAAATTCCCGATTCGCAGGAAAATTAAAGGGCAGAGATGGGGAATCCAGTTATGCCAAAGGGCATTCCGCCCCTTTCTTTTGGCTCATACAGTAGAATCAGAGATGCTTTAAGTCAAGCAAATTCCCGCGAATCGGGAATCGCATTCCCGATTCGCGGGAATTGAGTGTTCTAAAAATGCCTGAAATCGGGAATATGTGGATTTTTATTGAGTTCACCGATGTCGCCGGCTTTTTCTGAGGGTGAGGCTGCTGCTCTGTTTCTTTCTGCGGATAAGGTGCAGGAACCAGACAAGAGAGACCAGGAACAGGAGTCCGGGTAACAAGGTGCAGGCTGCGCCGAAAGTGGTCAATTCATGGCAGACGGCGGCATTCCACGGGTGCTGTTTGTCTACACAGACGGGAATATAGCCCAGTTCGTCATGGATGCTGCGCAGCTGGCCCTTTGTCAGGAGCAACCCGGCGCTGCGCAGTTCATGCGGTTCGCCCTCATAGTCGAAGCTGACTCGGGGCCTGGAGCCCCAGCTTGCGCCGCTGTTGAGCGTTCCTCTGACGATGGCGTATTCTGCTGAATCACGGTTCAGCGAGATATAGGCTGCGTTGCCATTTACGAATGCCGCACCACCGGAGAAGCACATAAGCGCAACGCTCATGGCAACCGAGCTGCTTTTTTCCTCTTTGTGTTGTTCTTTCCGTCTGTTCATAGGGAAGCCCGGAGTTAGTTTTTCTCGTCCAGCCAGGCACGGAGACAGTCATCGCCATGGTGATATTTTTCACAGAAAGAGAGCATGTTCCGCAGGATTTCGCGGCATTCCGGCGGGTCATTTTTCCACCAGCCGTAGCGCCAGACGATGATGCAGCGGGTGTAACTGGTAAACTCGTGTGTGAATTCCGAATCGGCGGCTTCGAAATCGTAGCAATCGAGCATCTTTTCCCAGGCCTGGCCATAGTAGGCAAAGCCGGCAGAGCTCATCCACCCGAGGTGTTCGCTGTAATGGGCAAAATTCTCCAGCAGGAGTTCCATCGCCTCCTCCTGCGTCTTGCCGTAGAAGGTATCCAGCGCGCTCTGCTCATACACGCTGTTGCGCGAGTTGATATCTTTCCTGCCGGGGAGTTGCTGCATGGTG